>JAHWGX010000009.1 GCA_019323655.1 Candidatus Woesearchaeota archaeon | reverse complement strand
CAAAGTTTCTCCTGCCTGTATATGCACATAGCTTCCGTCTGTCAGGTTATAGGACCAGGAATATGTTACTGCATCACTATCAGCATCTGTAACCGGTGTTAAATTAAATGTCTGGTTTGCATTGTAAAACAAGCTGGATGCGTTTGCTATGCTTGCTTGGGGCGGCGGTCTATTTGCTACGGTTATCAAAGTTGAGTTTTGGGCTAAATTACCCGCACTATCAGCAGCCCAGCAGGTGGCATTTATGACATTGTTCCTTGTTACATTCATTGTTATATTTTGTGAAAAGTTGGCAGCATCTCCAGAAAGGGCAAATGAGAAATGATACAAGTCCGAGTTACCAGTAAGGTTAAAGGTTATATTTCCTATTGCTGGACTGTCAAATGCCTGACAGCTTATATTCAAAACATCATTTATTCTTGTGCTTTGACCGTTACTTTCGTTAATGTTGGTTATATTTATCCCTGGCGGTGTTGTGTCTCCCGAAACAACTGCTATTACAGTATCATTCATCCTCCAGTTATTAGAGGTATCATTCACCCTTATAGTGAAGTTAATTACATTTCCCGAACCAAGTAGTATTTCAGTTGCATTTGAGCACTGTGCTTCAGTTCCAGACAATGAAACATTTGTTATATTTACTATTCCAGACATGTTATGCACAAATTGGCAGAAACTCAATCCAACTTCATCTGTAATGTTTGCTGTTATGTTTATTAGGTCATTCTCTAATATGTTCATAAACGATTTATTTAAGGTGGTATTCACAACAGGAGCAATATTATCAGCCACTGTTACTACAGTATCATTCATCCTCCAGTTATCGCTGGTATCATTCACCCTTATAGTGAAGTTAATTACATTTCCCCCAACGACATTAATATCCGATTTGTTTGAACATTGTGCATTTGCTGCGCCGTCAAGGGAAATGTTGATTATGTGCATATCTGCTGGGCCAGACTGGTTGATGATAACCTGGCAGAAGCTTAACCCAACTTCATCAGTTATGTTAGCAGTTAAATTAATAACGTCTCCATAGCCAATATCTGCAAATGATTTATTCAAGGTAGTATTTACTACAGGTAGAAGAGAGTCTATTGTAAAGTTAAAGTAAGCTGAGCTTGTATTATCTTCATTATCAGAAGCATTTACTAATATTCCATAAGTTCCGTCTGTTAAATTAGTTGCCCAGGAAGTCAAAGTTTCTCCTGCCTGTATATGCACATAGCTTCCGTCTGTCAGGTTATAGGACCAGGAATATGTTACTGCATCACTATCAGCATCTGTAACCGGCGTTAAATTAAATGTCTGGTTTGCATTGTAAAACAAGCTGGATGCGTTTGCTATGCTTGCTTGGGGCGGCGGTCTATTTGCTACTGCTATTACAGTATCATTCATCCTCCAGTTATTAGAGGTATCATTCACCCTTATTGTGAAGTTGATTACATTTCCTGAACCTAATAATATCTCTGTAGCATTAGAGCATTGTGCTTCGGTTCCAGACAATGAAACATTTGTTATATTAAAGAATCCTGACATGTTATGCACAAACTGGCAAAAGCTTAACCCGACTTCATCTGTGATGTTTGCGGTTATGTTTATTATGCCATGTAGGTAAATTGCACTTACAGATTTGTTTAATGTCGCATTAACAACAGGAGCAATATTATCAGCAACTGCTATTACAGTATCATTCATCCTCCAGTTATTAGAGGTATCATTCACCCTTATAGTGAAGTTAATTACATTTCCAGGCCCTAGCAATATCTCAGTAGCATTAGAGCATTGTGCTTCGGTTCCAGACAATGAAACATTTGTTATATTAAAGAATCCTGACATGTTATGCACAAACTGGCAGAAGCTTAACCCGACTTCATCAGTTATGTTAGCAGTTATATTAATTACATCTCCGGAATATATGCTTGTTACCGATTTGTTTAAGGTTGTATTTACTACAGGAACGACATTGTCTTTTATATCAATCAAAGTGCTATTCTGATTTACATTTCCTGAGCTGTCTGCTGCGTAGCCAGTAAAGTTGATTACATTTCCATAAGTGTCTGTTATAGGTGTGTCATTGCTTCTGCCTGCAGATAATCCTGCAGCTGTATAGTTTGAGTAAACTGTTCCGGTAGTATAATTCCAACTCATATTCAGTGTGCTTAAAGCTGCATTGTCAGACGCGTTACAGCTAAAGTTCAGGACATCGTACTGGTAAACATCGCCAATTGACTTGTTGAACGAGCAGTTAATCGCTGGGAGTGTTGTATCTGCGGGTGCTTCTACTGTAATTGAATCCGGATTTGGATAAGGCACACTATCCACAACTACACTATTGCCCAGATTTTCTGCCTGGACATTAAAAGTGTAAGGAGAACCTGCTGAACCCCCAGAGCACACTTCTATTGTCCAGCTATTGTCAACTCCTGAAACTCCATTTCCACGACAAGAATGTACGCCTGTCCCAGTATCACAAGCAGTGCACCTTGTTCCATCAACTTGACAAGCAGTAACATAAAAATTATCATTTTCGTCATCACAATCTCCATCAATTCTTGTAGTCCCGTCGTCTATATATAAATCTGCATCTGCCTTATCGTTATCGTCGCTTATGGTTACTGTAAGTTGTAAATCGTCAGTCCCCTCCAGTATTGTATTATCTGCTTCGTCATCAAAAAAAGCATTTATTGTCAGGGTGTATGTCGGGTCTGATGCAATCATCCAGTTTCTGGACTCTTTCCATGAGCCAATCTCCAAAGCCCCCAACAAGTAGAATTCCGGGCTTATATCAGGAGCATCAAATTCATAATATAAGCGGGCAGTATCGCCTTTCTTCAAATCAACATTCCAGCTCAATATCTTTGTATCTCCAACTTCTGTTACGGTTAGGCCATCTTGTAGTTTTATTTTAAAGCTAGCAGGAACATATTCATTAATTATCCCATTATAATTTTTATTAGCATTGATTGTAAAGCTCATATTGTACGAAATCGACGGATAAATTCTCGTAGGCCCCTCTCTTGCAACATCAAAGTCAACAGAGCTTTGGACAATAAAGCTGTCTGTGATTGTCCTAACGCCATTGAATGTGTCTGCAGTCAAATTCATTGTATAAGTTCCGGTTCCAGAGACTGAATAAGAAGCATAATAATCAGGCAAATTTGTAAAGCCATACACTTCACATTCTGGGCTTATTTTAATATCCCCCTTATCAGTTGTTAAAATTGTTTTTTCATTGTCCGGATTAACAATCTCCAAAGTAACACCTGCATCACAAACCATATGTCCCTGGTCATCAAGAACAGCAATTCCAATAAACGCATCTTCGTTTTCCAGGTAAACTGACTTATTTACATTTATAGCCAGGACTCCCCATGTAAAGTCCTGTTCTTGTACATAGCTAATTCCATCTTTTACCAGTTCTACTTTTACTGCGTATTCACCTGCTTTAAATGCTCTCTGCTTTGGCAAGGTAATCTTGAATCTGCCTTCCCTTACTTCCTCAATTCCCACATCAATACCAACCAGATTGCTGTTGGAATCATAAACCAACGCTTCTATAATTTCAGTGCCGGTTACCCATTTTTTATTCTGCTTTTCTTTTTCTGACTTTGCCGATGATTTTCCCTGCCTTATCAACTCTTCTTCTGTTAAATATTCAAAGTCCAGCTCAATATCCTCATCAGATCTGTAATCTTTTTTCTTTGTAATCAGGTTTGGAGTTACTTTTAAAATTGGGATATCGCTCTCGTTTTCCACTTCCAAATCAATCGTTTTATTTTTTTCCTCTTCCAGGGCATAGGTTATTGCACCAACCTTTAAAGTGCCCTTATCCACTTCAAAAATTAATTTGTATTCATTTTTATCAAAATCCTCCAAAATGCAGGTTTCTATGCAAATATCTTCAAAGCTGATTATTGGTTCATAGTGCTTAACAGCTAAAGCATCCCATTCAGAGTGATAAATCTGGGAATAGGGGTTATCTGGGCTTAAATTATAGTCCACATACAGCACTTGCGCTGAAACAATATTATTGAAGGAGGCTCCATACTGCCCATAAACAGAGTAAAACGATTCGTTCCATTGGGGCTTATTTGAAATCAGGCCGATGAAGCTGCAACACTGGCTACCTCCATAACAAACTGTAGTCGACTCGTCATTTTCAACAGAATAAGTCTCCCATCTTGTGCACAGCCCCTCTTCATTAAAACTCTGGTTAAACTGCGTATTCTCAACTGTTAAGTCAACAACTCCTGTTAAAGTTTCTATTCCATCATCATTTGTATCATAAACACTGCCTGACTTATATTCCAGGTTTATGATTATTGCCTGGCTTGAAGAGAGGTTTATTGCTGTTTTATTTACTTTGCCGCCGCTTATTCCTGCGGCCTCTTTCCCATACAGCTCATTACTGTCAAAAATCAGATATTTTTTATGGTTATTCTCTATGTAGGCTCTTGCAGATGCATTTTGCCCTATGGATCCGCTTAAGGTTATATTTTTTAATTTTCCTGCATTTTCCAAAAACAGCATATGCTCAGAATTGTTATTTAACTCCAGATTTAGTTGCTGAGCGCAACTGTTTTCTTCAAAAACCACCATTCCGGTGATACCTCCTTTGATAAAGAATAATCCGGAAATTACAACGATCACAGCAATAAACAGGAATGCAAATTGGCTTATATTATAATAACCCTTTTTGTTGAATTTTCTCCTGGTTTTCAATAATTCCAGGATAACCTCCTCATAAGCCTGCCTTGGGTGGATCTTTAGGATATTCAGGATTTTTACAGTCCTCTTTGACAGCTTTATGGTAGTTATTTCCCTCATTGGTATACCTTGGTATACCATTAAGACCCATATTTAAAAACTTATTGGTTTTTTAGGCAGTTTAGACTGAAAAATCAAAACCTTAAAATACTAATAAGCCGGGCTTAATGCCAATGAAACTGAATGAAGCCCGGCCCGAAAAAATCTTCAGATGCACGCAGTGCGGAAACTGCTGCAGCCATATCAGGGGCATGATGCCCAAGGAAGACAGTGAGTTTATGGAAAAAATGGCTTATGGAAAGCTGCCTTTGGTCCAGCTGGTTCCGATAAAAAAAATGTCTTTTCCCTTATGGGGCTGGGAGGCAAAAAGATTCAGGGAATGGCAGCACGAAGCAAATGTTGACGCTAAAATCAATCCCTCAAGGGGAATTCTTGACTTAGATTCAAACAAGGCGATTATTGTCACATACTTTATGGACGCTGATGCGTGCCCTTTCCTAAGGGACAAAAAATGCCTGATTTACCATACAAAGCGGGCTTACATTTGCAGATTATTCCCCTTTAACAGGGGGCCATTTCTTAATACAGGAGAAGAGCCGAAAAAAGAAGACTTGTTTGGAACATGCTGCGGAATTGAAAAATTAATGCCTTCGATACCGGAAGATTACAATGCAATGGTCAGGTTTCTTTCAGAAGCATTTCCAGACGGATCGTTTGAGAACGCTGTGCAGTTTGACTTTATAACAGAATGGGTAAACCATACAATTATAGGCTTGATGAAAAAGAAGCTTTTAAGGCCTGCAATGAATTATCCCTACAATTTATTCTTAAAAAGGTTTGGAAATGCAGAAAAAATAGACTTTACTGATTTTCTTGAGCAGTCCGGCTATATCAAAAGCACGGAAGAGCTGATAAAAAGGTTTGACGGGAACATTGATGCAAAGGAAATGATTGGAAAATTTTTATTGGAACAGCCAAATCCGTCTAAAAAACATTAAACTTTATAAATGATTAAGATACTTAGTCGGTAAAGGATGATAACCACACAGGAAATGAGGCATTTGGAAGAGACCTGCGGCATACCCAAGGGTGTCCTAATGGAGAATGCAGGCAAGGCGGTTTACAATATTCTGAAAGAAAAGTTTGATCTGAAAAACAAGCGGATTCTTATTGTCGCTTACCACGGGAACAATGGCGGAGATGGTTTTGTTGCCGCAAGGCACTTATGCAATGATGCGGAAGTCGATGTGCTTTTTGTCGGAGACGAGTCAAAATTAAGGGCGGAGGCTTCAGCAAATTTTAAGAAAATAGAGAATAATGAAAAGCTGCAGATGCTTAATCTGGAATCAGTTGATTTTTCTGATTATGACCTAATAATCGACGCTATTTTCGGCACCGGAATAGGCGGAGAAATAACAGACCCTTTGGCAACATTAATAAGAAACATGGGAAAATCAAAAGCATACAAGGTGTCTGTTGACGTTCCTTCGGGAATAAACCCGGACACTGGGGAAAAGGCAAATGTTTTCCTTGATCCTGACCTTATAATAACAATGCATGACATAAAAAAAGGCCTTGAGGCCTACAAAGATAAGACTGTTATTGCAGATATTGGGATTAAGGCATAAGTTTCAATAAAAAAGCCAGTATAAATAAAATGCGCTGCATATCAAAAAGAGACATAAAGCTGCCAACAAGAAAAAAGTCCGGCAGAAAAGGCGACAACGGCAAGGTTCTTGTTATTGGCGGAAGTAAAGACTATGTTGGAGCAGTTGCCCTTGCAGGACTTGCAGCCTTAAGAAGCGGTGTTGACTGGGTAACTGTTGCTGTTCCTGAGAAGGTTGGCTGGGCAATCAATGCCTTAACTCCTGATTTGGTTGTTAAGAAATACAAAGGAGATGATTTCTGCGCTTCAAGGGCAAAGGATTTGCTTAAACTGGAAAAAAATTTTGATGCTGTTCTGATTGGCAACGGCATAGGAATGCATGCAAAAAGCTTTGTTAAGAAATATACTAAGGAAACAAAAAAACCATTGGTTGTTGATGCAGACGCTTTGAAGCACATAAGACTGCAGGACGTTAAGAATGCAATTCTTACGCCGCATGCAGGGGAATTTAAGATTTTACTAAAAAATTCAGGCCTGGGAACAGATAATTTCAGGCAACACCTAAGGAATAATATTACCTTGTTAAAAGGCCCTGTCGATAAGATAATATCTGTTTCTAAAACTTACTGTAATAAAACAGGCAATGCAGGAATGACAAAAGCCGGTACAGGAGATGTTTTAGCTGGACTGTGTGTTGGTTTTTTGGGACAGGGCGTGTCTCTGCTGCAGTCAGCGATAAATGCGGCATACTTTAATGGTTTGATTGGAGATATTTTGTTAGAAAAGAAAAAAGGATTTACTTATCTTGCAAGCGATATGGTAGGGGAGATTGGGAATTTAAAGTCTAAGATTGGCTATTTCTGATGATTCGTAACCGCAACATTTAAATACTATTAATCAAAATAATAAAAAAAATAATTAAATAAATAATAAAAAAACTATTAAGAATACTATTATGGTACGCGTGCAAAAACTTCCTTCAGGGCAGCTTGTGTTGACTATTCCAAAGATTCTTGCAGAGTATGAAGGCTTAGCCAAAGGAACAGAAGTTGAGTTTAAGAAGCACAAGGAAGGGTTTATCCTAAAAATAAAAAAGGTGGCTAAATGAATCTGGAGGATTTGGCTTTTTTGACGGGCAGGACAAGAAAGGAATTGGAAGAGCACTTAAAGCAAAATGATGTCATAGAGCTTGATTTGAATGAGAAAAGCGCCAGGCAAATAAGGGATAAGGGAGGCATAGAAATACTGTAAGATAAAATGGACATATTTTCGGAGATAGCATTGGTGATTATCATTGCAACTGTTTTGGCGTACTTTGCCAAGCTTTTCAGGCAGCCATTGATTCCCGCTTACATACTGACTGGAGTAATTTTAGGCCCTATTTTGGGCTTAATAACAAACACAGAAGTAATAACAACATTGTCAGAAATCGGCATAGCATTTTTGTTGTTTATAGTCGGTTTGGAGATAGACATCAGGAAGCTTAAGCATGTTGGACTTGTAGCCTCGTTAGGTGGAATAGTGCAGATACTCTCTACTTTTACGCTCGCTTTCATAGTATCCCTGCTTCTGGGATTTTTTGTTATCCAAGCAGCTTATCTTGCCATAATTATTGCCTTCAGCTCAACTATGGTTGTTGTCAAGCTTTTGTCAGATAAAAAGGAAATTGACACGCTGCACGGAAAAATCATAGTGGGGATATTGTTAATGCAGGACATTGCGGCAATAATAGTGCTTTCTGTTTTAGTAACCTTAAAAGAGTTTTCCTTCCTTATACTATTCCTTTCCATAGTCAAGGGCCTTATTGCCCTGCTTATTGCAATCCTGATAAGCAAGCTTGTTTTTCCCTCCTTGTTTTCTTTTGCGGCCAAAAGCCAGGAACTGCTGTTTATATCAGCAGTATCAATAAGTTTGCTTTATTCCATTTTATTCAACTACATGGGCTTTTCTATTGTGATAGGGGCGTTTATAGCAGGAGTTTCCCTGGCAAACCTGCCATACAACATAGAGATTATCGGAAAAATCCGGTCGCTTAGGGATTTCTTTTCAGTGATATTCTTTGTTTCCCTTGGCATGGAATTATTGTTAAGCAGCTTTGACTTTATTTTGAAGCCGCTGATAATTTTTCTTTTGCTGGTCATCTTTGCAAAGCCGCTCATAATAATGTTTACAACCTCATTTTTCGGCTACAAAAAAAGGACATCTTTCCTGACAGCAATTTCCCTTGCGCAAATCTCGGAGTTTTCGCTTATAATTGTCTCAGAAGGTCTGCTGTTAGGACACATAAACCAGGAGGTTTTTTCCCTCACTGTTCTGCTTGCCATAATAACGATTACACTCACAACCTATTTTGTAAAATTTGAGGATTCCCTTTACAGCAGATTTTCAGGCTGCCTTGATTTTTTTGACAAAATGACAGAAAACAGCACAGTGCTGGAGTACATGCCGAAAAAAAGGCCAAATGAAATCATATTGTGCGGGTACAACCGGATTGGCTACACTATTGTCAGGACTCTGAAGAAGATGAAAAAAAATTTGCTTGTAGTGGACTTTAACCCCGAAGTTGTAAAAGACCTTATAGAGCAGAAAATACCCTCAATTTATGGGGATGTGGGGGATGCGGAGATTCTTGAAAGGCTGGATTTCAAAAAGGCAAAAATGGTAATATCCACAGTCCCAACAAAAATAGACAACATGCTTCTGATAAAGGCTGCAAGAAAAGAAAACAAGGGCATCACAATTTTTGTAACAGCCAGCCAGATAAAAGAGGCATTGGATTTATATGATGCCGGCGCAGACTACGTTGTTTTGCCGCACTTTCTCGGAGGGGAGCATGTTTCTTTGCTTATAGAGGAATTTACGCAAGATATAAATAGGCTGATAGAGCACAAGGTAAGGCACATAAAGGAATTGAAGGAGAGGCATGCATTAGGACACGAGCACCCGTCGCATGAGAGGTGAAATCCGTAAGAATGACGCCCAAAGAAGAAAAAGGATTGCATAAAAAACTCAGAATATTGGCAGCCGGAGATATCCACGGAGATACAGGCCTGGCAGAGAAGCTGGCTGAAAAAGCCATGAAGGAGCATGTTGACTTAGTCATTCTTTGCGGAGATATTACCATGGCAGACCAAAGCACAGAAAATCTGATAGGGCCATTTGCAAAGAGAAAGGAGAAAGTCCTGCTTTTGCCCGGCAACCATGAGACTGTTGCCACTGCCGATTTCCTGTCAGAGCTTTACGGCGTAAAAAACATCCACGGCTATTCTGTAAAATACAAAGATGTGGGGCTTTTTGGCTGCGGAGGGGCAAACATAGGGCTGTTTCAGCTGGATGAGAAGGAGATTTACAGCCTGCTGAAAAAAGGCTTTGACAAGATTAAGTACCTGCGCAAAAAAATAATGGCAACGCATGTGCATCCTGCGGGAAGCAGGATTGAAAAATTCACGGACTTCTTTCCCGGAAGCTCAGGAGTCAGAAAGGCTATAGAGAAATTTAATCCTGATATACTGCTTTGCAGCCATGTCCATGAGGCAGAGGGAATAGAGGAAAAAATAGGCAAGACAAAAGTAATTAGTGTAGGAAAGAAAGGAAAGGTAATAGAGATTTAATGATACTCCTCTACTGGCGGTATGTCTATATCCACTTCCTCAGTCTGCTCTTTTTCTGCAGCAGCTTCATCTTCGGAAGATGCCTTGTTTTCGGAATCTGTGCTGTTTCCGGAATTTGCGCTGAACATATTAAAAATATCAGAGCCTTCAGACTGGCTGCCGCCTGACTGGGCACTGCCAAACATATCCCCCTGGTTGCTTATTACTTCCTCTCCAACCAAGGAGGAAAGCATCCTGATTATCTTCCTTATTTCCTCATGGCTGTCCTCTTTTGTGTCTATGGTTATTTTCATTTTGAATTAACCTTTCCATTATAAAGTTTCAAAATGGAAACTGCGAACATAGTGAATTTGTTTTCATTAAAATACTCTTTTTATCTTTCCCCTTAATTGAACAATATAAAGTTTTCTATAATCTGGACTTTCGTGTTTTTAAAAATCATTAAGTAGTAGGCATTTCATAGAAATCTTGGTGATAATCTATGAAAGAGAACCTACTACCATACCCAAATGATTGGAAGAACTTATTAAATCTTTTT
>JAHWGX010000001.1 GCA_019323655.1 Candidatus Woesearchaeota archaeon | reverse complement strand
CAGCAACAAACCAGAAGACGCTGACAGCTTATTAGCAAATTTTTGAGCGCCGTAATGCCACCACGTCTTTGACTAGTGGATAGGCGCTCAACTAGAATTATTTTACGCAATTTTATAATCTTCAGGAGGGGGATTGTTTTCTCTAATGAAAAATTCTATCCAAAGATCATTCTTTTTTATCTCTTCTGGACTTGACCAAGAATTTAGCTTAAAACCTCCAGCCTTTTCTAAGTCATTTACCAAATAGCTTGATTCTCCTCCTCTGGCGTTACATAATTGCACTTTTATATCTTCATATTTGTCAGCTCGTATTGCATAGTCTGATTCAGCTCCTTTTAACTCGTCTTTTTTAATGATTATAAATTCTGTTCCTTGGGAATCATCGTAGATTGTTGGGTCGATTGAGGCAGATTTGTATGTAGCACCATGGTCCACTTTAAAGCTGTGCCTGTTATCTCTCATGCCTTGTAGAAGTAAGGTACTGGTATAAAGCCCATTTTCCCATACGCTCTTCTCGCTTTTCTCGGGATCTTCCAAAACTCTCGCGCCAGGCCTTAGTTCATGAGCCTTTATCTTCTCTTCCAAAGTGTCTGCTGAATCCGCCATACTACCGCTTTGGTATGCTTCTTCAATGTTGCCATGTGCTACTTTTAACATTCTCTACTCTTGTTGTGTGATGTAAAGCCTATTTAAAAATCTTTCTATTTATTACCACTTTTTAGTAATTATTTTACTAAATCCAAACAAGAAGTTCTTTATTTAGCCTTAATTATTTCTCTTCCGGTACTATAATCCATGCGATTATATAAGCCAATATTCCTGCTCCGCCCAGCAGGGTAAACAATATCCATAACAGCCTTATTACTGTCGGATCAATGCCAAGATATTCCCCTATTCCCCCGCAGACGCCCGCTATTACGCGGTTCTTTTTGCTCCTGAACAGCCTTTTTCCCTTGAAATTTTTTGATTTCATTTTCACCTCACTGCTTGCTTTTGAAAAAATAAAATATGCCAAAGCACCTATAAAATGCAAAAACAATATTATTATTAGCCAAAAAATTTTCTGAGCTGCGCTTAACTTGGAGGTCAAGCAGTCAACTATTGCCCAAATCCAGAAAACAAACGCTAAGATTACAAATAAAATTAAGAAAACTATTATCCAGACAATCCACAAAGGGAAAAAAACTCTGAGCATTTCCATTTTACAGCACGATATAAGGCTTAAGCTTTATTTTTAATGCTTCCTCTATATTCCTTTCATCCGCAGATGTTGTGTATATAAGCCTTTTTTTATTTTTTTCGTATTGGCTTATTTTCCAGTTCATAAGCTTTTGGTAGTCTTTGATGCAGTCAAACTTGAAGTGCTCTATGTACAGGTCAAGCTCGGGTATAAAAAAGGATGCTTTAAAATCGTCTTTGTCTGCCCACGTAACAGCAATGTTGTACTGGAACATCAGGTTATTGTCAAAAATAAAGTTGGCAATCATTTTTTCCGCTTTGTTCCTGACAAAATGGCCTGTTTTTGTCTTGAACTTCATTTCGTTGTCAAATACTTTTGAATGGGTTACGCTTATCCCTTTTTCCCTTTTAATGTCGTCAAAAAGCTCTATGGCTTCCCTGTTTTCATAGTCTTTTTTTACCATAAGCACGGTGTCGAATGAAAACATCGCTTCCTTGACATTGCCCATCAGCAGCTCCATATGGCCCTTCCTGTACCACGCATCCGCGTTGTGCCTGTCAAGCTCAGCTGCTTTTGCAAAGCATTCATGCGCAAGCTTAAGCAGGTTTTCTTTTTCATCAGTCTTCCTTAAAGCCTCTACTGTTTTTTCATCAATATCAAACTCCGAGTCAATTTTTATCTGGTAAGCGCCGCCTTCATAATCCCCTTTTACAAGCTGCTTTGCCATGCAGTAGCAGTTTCCCTTGCTCATCAGCGCCTTGACCCTGTTTTCATCATCAATATTTTCTATTTTCAATGCCATGTCAAAGTATTTTATTGAGCTGCTGAATTTGTTAAGGAAGGAATAGGACGCTGCAATATTGTAGTAAACCTTGAAAAAGAACTCTGCCGGCTTTTTGAATATCTTCTCTTTTTCGTTAAAGGGATATATCTCCAGGGCCTTGTTGTATTCTTCAATGGCAGTTTCATACTGCTTCAGGTGCGCCAGCCTATCTGCTTCTTTTTTTACCTGCTCGGCTTTCTGCATCTGCTCGCTTTCCCTGAAGCTTTCAAGCCTTCCCTCCTCTATAAGCTTCTCTGTCTTTCTCTGCTTTCTTTTCTCCATCGCTTCCTTTAGTCTCTTAATCACCATTTTATAGTGCTGTCATCAAAGAAATATTTAAACTTTGCGAGGTTTCAGCCCAGTAGAAATCATATACTATTAATTGAATGCAACATTCCATTGTTTTTTAACTAACGCTTATAATTAATAGCTACGGGTTTGGAAGATTATTATTACTACTTTATAGTTACTAAGATAGAAAGATTTATAAAGTAAATCTTTACACTAAACACTATGGGAGCTATCAAAGCTATCTTCTATGAAGATATTGATGTTCCAGATGAATTAAGTAGAACGTCTATTAAATTGACAGATTGTTTAGCTAAAAAATTAGCAACGGGTTATTCTCCTGATCCTAAGGCTGAGTTTTACGCAGAAATGGCTTTAGCACAACAACTAGAGTATATTTTGTGGGGAGTATCTGGCTACGTAAAAGGGAAGACTATATTGGATTTGGGTTGCGGTTGTAACTATCCTGCATTTGAATCAGAGGGAGGGCCTTGGGACAGTATGTATGAACCCTGGCTTTGCAGAGGATTACATCTACTCGGTGCAAATCCAATCGGGGTAGATTATGACGCTTTAAGTGGAGAAAAATTTAAACATTATGAAGTTGATTTGACTGCCTCGGATTCATTGAGTATGATTCCAGATGAATCTGTGGATTTAGCAAATGCAAGGCAATTATTCAGTTCAGTGTGGTTAGGAAGACGTGGAAAGAATTCCGAGGATTTAAGGCGGAATATCCATACTCAACTTGAGAGGATTTTGAAGCCAAGAGCATTTTTGTTGTATTGGGATTAAATTATTTCCGTATAAAATAAGATTCCTTTACCAACTCTTTAACTTTACCTGTTATATTTACAAACTCAATCCTGTTTTTGGTGTTGAGCCACAAATGCTCTGTCAAGGATTTCATTTGAGACACCTCTTTATTTAGAGAGTATAGTATTTTAAGATTTATTAAACTTTTTAAAATAAATTAAAATCTTCATTTGGTTTGTATTTTAGAAATTTTTAGTTTAATACACCTAAAAATCCTCAAAATCCGAAAGATTTATTTATTAATTGTCTTAACTGAATGCCTAAAGGGGTGATAGGGATAGTAAGCAGCAGCAATAAGGTAGCGCAAAATGAAGAAGAGGAAAAACACACCCAGCAGTTCTAAAAAAAAGAGCAAAAAGAAACAGGGAATTAAGGAAAATCTGGTAATTCTCGGAACTTTTATTTTGTTTATTGCAGTAGTGGCTTATCTGTTTTATTCTACAAACACGCCTTCCTCAGATTCAGCTGCTTTTGTTAATGGAGAGGAAATAACAATAGGGGAATTAGACTGGTGGTACAGGATGTCCATACCCCCTGAGGGCAGGGAGCTTGTAACGAAAATGGATTTTCTTATGATATCATTGATTCCCCAGGAACTTTTAATGCGGGAAGCGGAGAAAGAAGGAATAGAAGCAACCCCTGAAGAAGTTGAAAAGCTTGTAGGCCTTTTTGTAATAGACAGCGGGATGAATTTAGGCGAATTCGAAAAGCATTTAAAGTCAAGGGGGTTTTCAATTGACGACGTAAAAAAGTCATTTGAAAGCAGGGCTGTTATACTTGAGCTCTTGGAAAAGGAAGATATAGATATTGCCAAGGAAGAAGAAAAATTGTTTTTTTCCAGCGATGATAACTCTTTTCAGGATTATATTGACACTTTGATAAACAATTCTGAAATCAGGATATTCCCGGAAAATATTAACAGGATTTTGTTGAGAAGTTTTGAAGCTACTGGAGAGGATATTTGCGATGGGGAAAAGCCGATTATAAGGCTTTACACTACAAGCTGGTGCGGCATATGCAATGAAAGCTCTGCGGTTTTCGAAAATTTGGCTAATGAATTTGCCAAAGATAGCAACTTTGATGCTGCTCATTGGAGCCTTGATATAGGAGACAATTTGTTGACACAAAACAAGGAAAACGGAGTGCCTCAAAAAGAAGTGGAGATGTTCAGGAAATACAGCCCCAATAACCTTGTCCCTGCGGTTGTTTTAGGGTGCAGGTACAAGAGGGTAGGAAGCTTTGGGCTTGAGGATGAGTATGAGGCCAGGGAAATATTAAAATCGATTGCAGGTGGCTGAATGCTGTCAGAAAAAGAAAAACTGGAAGAGGAGCTGAAGTTCCTAAAGGAAAGTTTTGAACTTGAAGTCATAACAAAAGACGAGTATGAAAATGCAAAGTCAAGGATTGAAAGAAAATTAAGCGACATTTCAGAGAAAAGAAAGGAAGAAGAGAAGCCTGAAGCAGAAGAGATTAAGGGAGCTGAAGCAAAGGAAGAAGAGGCAGCGGAAACCAAAGCTGAGGAGGCTGCTGAAAAGGAAGTAAGGGCAACTGAAATTGAAGAAGAAGAGCTTAAAGAAAAGAAGGAAGAAGAAACAGAAATTAAAGAAGAAAAGCCAGATGTCGAAAAAGAGGCAGCAGAAAAAAAAGAAGAAGAAGCAGCAGAAATCATGGAGGAAAAGCCCAAAGAAAAAGAAGAGGAGCAGAAAAAATTAGAGGAAACAGATGTTTATGAGGAAAAGCCGGCGTATGCAGAAGAGCCAGAAATTTTTGAGGAAGGAAAAAAGAGCGGGGGAAAAAAAATATGGGCATATATTGCACTTGTTATTATTCTAGGCTTTGTTTCAGGGTATTTCATTTTTTCAGCAAATTCAGGTGCTGCGGGTGATTCTGAGGAAATGCCTGCCGGGGAAAGCGCTGGATTAATATTGTGCAGTTCTGATGAAGACTGCAGCAGGGAAGGTATGGCCGGAACATGCGAGAATCCGGGAAAAGAAAATGCAGAATGCAAATATACAGAGGATACAAGGATCAAGCTTACTGTCTTAAACAGCGATAAGTGCTTTAACTGCGAAACCGGGCGGGTTCTTTCCATTTTACATAGCTTCTTTCCAAACATCGAGGCTGAGAATATAGGCTTTGAAACAGAGGAAGGCAAAGAAATTGCTGAAACGCTTAACATAAATTCACTGCCTGCTTATATACTTAATTCCAGTGTGCAGCAGGCCGCTAACTATTACAAGTTCTATAATGCATTTACCCAAGCAGGAGATAGTTTTGTGATGAAAAATACTGTTGCTAATTCCAATTATTACATAAAAAGAGAGGAAATTCCAAACACGCTTGACTTGTTTTTAGAGCCGGGCAAGGATGCAAGCATAAAGGCAGAGGAAAACCTGAAGGAATTCCTGCAGGCTTTTGAAGGCAGTGTCGATTTTGAAAAATACAGTTCTGATTCCAAAATTGTAGATGAGCTGGGCATAAACAGTTTCCCGGCATTCCTTGTCAACAACAAGGTTAAATTCAGCGGTGTGCAGTCTGCTGAAAAAATAAAGGAGAATTTCTGCCAGATGAACAGGCTGGACGAATGCTCTCTGGAACTTTCTAAGAATTTGGTTTGAATTATTGGTTGATAGAAAAATCCTCTTAAGCAGCTTTCATGTAAGGATTGTTTTCCTTCTCATAACCAATTGTTGAATAGGGCTTTGAGCCGTAGTCATGCCCTGGATAAACTTTAATATTACTGCCTAATTTTTTTAATTTCTGCAGGCTTTTAAACATCTCATTTTCACTGCTTCCAGGCAAATCCGTTCGGCCAATGCCTTCAACAAATAAAGTGTCGCCTGTCAGTATCTTACTGTCAAGCAAGTAACAGACGCTTCCAGCAGTATGACCTGGGGTATGAAGAACCTCAACTTTTATACTGCCAATGCTTATTTTATCTTTGTCTTTTATTGTTTTAATATTATTAATTCCCAAGCTCTTAATTTCATCGTACTCTTTTTCGTGGATGTAAACTGCTGCATTAGCAGCATCAGCTATTTTTTTAACGCCATTTGCATGGTCAGGATGAGCATGAGTAAGCAAAATTGCCTTAATTTCCAAATCATGGTCTTTTGCAGCTTTTAAAATCTTCCCTGTTTGCCATCCGGGATCAACAACTGCAGCTTCCTTGCTTTTTTCATCTGCAATTATGTAGCAAAAATTCTGCATAAAGCCAACTGGAATCTGCTCGAAGATCATTTTTAAGACTTGCTTATCTTTTCCAAAATTTCCTTTTTTCTTTTTTTAAATTTTGAAGGCAAAAGCCCAAAATACTCATGCTCCTTAAACCCTTTTATCAATAAAATCAATTCGCTTGCCAGATTTTCCAGTTTATTCTGCTTAAGTATTTTTTTGTATCGCTTAAAATCTATTTCATA
This sequence comes from Candidatus Woesearchaeota archaeon, assembly GCA_019323655.1. Classification (GTDB taxonomy): domain Archaea; phylum Nanobdellota; class Nanobdellia; order Woesearchaeales; family GW2011-AR4; genus JACPJP01. The sequence goes on along the minus strand of JAHWGX010000001.1, from coordinate 1,215 downwards.
GCTTAGCAATAAGCTCATAATGTCTATCCTGTCTTTTTCCCCTTTTTCACTGTGCTTTCTGCCCAGTTCAGCGCCTTGCTTTAATATAAGCAATTCTTCCGGCTTTATAACCTTAAACCCTTCTATCATCTGTGACTCTATTTTTTCCAGAGGCAAAACCAGTTTTGAATAGAAAGGGACGTAAATGTCAATGTCAATTTCGCTTATTTTTATTTCATATTTTCTTAAATTATCGTTTTTCCTTAATCCATATCGAGCATTAATTTTTTGCAGCTCGCTTATCCCTGCAATTACATCAATATCTTTTGATTTTTGCGCTCTTGCAAGCATGTAAACAGCCCATCCCCCTATAAGTATAAACTCAAATTTTCCCTTAAGCTCCTGCAAAACTTTCCAGCTTTTTTCCGTTATTAAGTTATGCCAGTATTCCATTTTAAACGGATAACCTTTTTTCCAATGCGTTTACAAAATCACTTGCGTACCATTCCTTTAGGTTCCAGAGGTCAACAAATACCTGGGCAGCAGGCATTTTCTTATCCTCAAAATCTTTTCTAAGCACAAAAAGGTTGGGATTGTTATTTTTAGGAGGGAACCTTCTAGTTAGCTCTTTTAAGCCTTCGTCAGCGCAGTAAACATAAACCTCTGAATAATCCGCAGGCGCATCATTAAATTTAAGCTTGTATGCTGTATAAGCAGCAAACACTATGCCCGGAGGCATCTTCTTCTCAATTTCAGCTACCGTAGTTTTGCATTCAACGCGTGTTTTGTAGATTATGTCTTTTTTTATGTTCCTCATGCTTGCCCAGTAATACAAAATTTTTTTTGCATTTACTATCTCAAAATTCCTTAGGTTTACCTTAACAGCCCCCATTTTTATTAAGGGCTTCAGTGCGTTGTTGACGGTGCTCAGAGAAATCTTTAAAGCATGGGCTAAGCCAAGCTGGGTTAGCTTTGCATTTTTTTCCTCAATAAACTTATTCAATATTTCCCTGTAAACAAGCTCTGTCTTTTTCATTGTGTTTCTATAATAATATTGGTTTATTTATAAATATTTCGATTTTCTTAGAAAGTAGTTTAAATAGAGTTTTAAACAACAAAATTCCACTTATCTTAGGATAAGTGGTTTAAGCATAGCTAAAACACAGCATGGAATTTTGTGTGCTCAAAAATCAACCAAATTAAGTGGAATTTTGAGCGTCAAAAACCACTAAATAT
>JAHWGX010000101.1 GCA_019323655.1 Candidatus Woesearchaeota archaeon | reverse complement strand
CATAATCGGAGGCCTTATGGCAGAAAACAACGACAGGACAATAAAAGTGGATTACAGCTTTGACACAATGCTGCAGGGCATAAAGGAAAGCGAGCTGCAGACTGTGAATAAGATAGTGTTTGGGTAAGGGGGTTTTAGCTGAAAGGTATTTGGTTAAGATGCAAAACATTCGCCTGAGATCCAGGAAAGTGCGGCTTGGAATCTACTCCTACACTTATGTAAGGACTGCTGTAATGAAATCGCTGCTCTTCAGGATAGAAGACTACCAGAAAATGCTTAAGATGACTTTCAGCGAAATTGCAGAGTTTTTGCAGAATTCTAACTACAAAAAAGAAATAGACGGATTGGCCACGGAATATTCCGGGGCAGATTTGCTTGAGCTTGCGCTAAACAAAAACCTTGCTGCTTCCTTTAAAAAATTAATAAGGATATCTCCGGATGAGCTGGACACTTTAATCATGGAGTACGCGAAACGCAAGGATATTGAGGACATTAAAACAATATTGAGGGGCAAGTTCACAAACACGGATAAAAAGCTTGTTGCAAAAGCGCTGACAGCAGCAGGCACATTAAGCATGGATTTTTTAATTTCGCTTTTGGAAAAGGATTCTGTTGAGGAAATCCTAAAGGGCAACAAAATCGTGCCTTTTCCGCTACTAAGCCCGGGGCTGAAGGAGCTAAACGAAAAAAAGACTCTTGTCAGAATAGAAAACATATTTGACATGTATTACTACAGGTACCTGACAGAATTTTCAAAGACTCTGCCGAAACAAGGAGTCCTGTTCAGGGATTTCCTTTTCAAAGAGGTAGAGGTGCTGAACATACTGACCCTGCTCAGGCTGAAGAAAAGCAACTTTGGAAAAGATGCCATTAAGAGCTTTATAATCCCTTCCGCCGGTGCCATGCACTCCAAAATAATCAGCCTTGCAGGCGCTGACAGCTTAGAGCAGATTTCAGATGCCCTGGAAAAAACAGAATACTGGTATGCTGTCGAGGAGGGGATTAAAGACTACAGGAAAACAGGGTCATTGATAATCCTTGAAACTGAGCTTTACAGGTACTTGCTGAAAGAATCCACCCAATTATTGCACAGGCACCCCTTAAGCGTAGATGTGATACTGGGCTATATGCTTGCAAAGGACATTGAAATCAGGAATTTAAGGGTGATTATAAAAGGAAAGCAGCTCGGGCTAAGAGAGGAGTTTATTGAAAGGCAGCTGGTATTTTAGCAATGAATTAAAATGCCTAAAAACTTAACCAAAAGCAAAAAGAAAAAGCAGAAAATGCTGGCATGGCTTGTGATTGCCATAACTGCAGTTAACTTTCTGCTTGTCACTGGTTTTTTGGTTTATCTTTATTTCTGGGTTAAGGCTCATTAAGCTGTAGAAATTAGCCTAAATAAACAAAGATATAAAAGCAATAAAAAACAAAAGTATGAACATATCTTTGCGTCAGACCAAGATAAACTTTATAAATAAGCGCACTTAACTCTTTTCAAAATGATAATGCTATTCGTATATGCAACAATATTGTTCTCGGTATTTTTTATGTTTTATTTCAACAGGAGAATGATAAAAGAGCCGCAGGGCACTGACAAGATGCAGCACATCAGCAGCCTGATTCAGAAATGCGCTATGCAGTTTTTGAGAACCGAATATATTTACATCGGCTTATTTGTGATTATTGTGGCAGTTATATTGTATTTCCTTCTTGGAATGCCCAGCGCTGTTTCATTTGTTATCGGAAGCTTCAGCTCTGCACTGGCAGGATTTATAGGAATGAGCAGGTCGGTGAGGGCTAATGTGAGGACTGCAAATGCTGCCAGAAAAGGATTAAACCCTGCCCTTAAGGTAAGCTTTTTTACAGGCTCAACAGTAGGGCTTGGCCTTGCTACAATAGGCATTTCAGGGCTTTTAATAATAACCTTATTTGTTTTTCCGGGAAATCTGGAAGCGCTGCTTGGCTATTCTTTTGGTGTAGCGGCAATTGCGCTATTTGCAAGAGTTGGCGGAGGAATTTACACGAAAGCTGCAGATGTAGGTGCAGATATGGTGGGCAAAGTAGAAGTTGGAATTCCAGAAGATGATCCGAGAAACCCTGCTGTTATTGCTGATTTGGTTGGCGATAATGTCGGAGACACAGCAGGAATGGGCGCTGACTTGTTTGATTCTTTAATTGTCAATTTAGTTGCGGCAATGGGCATCGGAGCTGCGCTAAAGGCAGATAATATTGCTGTAATTGAGCCTGTTTTTAAAAATGCGCCTTTTATTTTCCCGATATTTGTTGTATGCGCAGGGATTATTGCAGCTGTTGCAGGGACTTTTTTTTGCAAGACGAAATCAAAGAATCCCAGCAGGGCGTTGACAAATGCATTTCTTGTCACTTGTGTTGTAATGATTGGAATTGTGTTTTTATTAAACAGTTTTTTCTTCAATAACCTTAACATATTCTATACAGTAATTGTCGGAGTGCTTGCAGGCATAGGCCTGGGAAAGGCCACAGAATATTATACGAGCTATGATTACAAGCATGTCAGGGGAATAGCTGAAAGCTCCAAGCTCGGGGCAGCAACAAACATAATCCATGGGTTAAGCGTTGGGAAAAGGTCCACTTTCAGCATTGTCGGAATACTAATGGCTGCAATATATGTTGCGTTTCTTCTTGGAGGCTTGTATGGTGTGGCTATTGCAGGCGTTGGAATGCTGGCGCTTGCCTCAATAATAATGGCAATTGATGTTTACGGGCCTATTGTTGATAATGCCGGAGGAATTGCAGAGATGTCGGGGCTTGAGAAAAAAGTTAGAAACATAACTGACAAGCTGGATGCTGCGGGAAACACAACCGCTGCCATTGGAAAAGGGTTTGCAATCGGCTCAGCAGCCTTGGCTGCCTTGGCTCTTCTGACCTTGTACGCTGAAGAAGCAAGTTTGCAGTTTGTTAATTTATTGGACCACAAAGTTTTGATTGGATTATTTATCGGGGCATTAGTCCCTTACCTGTTTTCATCCTATGTCCTTATGGCTGTTGGAAGCGCTGCCCTTAAGATAGCGCAGGAAGTAAAACGGCAGTTTAAGGTGATAAAGGGTATAATGGAAGGGAAGAAAGAGCCTGATTACAGCAAGTGCATTGTCATTGCAACAAACTCTGCTTTGAGGGAGATGGTAACCCCAAGCCTGATTGTCATATCCGCGCCAATTTTGGTGGGATTAGTGCTTGGTGCAGAGGCTCTGGGAGCTGCTCTGGCAGGAACGCTTGTTTCAGGAATTTTATTGGGAGTAAAGCAGTCAACCTCAGGCGGAGCATGGGACAATGCAAAGAAGCTCATTGAGAAAGGCCTTCATGGAGGAAAAGGAAGCAACACCCACAAGGCAACTGTTATTGGCGACACAGTAGGAGACCCAAAAAAAGACTCAAGCGGCCCTTCACTAAATATTGTAATCAAGCTGAGCATACTGGTTGCTACAGTGTTTGTTGCATTTTTTTGAGGGTTTAGTATAAGGCTTCTCAAATCAAAATTGGTAGATAGTTCTTGGAGAATTAGAAGTGGGAAAGAATCCGCAATTTATAGGGGATATGGAAATTTATGATGTTGTTACTAGCCTTAATGGTTTCAGTTTTATTGAAACTGAAATGTGTTGTTCTGGCAATTTAAATAAGCCAATTTGGAGGAGAGGGGGGTCATACCAGCCCCATATGATTTATTTTGTTTACCAAAATAAAGAAGGGTACGAATTAACAAAAACAATTTATGATGCTATTAGGGAGGATATAAACGAAAGAAACTCGAAAATAAAGTTAAATGCAGAGTTTAATATAATCCTTGTTGGAGAAATGAAAGATTTAGAGGATACAGCAAAAAAATTAAAGAGCTGCAACCCAAAAAAATATTCTTACTATGGTAGCAGCGAACGTAATGGAGACACTGAAGTTGGATTTTATGTAACTTATGATGGTTTAGATCCTATAGAGGGATTTATAAAAGATGCAAAACCTCCGGAAGGCGTTAACTTCGAAATCTATAAAGGGACAATTATAGGTTATGCCCACTGGGAGGATCTTAATCTCCCTTCTGATGATTTTTTCTGGGATGCATTTAGGAGAGGAATAAAAAAGTATGCAGGCAGTATCGATAATATACTTTAAGACTAAAGTTTTAATTTAACACCTTGTTTTTATCTCCTCCAAATCAAAACTTATTTAAAGAACTATCTTCAGATTTACCGGTAAAAAGGGGTTTTATTATGATAGGCTTTACTTTGGCTGGCGGATTTCTTGCTTTGATTGCTGCATTTTTTCTTTTGGCTAGGGTAATGAAAAAGCCTTCCGGGAATAAGAAGATGCAGGATATCTCCGGCCTGATTCATAACGGGGCTATGGCTTTTCTGGACAAGGAATACAGGATTATGCTTGTTTTCATGGTTGTTGTCGCTTTTATATTGTATTTTGTCCTGCCTGAAGACAGCCTGGAGATGAGCATAGCATTTATTTTCGGCTGCGCTTTTTCTGCTCTGGCAGGCAGAGTTGGCTTGTATATTTCAACTCATGCAAATGCAAAAACCGCATTTGGATTGAGGAAAAGCCTTGATGAGGGCTTGAAGATTGCTTTTTCCTCCGGATTGGTTATGGGGTTAAGCGTAGTGGGCCTGGCTGTTTTGGGAATCACCTTTTTTTATTTTCTGTGGGGAAACCCCGAAATAGTTTACAGCTTTGGATTTGGGGCTTCTTATGTCGCATTATTCTCAAGAGTTGGCGGGGGAATTTTTACAAAAGCAGCTGATGTAGGAGCAGATATTGTAGGCAAGGTTGAAAAGGGAATTCCGGAGGATGATCCAAGAAACCCTGCTGTTATTGCTGATTTAGTTGGCGATAATGTCGGGGATGTTGTGGGCATGGGCGCTGACTTGTTTGAAAGCTATGTAGAGACTATTGTTGCTGCAATGGTTATAGGCTTTGTCAGCTTTTCCAGCAAAGATTATGTTTTACTTCCGCTGGCAATTGCCTCAGCAGGAATCTTTTCCTCAATAGCAGGAACTTTTTTTGTAAGGGTAGGAAAAAGCAAAATAATTACAACTGTTTTAAACAAGGGAATTTTTGCAGCCTCAATAATAATGGCTTTGCTGTCATTTTTTTTAATAAAATCAATAACAGGAAATTTAGGAATTTTCTGGGCAACTATTTCCGGCTTATCAGCAGGAGTTGTTATTGGATTGTCAACAGAGTACTATACTTCTCCTCACAGAAAGCCGACTCAAAGCATCTCCAAGGCCTCAGAAACAGGCCCCGGAACAAATGTAATAGAAGGATTGTCCGTAGGAATGTGGTCAATAATAGTCCCTGTTGTTGCTGTATGCGCCGCAATCCTTGCAGCATTTTTTCTTTCCGGCGGATTAACTGATTTCAGTTCCGGATTTTACGGCATTGCAATCTCTGCTGTTGGAATGCTTTCAACTTTAGGAATTACATTAGCTGCAAATGCATACGGTCCGGTTGCTGACAATGCTGCCGGAATTTTGCAGATGACCGGGCTGGGAAATGAAACCAGGTCAAGGGCAGACGCTCTTGATGCAGTTGGAAACACAACCGCTGCTATTGGACAGGGATTTGCAATCGGCTCAGCAGCTTTAACATCTTTGGTTTTGTATGTCACGTTTGCAAAAGTCATGGGTCTTAATGCAATAGATGTAACAGACCCAAGAGTCCTTGTCGGTGTTTTTATAGGAGGATTATTGCCTTTTATTTTTGCATCATTATTGCTAAAAGCTGTCGGGAACACTGCAATGGAGATGGTAAATGAGGTAAGGAGGCAGTTTAAGACGATAAAGGGATTAATTCAGGGAAAGGCAAAGCCCCATTATGAACGCTGTATCCACATCAGCACAGTAGGATCCTTAAGAGAAATGCTTGTTCCGGGATTGCTGGCAATATTAAGCCCGATAGCTGTCGGATTGCTTTTTGGGGCAGAGGCTCTTGGCGGAATGCTGGTTGGAAAAACTGTTGTCGGATTTCTTATGGCAGTCTTTATGGCAAATTCCGGCGGGGCATGGGACAATGCAAAAAAATACATTGAGGAAGGGCATTTAGGCGGAAAAGGCTCTTACGCCCACAAGGCTGCAGTTGTAGGAGACACAGTAGGAGACCCCTTCAAAGACACAGCAGGGCCGTCATTAAACATTCTAATCAAGCTGATGGGAATTGTTGCGTTGGTTTTTGTGCCGCTGTTTGTTTGAAAACTCTAAGACTTTATTGTTTACATGGTTTATATACCCTTCCTTTAAGGAGTATCTCCATATAAAAAACACTAATTTTTTGACACTGGTACCAGACAACACAAATTATATATACCCAATCTAAAAGGGCTAATAATTTAGCAAATAAACTAACCGGAGGTGTAAGTTATGGATAAGAAAGCCAGATCGGCAATTTTGTCTGCACTTTTTCTGGTGGCTGTTCTGTTGGCAGGTTTAGTGACCGCTAAACCCGTAATGGGAGCACAACCGCAGTGCAAGGACGGTGTGGACAATGATGGAGATGGATATACAGACTGGCCTGATGATACAGGCTGTACAGATAAAAACGACAAAACAGAAACAAACCCCTATGTAGAATGTGATGATGGAATTGATAACGACGGAGACGGCTCAGCGGATATGGGTGACAGCGGCTGTTTAAGCCCGGCTGATGGGGACGAGACTAATTGCGGAGACGGAGTTTGTGAAGGGGGGGAAACATCAGGAACTTGCCCGGAGGATTGCGGCTATTTAGATTCCTGCTCAGACAGTGATGGCGGAAATATAGCAACTGTATTTGGGACAACATCAGGCTATTACAACAATAACCCCTACAGCAATGATGACTACTGCGTTGACACAGGCAGCATAATGGAATATTATTGCATTGGGGACTATGAGCAGAGCCAGCAGCAAAGCTGCGGAACTGACGGCTATGGCAGCCTGTATTGCTCAGCAGGAGACACAATCTATAAGGACTTTACAGACTACTTTTGCGCAAGCGGAGCATGCGGTTCCGATGTAATTCCTGTATTTCAGGAAGACTGTGATGACTCCGATGGCTACAGCACCAATTACTGCATGAACAGCTCTGTCTACAGGGACTATAATGACTATTACTGCATTGGCGGGGCATGCGCTTATTCTGCAGCCCATGAAGTAGTAGTGGATCTCTGCCAGTATGGCTGCACTGATGGAGAATGCAACCCTGCACCAGATTCCTGCTCAGACAGTGATGGCGGATGGTTTCCGGAACTGCTTGGAACGGTAAGCGGCTATCTGAACGACCAGCAATACTCCTATGACGACTACTGCTTTAACAACATCACCCTGATGGAATACTCCTGCTCCGGAAGCTACGCATATAACGGGATAGTTAGCTGCATTGGAAACCTGACGGCATCCTGCCTCAATGGAGCGTGTGTATAAACTTTAATTTTTTTATTTTTCTTTTTTTTCAGGCACCAGCTCTTTGATGCCCTATCTGCAACAACAAATTTTAAATAACCCTTAGACAAACTGGCTTTATCGGGGTGATCAAAATTAATTTTCTTAAGCTCAGGGATATGGATATAGAGGGGAAAAAGGTTCTGGTTAGGGTTGATTACAATGTTCCGGTAAAAGGAGGCATGGTGGCTGATGACGCGAGATTAAAGGCATCAGTGCCGACAATAAACTTTCTGCTGGAAAAAAACTGCAAAATAATCCTGATGAGCCACTTGGGAAGGCCGCAAAAGCTGCTCAAGAAAGGAAAGAGCTTTGAGGAAGTAAAAAAAGAGCTTACATTAAAGCCTGTTGCAGAGGACTTGAGCGATATTTTGGGAATGAATGTAGTTTTTGCTGAGAATTCAATTGGTTTGGACAGTGTAGATTCTAATATTCCAGAAGGGGACATAGTTTTGCTGGAAAACATACAGTTCAACAGGGGTGAAACAAAAAATGATGATGCTTATGCAGAAAAACTTGCTTCCCTTGCTGATGTTTATGTAAATGACGGGTTTGGGCAGAGCCACAGGGACTATGCCTCCTTCTGCGCAATAACCAAATTTTTGCCGAGCTGCGCAGGCTTTTTGGTTGAGAAGGAAGTAAATGAGCTAAGCAAAATACTAAGCCCTGAAAGGCCTTTTATTGCTATTGTTGCAGGCGCAAAGGCAGACAAGATTGGAGCATTAAAGGCTCTTGCAGATAAGGCTGACAAGATACTTGTCGGGGGGGTTTTGGCAAACACTTTCCTTAAGGCAAAAGGTTTTGAAATCGGGGCTTCAAAGTTTGATGACGAGACATTCAGCGCTGCAAAAGAGATAATTGGTACGGCAGGAAAAAAACTGCTGCTGCCGTCAGACTTTACAATAGCGGATAAATTTGACAAGGATGCAGACACTAATGTTATTGCTGCGGATAAAGTTCCAAAAGGATGGATGAGCCTTGACATAGGCCCGGAAACAATTGAAAACTACAAAGAAGAATTAAAAAATGCAAAGACAGTCCTGTGGGCAGGCCCTTTGGGAGTTTTTGAAATTGAAAATTTTTCCAAAGGCACAAAAGAAATAGGAGAGTTTTTAGGAGCACTAGAAATAATAAAAATAGCAGGCGGCGGAGATACTGTTGCTGCAATAAACAGTTTTGGCCTCAGAGATAAGATGACTCATGTGAGCACAGGCGGAGGGGCTTCTTTGGAGTTCATAGAAAAAGACGGCAAGCTTCCTGCCCTGGCTGCATTAGAGCAGGCATATAAAAAGTCTAAGCAACAGTAATTTTCGCATTAAAATTTTTATTTATTTCATTCTGCAGATTTTCCTTTAATTCGCTGATATTTATTTTTTCCAGCCCATTGCTAATGCTTAGGATATTGCTATTTAGATTTTCAATCTTATATTTTATATTTTTTAATTCCTCTCTTTTTAATTTTAGCCCATTATTTGATTTGTTGTTTTCAATATCCAAACTTATTTTAGCCAGTTTTTCATTTAAATCCTCAAAATTGTGTTTATTATTGGAAAAATAATGGGGGTCTAATTCTTTTATTTTTGATATTGTTTTTTGAATTTTTTTTGCGTCAAGCTCCAGCTTGTTGCCGGAAATGGATTTTTCCAGGTCATTTAATATGTTCATTATCTTAAGGCCATTGTCGCTTGCCAATGCTTTTATAGGGTTTTTTAGGTAAGCCACAATTAAATTTTCATTCTCAAAAGCTATTTTTGAATATTTCTTTAGGGCTTTTTCAATAACAGAAAAATCATGGAATAAAGTGTTTTCAATTTCCACTAACTTGAACTCGTTGCTTTTTTTCTCCACAAGCAGGTTTTCAAAATCCCTGTAGTCTTTTCCTGACAGGATTTCCCTGATTTTGCTCTCTGCCGTTAATTTCTCATTTTCAATGTTTTTAAGGGTGTTTTTTTCATCCCACAGCCTCTGCAAATATTGCTTCTTTAATTCTATCTTGCCTTTTATCTCTTCAATATCGCTCTTAGTTTTTTTTAACTTTGATATTTTGCTGCTTGCGGCAATCTCAATTATTTCCTTTAAGAAGTCCTCTGCCTTTTTGATGTTTGAAGCAGCATTTCCAGCTTCGCGCGCAAAAAATTCATTTAAAACCTGGTAGCTTTTTGCAGTTGATTTTGCCAATGCATCCAGCTCATTTATAATACTCTGGCATTTTTTTATCAGTTCATCATAATCTGTATAGCTTAAGTCAATATTGCTGAATAAGAGCGAGACCTTTTTGATAAACGCAGACCTGTTGCCTTCCATTATTGTTTTTATGCGCTCAGGTATTTTCGGGTTCTGAAGCTTTGCCTTTTCCAGTATTTCCAGATTTTTGAAAAGTTTTTGTTTTTCGTCATTTAAGCTGCTTATTGCCCTGCTGATAGCGGCATTCAGCTCTTCAAATATGGGTTTTGCCTTTTCGTCCAGCCATGCGCTAAGCTGGCCAAGCCCTATTTTTTCTTCCGGAATTTCCTCTTTTGCAAAGAATTTTTTTATGAAATTAAGCATCTAAATAGGAAAGTTATTATATTTTTATAAAACTTTAGTAAAATATGAGGAAGAAATACAAGGGAACGCTAAAGCAGCAGAAAATCCTTGCTTTGGAAGAGATAAAAAAGCTGTTTGCTGAAGCCAAAAAAGCTTTTGATGAAAATCCTGATTTAGCCGATAAGTATGCAAAAAAGGCAAGAAGAACAGCTATGAAATACAAGGTAAATCTGCCTTTAACATTAAAGAGAAGGATCTGCAAGAACTGCCGCAGCTATCTGGTTCCTGGAAGAAACTGCAGGGTAAGGACGCATAAGGGCCATATGGTTTATTACTGCCTAAACTGCAAGGGGTTTATGAGGATTGGGTATAAATAGGTGTTTCTCGGCCTTTTTGTCATCAACTGTCTTTATAACTTGTATGTGCACAATTAACCGAAAGATTTATATAGTATGTGCCCTTATATTACCTTATGACTTATATTGAAACGCTAAGGAGGGGGAAAAAAGACTATTATTACCTTACTAAAAACATAAGGCTAAAGCTAAACAAGTGGAAAAAAGTAAGGATTTTCTTGGGGGATAAAAAACCCTCAAAAGAAGAGCTTAAAAAATACACTAAAGAGATAGAAGACAAGGCAAAACCCTTTCTGAAAACATCAAAATATGCTTACCTTTCAGAAGAAGACGCAGAAACCCTGCAGGATTTAAAGGAAAGCTACAAAGTATGGCTTAAACATGTTCCAAAAAGCGTAAAAGAAAAACTAAACGAGGATTTTGTAATAAGATTCACATATCATTCTAACGCAATTGAAGGCAACAGACTTACTTTAAGGCAGACAGCATTAATCCTAAAAGACAAGGTTATACCTTCTGGAGTACGGGCAGAGGATTACAATGAAGCCATAAATGGAAAGGAATGCCTTGATTACATAAAAAATTACAAAGGAGATTTAAACACACAGTTCCTTGAAAAAGTTAATGGAATACTCACAAAAAACACTGGCGTAGTCTATGGTGGGAGGATTAGGTTTTTTAATGTAAAAATACAGGGCTCAGATCATGTTCCGCCACCACATACTGAAGTAAAAAAGCATTTGCTGAACTTCTTTAAATGGTATAGCGCAAAAAAAACCAAACTGCATCCTTTTGAATTAGCTACTTTAATACATGCTAAATTAGCATGGATACATCCTTTTGAAGATGGAAACGGCAGGACAGCCAGAACAATTATGAACTTTATTCTGATGAAAAAAGGTTTTCCTATGTTTTTTATCCCCTTTGAAAAGAGGGAGCAATATTACCAATCATTAGATATTGCTGACAAGGGCAATTACAAAGACTATATCTCCAGAATGCTTAGACTTATTATAGACCAAATACGAAGTTACGGGCACAGCAAAAAAGAATAATACTTAAATTGTGCACATACAACAACCAGTTCTGTTTGGGTGCCAGCATAATGCGCCGATTAGCCATTTTGCTGTTATCCTCAACACACCATCTTACTAATTTTTGCCCAAATCACCCTTTAACGCATCAGAATCAAAAACCATAATCTTTATAAATGTCCTACTATTTCCAAGTTGGATAAATTATTGAAAATAACTTATATGGAGGAGTAAAAATGGCAAAAGGAAAAATACACATTAATCTTGTGTTTATTGGTCATGTTGATCATGGAAAAAGCACTTCAGTAGGCAGGCTGCTTTACGACACAAAAAATATTGATGAGCAGGCTATGAGGAAGCTGAAGGACAAGGCAAAAGAGCTTGGCAAATCAGGATTTGAGTTTGCCTTTGTGATGGATAACCTTAAGGAAGAGCAGGAGAGAGGCCTTACAATTGATTTGGCGCACAAGAAATTTGAAAGCCCAAAGTATTACTTTACAATTATAGACGCTCCGGGGCATAAAGACTTTATCAAAAACATGATTACAGGCGCTTCGCAGGCAGATGCCGGCGTCCTTGTTGTAAGCGGCAATCCTGGCGATGGAGTGCAGGCACAAACAAAAGAGCATGTTTTCCTGGCAAGGACATTAGGCGTTAACCAGCTTGTTGTTTATGTAAACAAGATGGACATGGCCAAGTATGAGCAAAAAAGGTTTGAGGAAGTAAAGAAACAGGTTTCAGACCTGCTAAGGAGCGTAGGCTACAAGCCGGATGAAATTCCATTTGTCCCGGGAGCTTCTTTGGTTGGTGATAATGTAGCCACAAAATCACAGAACATGGCATGGTACACAGGCAAGACTTTGCTGGAAACTTTGGATATGTTAAAAGAGCCGGAGAAGCCAACCCAGCTTCCATTAAGATTACCGATTCAAGACGTCTATAAGATTACAGGCATAGGCGTTGTTCCTGTAGGAAGGGTTGAGACAGGAGTTATGAAAGTAGGAGACAAAGTCATAGTAGTTCCTGCAAGAGAAGGCAAAGGTGTTACAGGTGAGGTTAAATCAATAGAAATGCACCATGAGCAGATGCAGCAGGCTGAACCGGGAGACAACATAGGATTTAACGTAAGGGGCATTGGAGAAAAGGACATTGCAAGAGGGGATGTTCTGGGACATACTGACAATGTGCCCACTGTTGCAACAGAGTTCACTGCGCAGATGGTTGTCTTAAACCATCCGACTGTTGTTACTGTAGGCTATACTCCGGTATTCCACATACACACAGCGCAGGTAGCATGCCAGATACTCAAGATAGAGAAAAAATTGGATCCGGCAACCGGGCAGACAAAAGAAGAGAACCCGGACTTTATTAAGAACGGGGATGCTGCTATTGTAAAGATAAAGCCCATAACACCCTTAGTGATAGAAAAGCAAAAAGACATTCCGCAGATGTCAAGGTTTGCAGTAAGGGACTCTGGCACAACAGTTGCTGCCGGAATGTGCATTGATTTGGTAAAAAAAGAGTGAAAAGGCTTATCACCCTCAATTTATTCAATTCATGATTAGTTAAGAGCTTATCATGGGACAGTAAAATGCAGAAGGCAAGGATTAAACTAGCGAGTATCGACATAAACAAGATAAACGAAGTTTGTAGTTATATAAGCGATATTGCGACAAAAACGGGTGTTGAGATGAGAGGGCCGATACCCCTGCCTACCAAGAAATTGAGGGTTACAACAAGAAAAAGCCCTGATGGTGAGGGCAGCGCCACGTGGGAAAGGTACGAGATGAGGGTGCACAAAAGATTAATTGATTTGGGCCTTGATGAGAGGGCTTTGAGGCTTGTTATGAGGGTTCCTATTCCTGAGGGTCTAAATATTGAGATAGAGATGATTGAGTGAGTTTATTCTTAAGCTTTATAAAAATAAAGATGCGGATTTATAAAGAAATTATTATTAATGCTCCGGTAAAAAAGGTTTGGAGAGTTTTTTCTGAATTAGAGAAATGGCCTAAATGGGGTGGCTATGTTCTTGATGCCTGTTGGACTTCCGGGAAAAAATGGGCTTTAAATTCCACTTTTAAGCAGGTCATGAAAGGAGTTTATCCGATTAAAAAAATCAATTCTAACCCCCAAATAATCAAGATAAAGCCGGGCGCTTATGCAACATGGGAGGGCAGAAGAAAACTGCTTAAGGGAGTGCATACATTTAAATTTGAGGGGATAAACAAAAAAACAAAGGTTGCTAACATAGAGCATTTCAAAGGGCCATTAGCTCCAGTAATATTCCCCTTCATCAAACATAAATTTGAAAAATATTTTTGGCAGTTTCTTAACGGGCTTAAAAGGGAAGCGGAAAAGCGATAATATTTTATTCTGCACAGCTTTATTAACAAAATCGTCAATGGTCTTAGGGTGATTTTCCATGAACGAAACAATAAAAACAATTAAATCAAGAAGGTCTGTAAGAGCCTATAAAGACAAGCCAATAGAAAAGGGAAAAGTTAAGGAGATACTGGAATGCGGCTTACGGGCTCCTTCTGCAAGGAATTTGCAAACATGGAAATTCATTGCAGTAACAAATAAGGAATTAATAATGGAAGTGGGCAAAAGGATACAGGACAAGCTTATCAATAATCCGAGGTATTCTTTTGTAAAGCAGCGCGCAGAAACAAAAAAAGACGCTATATTTTATTCTGCGCCTTTGGTTGCGTTTATTTTAGGGGACAGGGAAAACCCCTGGTCAGCAATTGACTGCTCTATGGCAGCAGAAAACATGATGCTGGCTGCATGCTCAATGGGAATTGCATCATGCCCAATAGGTATGGCAAGGCACATTAAGGACGAAAAGGATATTATTGAAAAGCTGAATTTCCCTGAAAATTATGAATTGGTGCTTACGGTAGCTTTTGGCTATGCTGATGAGAAGCCCACGCAAAAAGAAAGGAGAAAGGATGCTATCAAGTTGATTGAATAATATTCTATTTTGCCTTCAAAGAACTTTTCTCAGCTTTATCGCTTATTATAGCGCTGTTTCCAGAAGGGTCTTCAATTATTATTTTCTGCTTTTCCTGGCCCCACATTATCCTTAATAATTTTTTAAGCAGGTTTTTTGCCTTTTTTTTGTCCTCGTCGTCCTCAGCAGTGTCCCTTGCTGTCTCAATCTGGTGCTTTACCCTGTTGAGTATTCCCTCTATGTTTGTTACAAAGCCCTGGGAAGCCGGGCCTGGAGTTATTGTTGTTATATGAGGTATTTTGACTGTCGCCTCAGAGCTTTTTACAACCCTTACTTTCATGTCTTTCTCATTGGAGATTTCAAAAGTGTATTTGCATGGCTCTTTTTTTTCAGCAGCCTCTATGTCTGCCTTGTGGTATTTGCAGTTAACGCATGTCATAGAAAAAACAAAAACCTTGCCAAAGTAAGGAACTTCTGTATTTTCCTCGGTAAGTGCCAAAGTATTCTTATGGCACAATGGGCAGGGCTGCCCTGACAGAGTCTCTGGTTTTGACATAGGAAAAAAATAAGCAATTCTGTTTTTATAGTTTTTGGTTTTTGAAAGTTGTTGGTTTTTTAGGTTAAAGAGAAACTTCGCCAAAAGAGTCTTTGCTAACAACACAAATCACTTACTTTTCCCAGCAATTTTAGCAATCCATACGGTAGCGATTACTGCTATTATCGTAACAATTACTGCATAAGCCCAAGGCCCTCCAGATGAAAGTGCACATAGTGCCCCTGCACCCTCACTTCCGCATGGGCCAACAAATAATGCTTTAATTGCATCGTTCCATGCCAAAGCAGCAACTAAACCAAAAGCGGCTGTCATCAAAGCTGCTATTTTTTCTGTAACTTCAGATTTCATTATTCTACTCCTTTTTTATTTTATAAGTTATTTTAAATATATAGATCTATGTGCTATATTAAATAAGGGATAAAGTCCTAATTTGCTTTCCCTTAACGATATACTCAAGCCTTTAGTGTAAATCTCTTCTCAATCCTTAACACATCGCCCGGCACTTTTATCTTAAAGGCATTAAGCGCCTTGTCAAGCACTGCATTAAAGCCGACATAAGAGATTCCTATGCCAAGAGCAAACATCAGCCTTTCAAAAGCTGTTATTGGTATTAGGGTAATCCACATTCCGGGGTCTGTCGGAATTGACCATATGAACAATGCAGAGCCGACAGAATGAGCAGTAAGAGTCGCTCCCAGGCTTCTTAAAGGAACGCTGTAAGCATATTTTGATGGCAGCAATCTTGCAATTATAGGCACTGTCCAGAACAAGGAATATACCCATGCCTGCCTGCCGACAGGATGCAGTACAAACAAAATAATTGCAGCCGATGGGGCAATTATGTTTAAATTCCTCTTTTTGCTGCCAAAATAATAAACAGCAAAAAGCATTGGAGCAAGCCTGAAAATGTTAATCCAAGTTGCTTCCTTCCCGACAACAAAAAAATTGACTGCTTCGGCAAACAAAACAGCAATAACCCCGAAGATTGAGCCTAAAAATGCCCCGGCTATCGGGCCAAAGAACTGGAACAATGTAAAATTCTGGTTATCAGCCCCGATTAGGGGGGAAAAGTTTATCCTCTGCGCAAAAAACGCAAAAACCACAAACAAAGCAACAAAAACAAGCCTTTTTTTTGTAAATATTTTCTTAGCATTCATTAAAACCACCCAAATGCTGTATAAGCAGGGTATATTTATAGTTTTCTGAAAACCGCAGGTTCCTATGATATGGCAATAAATAAGCGGGGCGGAGCGCTATGGCAGGAGAGCGACGCCCCGCACTAGAATTGCAGAGCAAATTTAAAAATAAATTAAAAAAATATACAATCAAAATTTATTGGCAGTTACTTATTCCTCAATTATCAAATAGAAATTTTAATAAAAAAATATTTAAGCCCAGGCATCTTAACCCAGATTATGGCCGATGCAAAAAGGAATTACTGGATTGATTTCCTTATGTTTCTTTCCATAGCAGTAACAGCGTTAAGCGGGATAATATTATACATTATTCTGCCTTCAGGAAGAAGGGCAGGATGGCAGGAATTCTGGGGCATTTCAAGGGAAGCATGGAGAAACACCCACACATGGGCTGGATTTGTTTTCATTGCAATAGCCTTAATACACTTAATTCTCCATTGGAAATGGATTTGGGCGATGAGCAAAGGCATTCTAAAAATTACCAACAAAAATAAATAGTTCATTTCAATTTTTCTGAAAAAGAAATAACTTTTTTAATTTCTGATTTTTTCAACTCGCCTGTTAGAATTATATGACAACCTTCTCTACAATTTACTCTTCTTATTGGATCAAACCAAGGGCGGTACCCCTGCAAATCTTCCGGTCTTTCAGCAGACCCATCTTTTCCGTAAGTAACTTTAAAAACTTCAACAAGACTCTCTTCACTTTCACCATAAAAATCTGAAAATCTTGAATGGGTATAGTCGATACCTGCCTCTATTGTACTTTGACATGGAGCAATAACCCACTCTGTTGCGCTTTCACTTTTTGTGCTTTCCAATTGCAAAATCAAAGCAGTATGGTTCTTCACATCATAAACAGGATTACTTTTGCCAGAAACCTCTTGAGAGGCAGATAAAACTAATTTCACTAATTCTGTTAACTTTCCACTTTCAACAGGTTTCCTGAAACAACCAACTTCTACTGTAGAACTTATACCAAATTGTTTAAGGTATAGATGCGCAATAGTAGGAGCAACACCATAAAGTGCTCCAGAATATGAGGAGGGCTTGTTGTAATCGACTTCGACTTTATTAGAGTATATTCCAGCTTCTATAAGCTTCCTAATGATTGCCTTTAATTCCTTATGCAAAGGCTCAGCTAAAATAACTGCTGCTTTTACCTCATAAGCACTAAAAATATTGTTTGGATCACAAACTTCAGATACGTTTTTTAATGACCCAATCGAATTTTTTAAGGGATTATCATTTAAAAGAGTATCAAGAGATTCTGCAATTATTTTAAAGGCATCATCATCCAGTTCGTTAAACATGCAATTACTAAGGTAATCGAGAGCAATTTATAAGTATTGTGATTAAAACTATGTTCAATAAATAACTATTTTTTATTAATCTTGTACAAGAATACTGTTCCTACCAAAAACATAACCAAACTCAAAACCTGCCCTATTGTTAAAAAACCAAAGAAAAATCCAATCTGCTCGTCAGGAGCCCTGAAAAATTCAACAAAAAACCTTAAAGCCGAGTACATTACAACAAAGAGCCAGGAAAGAAACCCCTTTGGAAGCTTTTTGTCTTTGATTTTCCACAAGACAAAAAATATCAGCAGGTTCTTGAATGATTCGTAAATCTGGCTGGGGTGCCTGAAGCCTTCTGCTCCTGGAAATTCTACGGCCCACGGCACATTTGTAATTCTGCCATAAAGCTCCCCATTAATGAAATTCCCAATCCTTCCCAACGCTAAGCCCAACGCCAGAGGTATTACAGCAATGTCTGCAAGCTCATAAAAAGAAATCTTTTTTTTCCTGCAAAAATAAATGACGGCTATGACTGCCCCTATAAACCCTCCATGGAATGACAAGCCCCCATGCCAGACGGCTATTATTTCCAGGGGATTCTCAAGATAAAAAGGGAGGTTATAAACAAGAACATAAAAGATTCTCGCGCCTAAAATAGTGCCAATGATGATATAAAGAAGAAAATCCGCAACATCCTCTTTTTTTAAGCCCAGCTTCTTTTTGTCTGCAAGGTAGCCTATTATAAAATAAGCCATTACAAAGCCAAGAACAAAAAAAAGGCCGTAATACCTCACCTCAAAGGGCCCAAGCCTTAGCAAAACCGGGTCTATGCTGTGTACAAACATTTTTTTGGCGCCTTTTTCATGGCACTGTAACTTTAAGCCCTATTGCAGTGCCTCTTTCATCTGCGTTCAATTTAAATAACAGAAAAATTTAAAAGGCGGTATAAATCCCTTAGTTTGCTTATTTAAAGCTTTCTCTAAAAGCAGGTAAAATGGAGTACACAAAATACGAGCAGGCAAGAATAATCGGCTCAAGGGCTCTCCAGATATCACAGGGGGCTCCGTTTATGATAAAGCTTTCAGAAAAAGAGCTTGAAAAAATAGGGTATAATCCGCTGGAAATAGCGAAAATGGAATTCGAAAAGGGCCTTATACCGATAACAGTAAGGAAAAAGGGCAATACAAACAAGGGAGAGAAGAAGTGAACGATGGGAAGGATAAAAACAGTCCTGGTTAAGCGTGTTACAAAACAGCTTGTAAGCGAGCACCCAGAAGAGTTCAGCGAGGATTACAGCAAAAACAAGGAAATTCTAAAAAAATATGCCAGCATAAAATCCCCAAAAATAAGGAATGTCATGGCAGGATATGTTGCGAGGCTTGTCAAGCAGTCCAAGCAGGACAGGGAAAAAAGAAAAATAAATGCTGAAGATATTTCTAAGTTTTACTAGAAAAGCAAAGAGCATCTGAAAACTCTGCAAACATTGCACTGCTCCATGCCTGATTCAAGCAGCCTTCTGACCTAAGGTTTTCAGCAGAGCTCAGCTCTGAATGCGCGCCTATGATTCCCTTCCACAATATTTCCTCTACACTTGCATTAAGTATTTTCCTTATTTTGGTTCTGAACTTTTTTTTATTAACCTTAAACAGAATCATTCCAGCCAGATTATTAATCCAGAACCAAGAGTCTCCGCAATGGTAGCTCTTTGGGAATTCGCCTGTGTGGGCTGGAACGAAGTCAGGGCTTTTTTTGTCTATTGTGGATAATCCTCCAAAATCCAGCCACAAGGCTTCCAACGCCTTTTCAAAACATTTTTCCCATTCTTTTTTTGGCAATAATTCCGGATAAGCATAGCACGCAATAAACACATTTGGCCTGATCACATTATCTTTCAGGTTGTCTGCAAGCATGCTGTTGTCAAAAAACCTGTCAATGACATTCCTTTTCAGCTTATCTTCAAGAATTTTGTATTCCTTGTCTCCTGTAACCATAAATGCATACTTATACATTGCCAGCGCCAGTGCCTGTATCTCAATGCTGAAGCCTTCCCTTCCATTTCCCCTAAACTGCGTATCCATCCATGTCTCCCCGCTTTTGTTGTAAATCAATCCGTATTTGGAGCAGCTTTCAGTTAGCCGCTCAGCGCATTTTTTTATGCTGTCTAATTTTTTATTAAGCAGATACTTATTTTCTTTTTCTTTGTTTTTTAAAGCCCTTTCAACCTTGTTTACAAGCATAATGATTTTCTTATGCCTGATTTTCCTTCCTTTTATGTGGGATATTCTTTTTTTCAGCTGCTCTAAAGCCTCGATGTTTGCTTTCAGGCCGTCATAAAATCCCGGTGCCCTGTTAAAAAGCCATCCTGCAGCGTCTGCATTTGTGGGACTGCTGCCTGAATGGTAAATGTTTGGCAGTCTTCCGTCATCCTGTATTTTGCCAATCCTGCCGGCAAGTATTCTTTTTGCAAGCTCTGTATCAGCATACCGGAGAGCCTTAAGCGAGACTGCCTCGTCCCTGGACCAGAACTGGAAGAACCACGGCAAACCGGCAAGAATTCCGGGCTTTTCAGAGCTTACAGTAAGGCTATGGAGGGAGTTCAAAGCAGAAATATAGGCAAGCTTGGTTTTGCTGTCCATTTTTTTGGTTTTTATTGCCCTGCTTATTTTTTCGTTGTTTGAAAATAGCCCATAAAACATAGTTTCCTCATTCTTTTTTATTGCGTCCAAGCTCTTAAAAATATAATTTGCTTCTTCAATTGCCTTATTCCTTTCCTTGCCCAGGGAAAAGACAAATATTTTTCCCTTGATGTCCAGGGCATGAAGCACATGCCTGAAGTAAGGCTTTGAGCCTCTGTTTTCGTCAGAAGAATAATGCCGTTCTATCCATCTGCTTATTTTTTTATAATCCAAAGACTCTGTTCTTACTGCAAGATACAGCGCGTATTGCTCCACACCCTCTATGCCCCCTTCATTTTCTTCTGCCCGTTTGGTGAACTTAACAACTATGCAGTTTTTTTCCTCAAAGATGTCATAATGCCTGCCAAACTCCGCATTGTCATACGAGTCCTTGCAGTCAAGAAAGAGCTCTATCCAGGCTTCTTTGCTTAGCTCATAAACAAGTGAGCTGTAATTCCGCGGCATCAGAAACTTTTCTGTTATGTTTTTCCTTTCCCTCTGCACGAAATAAAAGCCGTTTATTATCTTTCTGATTTCTCCGCCGCCAGAAACATTTATGCTCTCAATTGTCTTGTACATATTCCCGCAGTCAAACAGGAAAACCCCCTCGTATCTGCTTGATGGGTTCTGCCTGAGGAAAGCATAGCTGCCGTTTTTATTTGTAAGCATAAACCCCAAATCTTCATTTATATTTTTTTCTGCCTTTAATTTGCCAAAAACATGCTGTATTCTCAATTTCCACCCCGAAATTGGTTACATTAAGCGAATTGAAACTTAAGTTGCCAGTATCCTACTTAAAAAATTTTTTTAATGCCATGTTATGGGCCTCAATGTAGTTTTTTATAAACAAGCTCCAGTCTGCAGTGGTTGCGACTTTTCTTGCCTGTATTTTATTGGCAATCCTCTCGTGAGCTGTAAAATTTGCAAAATCAAGCATTATCTTCGCAAGCTGCTCAACTGTCTGATTGTCACTTTTATTCATCCTGTTCAATACAAAGATGCCCGATGTTTTTTCCGGAGGGCATTCAGCGGAAAAATATCTTCCAAATCCGGCTAAATCTGTTGTTACAGAAGAGACTCCCAAAGCGCCTGCTTCAAGCGGAGTGTAGCCCCAGGGCTCGTAATATGAGGGAAAAATTCCCAAATGGCAGCCCTGCATGCTCTCATAATAGTTCAGGTTCAGCAACCCGTCAGCACCGCTTAAGTATATGGGGTAGTAAACAATTTTAACCTTGTCGTCCTTCTCGTTGTCCAGCCCCGATTCTTTTAAGCATTTCATTATCATGTCCTTTTTTTCGTCATGCAGATCGTGGGTTGATATGCTGGGATTTCCATTTCTCCTCAGCTTCATTATCTTTGACTTAACCTCAAACAAAAAATCTTTATTAAACAAATTTTCTTTTGCGAGGGTTTTTCTTGCTGTTAAAGAATAAATTATATTTTTCCTTAAATCATCCATAACCTCCTGAAGGGAATCAACAATGTCCTGGTAATAGGTTTTGTTTTCCAGAAGCTCCTGCTTTACATTCCTAATGCTGGCCGGCACCCATATAAAAGCAACTATAGTTTTTTTGCTCTTTGTTTCCTTTAATTTTTCGTTTAGCCTTGCCAGAGATTTTATGAAAATGTCTATTCCCTTATCCCTAAATTCGTACCTCCCTGCAATAAAGTAAAAAAGGGTTTCTTTAATGTCAAAGGTGTAGTAGGGAAAAAAATAGTAAAGCAGGAACTCCCTTATCCTGTCCCTTTGGATTCTATGATTAATTGATATCTCCTCGAAAGTCGGGAATTTATCAATGTCCAGGCCGTTTGGCAGCAGAATGTCCGGCTTCAGTTTCAGAAAATGCTCTGCTTCAATCCCGGTTATTTCGCTCACTGTTGTAAATACATCTGCATTTGAAGCTGCCTGCTTTTCAATCTGGTGCTTTGACTCCACATGGCAGTTATAAGCTTCCTTTTCAGGATCAAGTTTATCCCATATGTTATAGAGGTCCATATTTGAGTTTGCAAGCGTCCTTCCAAGCACAGTCGCATGCGTTGTAAACACCTTCGCTATCTTCACTTTATTTTTGCAAAGGTAGAGCAATGCAGAGCCGGAAAGCCATTCATGAAAATGCGCAACGCCCCTTCTATTAAAAGAGCTTGCCAACTCCTCAATTAATTTTCCTGCTGCATATCCCCATGCAACCGGCTCGTCATAGTCGCCTGGCGCATGCAACGAGTCGATTTTAAAATTATCCCACAGCTCTCTTTTTATGCCATTTATCTTTGGCTTATAGCTTTCAAAATCTATTAGGATTACATTTGGCTTGCCTGCTATAAGCCATCTGCCGTAATGGCACAAAATGCCCTCTTTTTTCAGTTTTTCAAATGCTTCTTTGCACCTTTTGTCCGGAACCTCCTCCTCAAACTGGCCTGAAGCCTTATTTGCAGAGTAAGGGCCTATCAGGAAATAATTGTCTCTGTAATAATCAGACATCTGCGCAACTTTTGATTTTACAACAGTGTAGATGCCCCCTACCTTATTGCATACCTCCCACGACACTTCAAAAAGAAAATCAGCTTTCGTCTCCATTGTGCGTTTAGTTTTAATTGGGATTTATAAATCTTTCATACCACTATTAAGGCATACATGCAATATAGTTTATCCATTGGAGCTTATCAGTCGGAAACACAAAATAAACCTAAATTATATCTTAAATGATTATAGCCTATAACTAAAGATAGAAAGATTTAAATACTATATTTAAAAAGAGTATACAATATACAAAGATGACTGCTGATAATTCTAACGGCAAGAGAACCTTTAAGGAAATCAGAAAAGGGATTCTTCTTTGCCTCTCAAAAGGGCAGATGACTGTTAATGAGATAGCCACATGCGCCAATATTAACTGGAAAACTGTGGACAACCATCTCATTCATCTTACCGGCAGGGGCATGGTCAAAGAAGTCCTCAATTCCGCTTATGTAAGGATATATGAGCTTACTGAAGAAGGCAAAGAATTTATTTTAAACAGCACGTCAAAAAAAATCAAAATTGGAGATAACAAGAAAAACGCAGTTTAAAAGAAAACCGAACTTACTGTCTTATAAATAAAAAAAGAGGTTAGATGAAGGTATTAATGTTTGGCTGGGAGTTCCCTCCAATCAGCGGAGGCGGTCTGGGTACGGCATGCTATGGGCTTACAAAAGGCTTGAGCAGGAAGAATGTAGATGTCACGCTGGTCCTGCCTGATTACCCTGACGACATTAAATCAGAATTTGCAAAAATAATTTCAGCCGGAAACACCAAGATAAGAAAAATAGGCTCAATTTTAACTCCGTATATGACATCAGCATCCTACTCAAAAGCAAGAAAGAGGGCAAATGCGAAAATTTACGGTGAAACGCTGTTCCACGAGATTGAAAGGTATGCTGAGGCTGCAAAAAAAATTGCGATGGAGGAAGACTTTGATGTTATACACTGCCATGACTGGATGACATTCAAGGCAGGAATTAATGCAAAAATGATAAAGAAAAAGCCACTGGTTTTGCATGTGCATGCAACAGAGTTCGACAGGACAGGCGGCAATGGCGTCAATGAATGCGTCTATAAAATTGAGAAAGAAGGAATGCATTTTGCTGACTCCATCATTGCGGTAAGCGGCTATACAAAAAACAAGATTACAGCGCATTACGGCATAAATCCTGAAAAAATTAATGTGGTGCACAATGCAGTTGAATTTGAGCAGAACATCAAAAATGAGGATTTTGGAATCAAAAAAAACGGAAGAGTTGTTTTATTCCTCGGCAGAATCACTCTGCAAAAAGGCCCGGATTATTTTATATATGCTGCAAAGAAAGTGCTGGAATACGAAAAAAACGTAAAGTTTATCATTGCAGGCAGCGGGGATATGGAGCGTTGCCTAATTGAAAAGGTCGCTGAAATGGGCATTGCGGATAAGGTTCTGTTTGCGGGCTTTTTGCAGGGAATGGATTTGGAGAGGGCTTACAGGATGGCTGATGTTTATGTAATGCCTTCTGTTTCAGAGCCTTTTGGAATAACGCCCCTGGAAGCGATGAGCAGCAAGGTTCCTGCAATTATATCCAAAAACAGCGGCGTTTCGGAAGTAATAAGGCATTGCCTGTCGGTGGATTTTTGGGATGTTGAAGAGATAAGCAACAAAATAATTTCAGTGTTAAGGTACAACACGCTGAGAAAGAGCCTGAGCGAGAATGGCTTTCATGAGGTAAAAAGAATGAATTGGGATGCGCCGGCGCAGAGCTGTATTGACGTGTACAACAAGGCAATAATGGGCATTGCATAAAATAAAATTCAAATAAAATTAAAAAAAGGTGTAAAAGAGGATAAATGGTAAGCGTATGTTTTTGCTTTCAGGTTCATCAGCCTTTCAGGCTTGGAAGGTACAGGGTTTTTGACATAGGCGTCAACAGCAATTACTTTGACGAGAAAAAAAACATGGAAACAATGCAGAAGGTTGCAAAAAAATGCTATTTGCCGGCCAACAAGACAATTTTGGATTTGATAAGCCAAACTGACGGGAAATTCAGGGTGAGCTACAGCATTACCGGAATGGCCATTGAGCAGTTTCAGGCTTATTCCCCTGAAGTTCTGGACAGCTTCAGGGAGCTTTCCAGAACAGGATGCGTTGAATTTTTGGATGAAACCTATTATCATTCGCTTTCCTTTTTGTACTCCAAGGAGGAATTCCGGGAGCAGGTAAAAATGCACAACAGAATGGTAAAACGGCTGTTTAATTTTGCCCCGAAAATTTTCAGGAACACCGAACTTATATACAATAACGAGCTTGCAAACTACATAGAGAAATTGGGCTACAAGGCAATTTTAGCCGAAGGTGCCGACCACATACTGGGGTGGAGAAGCCCTAATTTTATTTATAAATCTAAAACAACAAATGATATGAGGCTTCTGCTTAAAAATTACAGGCTGAGCGATGACATAGCGTTCAGATTTTCAGAAAGGTCATGGGAAGGATTTCCATTGACAGCGCCTAAATTTGCCCGATGGGTTGATTCGATAAACGGCAACGGCAATGTTGTCAACCTGTTTATGGACTATGAAACGTTTGGAGAGCACCAATGGGAGGACAAGGGCATTTTCGAGTTTTTAAGGCACCTCCCGTCTGAAATTCTGAAGCACCCTGACAACAGCTTTTTAATGCTGAATGAGGCAGTGCAAAGGTACGAGCCTGTTGCAGAGCTGGATATACACAACATCATCAGTTGGGCTGATGTGGAAAGGGACTTAAGCGCCTGGCTCGGAAACAAAATGCAGCAGGAAGCAATCAAGGAGCTGTACCTGATGGAAATGCCTGTTAAAAATTCAAAAGACAATGCACTGCTGGAAAGCTGGAGAAAGCTTCAGACAAGCGACCATTTTTATTACATGTGCACCAAGTGGTTTAATGACGGAGACGTGCATAAGTACTTTAATCCCTATGACAGCCCCTACGAGTCTTTTATAGCATTCATGAACATAATAAATGACCTGAAGATAAGGTTAAATGCAAAAAATGATGCCAGCCAATTAACTGAAATAAAACAAACCTGAGGTGGGGCTTATGCCAAAAAAACAAAAAAAGCAAGTAAAATCAAAAAAGCCCAATAAAGCTAAAGCGATTAAGGCAAGCACCAAAGAAAGTGCTGAAGCAATTGAAGTAAGCAGTGTAAAAAAGCTGTTAAGCACAACTCCGGAGCAGCATAGCTTCTTTGTTGCCGACGGAACTAAAATAAGCAGCTTAACCCAGCTTTTGGATGCATTAGAGGCAATGCATGAAGACACGTACAGGTTTCATGCAAACGAGAACAGGAACGACTTCAGCAATTGGGTTAAAGACATCTTTGAGGATGAGCAATTAGCGGAAAGTTTAAAAACAGCAGGCACTAAAACTGAAGCGCAGCTGTTAATTGCAAAAAGGCTATTAAAAGAGGCCCTATAAAAAAGAGGTGGTAATATGGAAAAAGATGAGGCAATAAGGATTTTAGCAGATGCAAATCCTGAACAATGCTTTTGGATGAATGACGGGCAAGTTCTGAAAAATCTTGGCGAACTTTACAAGGCTCTGTCAAAGGCAAAAAAAGAGACTTACAAACACCATGTAAACAAGGAAAAGAATGACTTCAGCAACTGGATCAGGGACATACTGGGAGACAAAAAGCTTGCAGACGACCTGTTAAGGACAAAATCCAAAAAAGATGCTGTAGCCAAGATAAGGCAAAGGCTGCAGTACCTTAAAAAAGCTGCAGCTTAAGAAGGCAACAAGCCATCATATCAGCAAAGCAGGAACAACAGGAAATAAAAAAGAGTGTTATGCACAGGTGCATGATGCACAAAAGCATGCCCCTACTTTTTGGCAAACTTTTCTTTTAGCTTTTCTTCAACTATTTTCGGCACTAAGCCGCTTACTTTTCCCCCGAACATTGCCATTTCCTTGACAATGCTCGAGTTCAGATAGACATAATCCTCCTTGGTCATGATAAAAATTGTCTCAATTTCATCGTCTACAACCCTGTTCATCAGCGCTCTCTGGAACTCAAAATCAAAGTCAGAAACAGCCCTCAGCCCCCTGATTACTATTTTTGAGCCCTTGCTTTTTACATAGTCAAGCAGCAATCCCGAAAACGAGCCAATCTCAATATTTTCCATCCCGGAAGTGCATTCCTTGAGCATCTCTATTCTTTCTTTTGTGGTAAAGGCAGGCTTTTTCCCGGGGTTGTCGCCAACAGCAACTATTACCCGGTCAAACATGTTAAGGGCTCTTTTAATCACATCGATATGCCCGTTTGTCACAGGATCAAAGCTTCCGGGGTAAACTGCGGTTCTCATAGTGCATAGCAATATCTGCTTGTTTTTAAGGTTTTTGCAGAAAACAAGCTATTTTTTTAACCTGCCTCTCAGTGCCTTCTATTGTCCTGCTGTTGTCAACAACAAAATCAGCATATTTTATTTTTTCTTTCAGGGGAATCTGGGATTTCATTATCTGCCCAATCTCTTTTTTTGAATATTTTTTCTTTTTTAATATCCTTTTAACCTGTTCTTTTTTGCCGCACTTTACAACTACAATTTTGTTGACAAGTTTCATTGCCTTTGCCTCAATAAGCAATGGGGCGTCAATCACAATCCTTAAGCCATTTGTTTTATTTTTAAGTTTTTTATTAATTATTTTTTCTGCATTTTGTTTTTTAATATTTTTTATTTGGTTTTTGATTTCCTGAATGATTATTGGATGGGCAATCTCGTTTAATTTTCTTAATTTACTGCAATCGTTGAAAACTATTTTTTTAATTTTGCTCCTGCCTAATGTTCCAAATTCCTTTTTTATTTTGTTTTTCAATGCCCTGTTTTTTTTATAAATCCCTTGGTATAACCTATCAGCATTGATCACTCTAAATCCATACTTCTTAAACATGTTGGCAACAGTTGTTTTTCCGGATCCAAAGCTTCCTGTAACTCCGATTATCATTTTTTCCTGCTGAGCGCGGAAGTGCCCATTATCGCCGCGCCAAAGGCATTAAAAATCAAGTCAATGATAGTGTTGTGCCATGCGTCAATGTCCCCTGCCCCGAAATAAAATAAGCCTTCTCCTGCGCCTAAAATCTTAAAGCCCAGCCATTCTGTAATCTCAACAATAGCTCCAACGCCCAAAGCAAAAATAAGGAGCGTTATAAAGCGCTTTGCCTTGCCAAGCTTCTCCTTAAAAAACCTGTCTGTGATTATTGCTATTGTAAAGCCGCCAATGAAATGCATATAATTTTCAAATTTTAATCCAAATAAGGTCTCGCTGTACAATGAAAGGTCATGCAAAGCCATCATGAAAATCAGGCAAAAATAGCTTACAGAATCCTGGTGAAGCCGGTCATAGAATTTGAAAAAGAATAACAGCAGGATAATCGAGGCTGAGACATCTAAAACCCATTTGGATCTTAAAAGGGCGTATTTTATTAAAAGAATCAGAAAAATTGCTAAAGCGATTACTGTTAAAATATTCTTTGTGCCTGAATAAGGTTTCTTGGTTTTTGGCCGTTTATTTTTCTTTTTCATTTTGATCAGGCTAATCTAAATTATTTTTTAATGCTAATCTTGGCCAAAACATACTTGTGCATTCTCCTTAAAAACTCAACCCTCTCCTCAATTTTAAGTATATCAGTTATGCCCTGTGCAATTAAATTAAAAGCAAAGGGGCTTGGAATTGTGGTGTTTATTTCCTTTATCTTAATATTTTCCTTTTCAATGCCCTCTATCACTTTCTTTGCATTCTCTATGTCCATCAAATCCTCCAAAACCTCTCTCCTTGCCTCCTTAAGTATGGAAAAGTCAGGGCTTATTCTTTTTACTGCGTTTATCAGGATCTGCGACGAAACCTGCTGCCTTCCAACATGTTTTGTATGCCCCTTGTATGTCCTTAAAATCATCAATGCCCGCATTGCACAGTGCCTGAACCTCCTCTTCAACACTTCTGTTTTGTCTACAGCCATTTCCATGATTTTCCTGAAATCCTTTGATTTGATGAGCTTAAAAGCATGCATTGCATTAACCGGCTTGTCACATGCTATGTAAAAGCCATTGTCATTTATGCCGATTTCAGCATCCCTGTGCTGTGTCCTGGAAATTGCAAATGCAACTGCCCTGCTCAGGCAGTCATTAACCCTTCTGCCGTACAGCGAGTGGAATATGGCATGCTTAATTCCCTGCTCATTTGTGTAATGCTCAACAATTATCCTGCTGTTGCTCGGTATCTCGGCATAATTAAACTGCTCGGAGAAATAGTTATAAATGGACTCGGCTGCATTCTGGTCAACATAAACATAGCTGTTTATGAAATCAATTATTTCCTTTTTGCTCTTCCCGCTGCAGAATTTTTCATTAAGAAGCTTTCTGAACTTTCCTATTTCAATTGCTAAGTCAAAGCTTAACGGCAGCATTTCCGAAAACCATGACGGGACATTAGGAGGCCTGCTTGCAGATGCGCTTACCTGCGCTGTCATGCCCCTGCTGAACTTGAACTGATACACATTGCCTCCCAGGACAAATATGTCCCCCGGCTTCAGCCTTTCCAAAAATGCCTCTTCAATAGTTCCTACAACGTGCTCTCCAACCTTGACTTTGACAGATGTCTCGTCAGGAATCGTGCCTATATTCGTCATGTAAAGAACCCTCGCCAGTCTGCCCCTTCTTCCTATATAGCCTGTCTCTTCATCATGCCATATCTTAGCATATATATGCCTGTCCTCCAAGGAAATGTATTTTCCTGCCAGGTATTCAATTACCTCCATGAAATCCTTTTTTGACAAATTTCTGTAGCAGTAAGAATTCTTTATCAGGCTGAACAAATCGTTGATGTGTATTTTTTCCTGTATCGCGATCCCGTAAATCTGCTGCGCCAATACATCCAAAGCATTAGCAGGGATATGAATCCTGTCCATCTTTTTTTCAATTGCGCTCTTCAGCAAAACAGCGCATTCAACCAAATCATCCCTGTCCAAAACGATAATCCTTCCCTTGGTTGTATCGTGCAGCCTGTGCCCCGATCTTCCGATTCTTTGCAGTGCCCTCGCAACTGATTTTGGAGACGACAAGCATACAACCAAATCAATATAGCCAATATCTATGCCCAATTCCAGAGAAGTGCTGCATACAACTGCCTTGATTTTGCCTTCCCTTAACTTGTTTTCCAGGCTATGCCTGTGGGATTTGCTTAAGCTGCCATGGTGCGCTCCGATATTTTCCACATAATCCTTTGGAAATTTTTCCTTTAAATTGTGAACTACCCTTTCTGTCGCTGACCGTGTGTTTGTAAAAATCAATGTTGTCTTATGTTTCTGAATTAAATTATGGATTAATTCATACATGGCATGGTGCATGCTCCCATGCTCTGAGTCGATAAGGTCCGGAACAGGGCTTAAGACTTTCAAGTCCAGTTTTTTAATGAACTGCACGTCAACAACCTTGCACTCCCTTTCCCTGCCTTCATCATAGCCGGCAAGGTATTTTGCAATTTCTTCCAAAGGCGCTATAGTTGCGCTTAACCCTATCCTTGCCATTGCAGGGCTTAATTTTTGCAGCCTCTCTAGGCTTAATGACAAATGCGTGCCTCTTTTATTTTCTGCAAGTGCATGAACCTCATCCACAATGCACCACTGGACATCTTTAAGGTGATCAACAAATTTCACTGAAGACAAAACTATTGCCAGGCTTTCCGGGGTTGTAATAAGGATATGCGGAGGATTCTTCAGCATCTTTGCTTTTTCAGAAACATCTGTGTCGCCTGTCCTTACTGCCACCCTGATGCCGAATTTTTTTCCTGCAGCAGCTTCCATTTCCTCCAATGGCTTTATTAAGTTTACACGGATGTCTTCTGACAATGCCCTGAGCGGTGAGATGTAGACGCAGTAAATCCTGTCCTGCAAAATCCCCTTTTCGCCTGAATCAATCAGCTCATTTAATATTGAAAGAAATCCTGTAAGGGTCTTTGTTGCTCCAGTAGGCGCTGAAATCAAAATATTATTCCTGCTGTGTATCTCCATAACTCCATACAGCTGGGGCAGGGAGTACTCCTCGAACTTCTTAAAAAACCAGTTCCTGACTACAGGGTTAAGTATCTGGTTTATCTGCTCTGCTTTGTAAGGTTCTTCAATGTAAGTTGGCATTTTTCGTAATTATTTTAAATTTATTTTAAATATTATTTTCCATATTGTAAATATATAACAATAATTTAAGTGCTTATTATGAGAATAGTTTGCAGATATAAAAAAGTTGTGTTGAGCCAACTTTAAATTTTTCAAAATATAAAAATGCAAAACCTTTATAAATAATCCATTGATACCATTATTGCGCTAACAAAGTTTAGCCATTCTATTGCCGTAAGGCAAGAATCAAGAATAGGTCAGTTTAAGTAAAATAATTGGACTAAAAAATAATTGGAAGGAATTATATTCAAACAACAAAATTCCACTTATCTTAGGATAAGTGGTTTAAGCATAGCTAAAACACAGCATGGAATTTTGTGTGCTCAAAAATCAACCAAATTAAGTGGAATTTTGAGCGTCAAAAACCACTAAATAT
>JAHWGX010000100.1 GCA_019323655.1 Candidatus Woesearchaeota archaeon | reverse complement strand
CAAAGAAAAACAATATGATTGAAGAGGCGCGAAGAAAATTTGTGCTGTATGAAAGGATGATGGGGTTTGCTGAAGCGTAATTATCAACAAGGGGGGAACTTATGAAATAGTTATGCAACCAAACAGTTTATGCAAAGCACCCACTTTCAGGAAAAAATTCTGCAAATAAAAATAATTCCGTTGCCTTCGGCAACAAAAAAATTAAATATTAAAATTTAAAGAAATCAAACTGTTCGCTTCGCTCACAAAATTTACACTCGGCGAAATTTGTCCTGCCACTAAATTTCGCCTCGGATTAATTGCAATCAATAAGCGAGGCTTTTTTTAGTGGCAGCCAAAAAAAGCCGAGCAGTAGACGTTGCGAGCGCCAGCGAGCATATTGAAATTAGTTTAAGGAAGATATGTTTGGTACTAAAATTGCAGAGCATATTGAAAAATAAAGTAAAAACAAGAAATAGTCCAAATTTTTTGCCCAGTTGCTTATGTCACTTACAAAACATCAAATAGATTTAAATACTATTTACCCAACTCCTAATTAATGCATAAAATAGGCTTTGACTCAAGCAAGTATCTAAAGGAGCAGACAAATAAAATTCTGGAAAGAGTAGGCAAATTTGAGAAATTGTACCTTGAATTTGGAGGGAAGCTTTGCTATGATATGCATGCAACAAGAGTTCTTCCTGGTTATGAGCCAAATACAAAAGTTGAGCTGCTGAAGAAATTAGGAGACATAGAAATAATATACTGCGTAAGCGCAAAGGATATTGCAAAAGGCAGGGTAAGAAGGGATTTTGGGCTCACTTATGACAACCAGACCCTAAAGGACATAGGGGACATTATGGAATTTGGGCTTAAGGTCAATGCTGTTGTGATAACACGCTACAGCAATGAGCATGCTGCTAATATATTCCGAAAAAAGCTAAAGAATTTTGGAATGGAAGCTTATTTGCATAACGAGATTGAAGGTTACCCTTATGATATTAAGAAAGTGTTAAAGGGATATGAAAAACAGCCTTACATAAAGGCAGAAAAGAAGCTTGTTATTGTGACTGGAGCTGGAGGAAATTCCGGAAAAATGGCATTCTGCCTGAGCCAGATTTATCACGAGAGGAAAAAAGGCCTGAAAACAGGCTTTGCAAAATTCGAGACATTCCCTATCTGGAACCTCCCATTGAACCATCCTGTAAATGTTGCTTATGAGGCTGCAACAGCTGATCTAAAAGATGTAAATCTTGTAGATATGTTTCACGAAGAGGCTTATGGAATCCGGGCTATAAATTACAACAGGGACATTGAAAATTTTAAAATACTAAAAAGCCTCATGGAAAAAGTGGCAGGAGAAAAAAACGCATTCGGATACAAATCCCCCACAGATATGGGCGTCAATATGGCTAAGTTAGGGATAATAAATGATAAGGTATGCAGAGAGGCTGCTAAGCAGGAAATCATAAGAAGGTACTTCAGGTATTACCGGGAAAAAGTGGAAGGCATAGAAACACAGGAAACACTGGACAAGATGGAAGAAGTAATGAAAAAAGTCGGGGTTAAGGCTGAGGACAGGAAAGTTGTCAAGGCGGCAAGAAAAACTGCAGAAGATGCAAAGAAAAAAGGCAGGGGCTATGAGAATATATTCTGCGGCGCCGCAATCGAGCTTAAAAGCGGGAAGATAATAACCGGAAAAAACTCAAACTTGCTTCATGCAGAATCTGCTGCAACATTAAACGCAATAAAAGAGCTGTCAAAAATTCCTGATGAAATTGATTTGCTAAGCCCCGAAGTCATTAAAACAATAGCGAATATGAAAAAAGAGCTTTTAAGCAAAAAATCCTGCTCTCTGAATGTTGATGAAACCCTGATAGCTTTGGCAATCAGCTCTACAACAAACCCCACGGCAAAAACAGCATTAAAGAAGCTGGAAGAGCTGGAAAACTGTGAGATGCATATAACACACCTGCCAAGAGAAGGAGACGAAGCGGGATTGGTCAGGCTGAATATGAATGTAACCACAGATGCAAAATTGTCTTTGCTTCCTTATTTTCAATAGGTTGCGGTCATTTTGCTATGGTTAGCAAATTTCATATTTACTCAGAATTATTTAAACTGATAAGCAAATTGTTTTAATTGTTTCTGAGGAACAAAAGCACTAAATAGGTCTATTAATAAATCATTTAGATTGTAGTAGGATTGTGGTGGTCTAAAATTCCCTCTTTTGCGCAATTCATCTAACCCCCAAGTTTTTGTAAATTTTTGTATTTCCTTAAATACTATGGCTGTACCAAATTCACATTCCTTGAAATACTCTTTAAATTCCTTATGGGATATTCCTGCAATTTCTTTTGTTAATTCCCATAATTTTTGTATAGTTGTCCTAATTTTTTCTTTAACAATAAAATACCCGGTTATTTTTTTTACAGGAGAGCTAGTATAAATTAAACAAAATTCTCCTTCTTGGACATCAACATTCTGTCTCCTAAATTCAACAAGTTTTTCCTTTGAATAAATTTTATTAGAATACTTTTCCTTGATAGAGAATAATTTGGTCATTTCACACCTCTTTAATATTTATCTAGGTATTATCTTTAATAATGTTTTGTTTATATAGTTACGGACATAAATAACGCATAAAATTCTGCATAAAAATATGCCCTTCCCAAAAGGACTCCAGAGCTTCTTGCATATCATCAATGCTCTCAAAATACTGTGATTTTGTTACTTTATTCT
>JAHWGX010000099.1 GCA_019323655.1 Candidatus Woesearchaeota archaeon | reverse complement strand
CAAAGAAAAACAATATGATTGAAGAGGCGCGAAGAAAATTTGTGCTGTATGAAAGGATGATGGGGTTTGCTGAAGCGTAATTATCAACAAGGGGGGAACTTATGAAATAGTTATGCAACCAAACATTTATATAGAAACCTTTAAATAAAAGAAATAAAATAAAAGAGGTAAATTACAAAATGGGACAAAAAAAGGGTGTGATGTTGGCTGTATTTGGAGTATTTCTATTGCTTTTTATAGGTGGGTGTGGTGAAACTGAGGTTACAGGCGGGGCTCCGACAAAACCGTTTATTGGAGGGACTCAGGGAGTTGTTATGGGATTCTTGGATGGGGCTCCCCCAGAAGAAGTTACAGACGGGGGGACTTTTCCTTTTCAGGCAATGGTAAGATTAAAGAATGAAGGTGAATATAATATAGAAAAAGAAAATGTTAAGGTCAGCATAATAGGAATTTCGCCAAAGGATTTTGGGGTTTCTTCTGCAGACCTCACAAATAAAAATCCCAGTGAGGGGATATTGTATGGAAAACAAAGGGATTCTGAGGGGAATGTTATTGATTCTGTTGAAACTTATATAATGTTTCCAGGCGGTACCGACAATTTTAATTTTGGCGGTAGTTTAGCTGGCAACACCCAGTTTTTATTCAGGGCTGAGATATGCTACAAATACCAAACAAGGGCTGTATCCGAAATTTGTGTTTTAAGGAATATGATTGAAATTCCTGATGATGCTATCTGCAACCCCCAGGGTGATAAAGAGACTTTAAGTTCTGGCTCCCCTATCCAGATAGCTTCTTTCAGGCAGAGCGTTATAGGAAGCGGTAGAACTCTGTTGAGTTTTGATATTGTACATTCCGGAAAAGGCCGTATATTTGATCCAAGCACCGCCGCATATTGCCCAAGTGATGCAATGGGCAGAAGGGCAAGTGAAGACAAAGTTGAAGTTGAGATCTACACCGGAGTTGGAGGCAAACTGACCTGCGCAGGGCTGGCTGAGAGCAAAAGCGGAGTTGCAGGTGGAATTGTTAATTTAATTAATGGAAAAAGGACATTGACCTGCACCCAAGAGCTTTCCAAAGAAGATATGATGAGTGATTTTGAAAAACCTATTACCATAACTCTGGATTTTAATTATCTTGACAGCGTAACAGAAGTAGTTTTGGTTAAGCATTTATTGGGAGATGATGTTAGCAGTACTCCTGAACCGGAGACTGAATCCGAGTCCAGTGAATCTACCCAAGATGCTCCTAAACCTGTAATATCTTAAAGGTATTATTTTCTTTTTTTACTTTGAACCATAGAGAGCAAACTGGCTTAACAAAGCTTCCAGTTGTATAAACTCGTCAGAGCCTTCTGTCATCCTGAACTCTATTTCCCCGCATTTTTCCATTAAGAGCATTTTCTTTTCATTGCCCAAATCCAGATTTAAAATTTCCTGCTGTATCTGCTTTATTATGTCCAAACCAGAAAGGCCGTAATTCAGCATTATGTCCATCAGTTTGTTTCTTGCATCTATAAACTTGTTTTTTAATGCTAATTTCAGAGCTTCATCCACTTCTTTTGGCTTTGCTACTGATGCCATTGAATAAATAAGCTCTTCTGTTATTTGGTTGCTTATTGCTGCAGAGCTCTGCAGTATATTCTCTACTTTTCTTACATCCCCTTCGCTTATATTAAACAAGGCTTCTTTTGCCTTTTCATCAACTTTCATTTTTTCGTCTTTTTCTATCTTTTCTATTATTGAATAAATCTCCTTTTTTTCCAATGGCTTAAAACGGAACATTGCGCACCTGCTTTGTATGGGGTCTATTATTTTGGAAGAGTAATTTGCAGACAAAATAAAACGGCATGTTTGGGTGTAGTTTTCCATTGTCCTTCTTAAGGCCTGCTGGGCTTCTCTTGTCAGTGCATCGCATTCGTCCAGGTAGATTATCCTAAATGGCACATCCCCTATGGCTTTTGTCCTTGCAAAATCCTTTACCTTGTTCCTTATTATGTCAATTCCCCTCTCATCAGAAGCATTAAGCTCTAAAAGATTCTGGTGCCATGAATCCTTGAACAGTTTTTTTGCTATTACCAGCGCCAAAGTTGTTTTTCCGACTCCTGCAGGGCCTGCAAACAAAAGATGGGGTATATTCTGCAGCTCTACAAATGCCTTTATTCTTTTTACGATTTCTTTCTGGCCCTTTATCTCAGAGAATTCTTTTGGCCTGTATTTTTCTGTCCAGATAGCACTGTCCATAAAGAATAAAGAATGAAAGTCAATTTAAATAATTATTGAAATTAGCAGTTTAGATTATATCCTCTTCTGCAATGACCATAAAGTCTCCCATGGCAATTACTGCGCTGAAAGGTATTAAAATGCGGCCATCGCTGTCCTTTTCAAGCTCTAATTTAGCGGTGTAAGATGTGGGGTTTTGCAGAACAAGGTGAATCAATTCCCCGGAGCGTGTTTCAAAGACCAAGTCTCCTACTTCTCCGAACCTCTTTCCTGTTTTGCTTACAACAGTCTTGCCAATAAGCTGTTTTGAAAATTTCTTATCTTCTTCAGCCATAATACTTCCTCCCAAGTAAATATAGCTATTCAAAATAACTTGGTTATATTTAAATGTTTTGTTTTAAATTTTAAGGCATTTCTGACAATAAAGCGCTAAGCTGCTCACTATTGCAGCAGCTTTGCCTTAAACCACATTTGGAGCATTTGTTTTTATTTTCGCAATAATCTGGAATGTAATGTTTTTTTAACGTTTCCTGCACTTCTTTTATGAGGCTTATGATTTCCGCTTTCATGAAGGGGTTTATTGCTATATGCCTCGTCTCTTTTGCATCAAGATAATAAACAAATCCCTCCTTAACCTGTGTTTTGAACTTTTCCTCAAGCAGCATCGCATAAGCTGCAATCTGAACCCTATGGCCGGGCCATGTGCCTTCCTTAGGCATTTTTCCTGTTTTAAGCTCTATGGGGACATAGCCGTTTT
>JAHWGX010000098.1 GCA_019323655.1 Candidatus Woesearchaeota archaeon | reverse complement strand
TTTGGGCTTCTTTTGTTTCCTTTAATATAATCGTGTCCATTTTGTTTTTTCCGCTGATTTTACCTAAAGTCCTTTTGCAATGCATTAAAAAGCTGATGTAAATAGTCTATGGAAAATATTTAGTTTTCTATTTTAATTGTCACCATCCAGTCCATTACCACCTCACTTATGGTCGTAAGGCTGTGCCTGACACGCGCCATATTGCTGCTTTTTACATCCTTAATCATGATTCGTTTAATTAACGAAACGCTTTTTGCGAAGTCCATTGCGTGCTTCTGGTCAAGCTTCAATGTGTCCTGCAGGATATTCTGCAGAATCTCTATCGGCTTTGCAATCTCGTCAAGAAATTTCTTATCGGTCCCTCCGAGGCGTATCAGCCTGTCAACCATCATCTCCAGCTCTTTTGATATCAAGGATATGTAATAAAGGTCAATATTTTTTAGCTTAGCGCTCTTGCCAGATGTTAATGAGCCTATAACAGACTTGTCTATGAGCATTTTGCTCCTGTCAATCTCGTCTTCGTACCTCTCGATAAGGTTTTCATCATAATTTTTGCTCATCACTATTATCATATTCTTTATCTTTCTTACCATTGTTTTCAGCAGAGAGCTGGGATCGGAAACAGTAACAGTGCTGTCAGAGCTGATCTGCTTTTTGTCAATCTCTACCGACTCAAGGCTTATCAGCCTTTTTTGGTTTAACAGCTTGGTAAAGTCCATTTCCTTATCCATGTTTATCTCAAATGATGCCACTGGATTTATGTAAGATGCCACAACAAGCTTATGGATCACCTCTGGCTCGTCTTCTGTAATATTGAATTTTAAGTGCTTCGGCTTTTCTTCTATTACCTGCGGAGAAACTATTAATGAGCCATCGCTGCTGTAATCTAGGCTTACCTTTGATTTAGAAGTCAGGCTGTGCTCCCTGCACCATGATGTCGGCAGGTAAACATAATGCATGTCCCCGGTTTTCTGTATGTTT
Organism: Candidatus Woesearchaeota archaeon; assembly: GCA_019323655.1. Classification (GTDB taxonomy): domain Archaea; phylum Nanobdellota; class Nanobdellia; order Woesearchaeales; family GW2011-AR4; genus JACPJP01. Next base: position 17,760 of record JAHWGX010000098.1, on the reverse strand, counting down.
CTTATTTCCATGCCCACCTCTATAGTATGTATTTAGGTGGTATTTATAAAGCTTTTTGTTTTTGAGAATTACATAGAATATTCTGATTCCACTAATCTAACTATATTTGGTAAGTCCAATGTTTTTTCAGTAAAAGTGCTGCAAAAGTTAATAGCTCCTAGTTTAGAAAGAGTGGCTGCTTTAGGATCATTAAGTGGATTTGCAAGGGATAATTTTATTTCGTACAAAGAACCATTTGGATGAGCTTCAACAACATATCCACAAACATCATCTACCAAGCTTATTTCAGGAATTACGACAATATCGCCTTTTTTGAGAGATCCTTCATGGGTCTGTGAGTTCTCATCATAGTATAATGTTGAATGAAGTTCAAAATCTTCCAATTTGTATGAGTTTGCTTGGCCATTGAAATTCCTAAAAAGATAATCCCCTAAACTGCTAATTGGCTTATTACTCATAGTAAGTATGAGTTTTTCCTTTTTTCGATTATAACCCCCTACAAACCCGCAAACTCCAAAAACTTTATCTCTCTGGTATAGCCAAGCAATCTCCCCAAGTCTAAATTCACTCATTTTACAGAGCTAAGAAGATTGCACTTTTAAAGTTTTTCTTTTTTACAACTATTAAGTAGTTTCACAATTATTTAAGGATACACCAAAATACAAAAAGATTTTTATATGCTCTGCTGTTAACGTTTTTCTATGAGAGTGAAAGATGTAATGCACAGCGCAACAAAAATTTCCTCCTACGCTACTATTTCTGAAGCTGCGAGAGTAATGGACGAAAAGCTAATAGGCTCCCTGCTGGCGGAAGAGGAGAACAAGGTCGTTGGGATAATGACCGAGAGGGACATCCTGCGGAAAATTGTGGCAAAGGGAAGAAACCCCGATATAGTAAAAGTAAGGGATATTATGAGCAGCCCTATACTGACGATAGATGCAAATGAAGGGTTAATAGAGGCAAGCAGGAGAATGGACGAGAAAAGGATACGCAGGTTAGTAGTTACTGAAAACGGGAAAATTGTCGGCAAGATAACAGCAAACAGCATAGCCAGGAACTTCAGGTACCTGCTGGCCAAAGATACTTCTGAATATTCAAGACCGGAATATTAGGCAGGAAAAATAAAAAATTTATTATATACCTGCTTAATCTTCCTTTCCGTGCGCCAGTAGCTCAGCTTGGATAGAGCGACATGCAAAAAGCACGCTAGAGCCTCCTAAGTTGTAGGTCCGGGGTTCGAAACATTTCTCTTCAAGAGAAATGAGCAAAGAGAGAGGGTCGCACTCACTGCATTCGGCGACCCGTGCTCCGCAACGAAAAGAAATGGCGAAAGTCCTCGCTGGCGCGTTCATAATTACACATCATAGAAAGTTTTTTATAAGTGTTCTACAAAAATTAAACAAGAGGCACTTATCAATGAAAAAAACAATTTTGGTGGTTATCTTTATTGTTAGTATATTAATCACTATTGGTTGCTCTCCAAAAACATGCGACAAGCCATATATTCTTGTTAGAGATGATTGTTGTATAGACTTAAATCATAATGGCGTATGTGATAAAGACTTAGAGGAGGACGCCCTAAAAGGTTCAGAAGAGATTGAGGAATATGTATACACTGAAGCAGAGTACAAAAAAAATTTAGATAAATTAGAAGAATATAAGCGAGATTTGGATAAATTAGGCAAGGTTTGTATTTTTGAACCTAATGTGGGAGGTGAATTTTTCATTCCGCCTTTAATAGATTGCTCTTCCAAACAACAATGCCTAGATTTTGTGATTAGTGAAATCAATGATGAAATGACGAAAAAAGAACTGGAAGAAAACCTTAATACAGAATGTGATACTCTTACAGAAAAACAAAAAGAAAGGTACATCGCATTTAAACCAGAACCAAAATTGCTTCCACCATGTTATTTACCAGCAGGCATTGTGTGTACAGACTTTAAGCTAACTGCTGATAGCACAACTGTTGTTTTAAAAAACGGTATGGGATATGATGCAGTGGATATGAATATCATAACAAATGGTTGTACAATACCTGCAACAGGAAGTTTAAGAAATGGGGAAGAAAAATCATTTACAGTAAGTGGATGTTTGTTAGTAAGAGGAGACAGAACAATTGGGAGTTTAAATGTTACTTACACTAGTTCATATACAGGTGTCAAGCATAAAATGCAAGGCACATTGACAACAGAAGTAGAATAAAGGGTAAAATTAACAAATTCTTTATCTGCTTATTATAATTATCACTCAAAATTATAGGCCTCCCCATTGCGGTCGGCATATATTGGGGTACACAACGTCAAGAACCCGCGGCAATATTGCGGGGCTGCCGGATTTTAGCCACAAACAAAAGTTTAAATAAAACAATTTTAAAACATTAAAAATGAACATCTCATCAGGGATATTATTCGGGATTATCGCAATGCTCGGCTGGGGGGTCTCTGATTTTTTTGTCGCAAAGGCAGTAAGAAAAACTACTGTTCTTAAAACAACTGTGTGGAGCCAGCTTATAGGCATGATTTTGTTTTTTCTGCTCTTTCCGTTTTTTTTAGAAATTCCAAGGTTTTCATTTATTGATACAGCAATAATTTTGATTTCAGGAGTCATAGGAATTCTAGCGCTGCTGGCGTTTTTCAAGGGACTGCAAAAAGGCAAAATCTCAATTGTAAGCCCTATTGCCTCGTCTTATGCAGCTTTGACGGTAATCCTAAGCTTCATTTTTCTCGGGGAAAAGTTAAATGCATTGCAGACAGCAGGCGTCAGCCTGGCTATTCTAGGCGCAGTCTTAACATCTTTAAGGTTCCATGGCCTGATTGGATTGAAAATAAAAAATATCGGAACCGGGGTAAAATACGGGCTGATTGCAATGATCGGCTGGGGCACTATTTTTGTTTTTATTGGCTTTCTTGTATCAAAATTCGGTTGGTTTTTGCCAATTTTTTTAATCGAGCTAATAGGCCTTTTATTCCTGCTGGCTTATTCAGGCGCAACAGCAAAAAATATTTCCTTCCCGAAGAATGCTGCAATTTTTGTAGTATTGATTGGAATATTAAGAATAGCCGGCTTCCTGTCCTACGGCTTTGGGATAAGCTCTGAATTAACATCAATAGTTGCCCCGGTCTCATCAACTTACCCCATTATAACAATAATCCTGGCAAGAATATTTTTTAAGGAAGTCCTTGAAATAAGCCAGAAAATAGGGGTTGTTTCTGTTATTATCGGATTGGTTTTGCTGTCAGTTTAGCTGGCTTTCTTGTAATCAAAACAGAAGAAACACCCACTCCGATAATTCCGCTCAAGAACATAACAGCAAACAGGGCCTTAAAGCCAAAATAGCTTGCAATTGCGCCTCCGATTAATGCGGCAACTGCCTCAACAATCATGTTCATTGCCTCCCATGCGCCCCATTGCGCTGCATATTTCCCTTTCTGCAGGCACTTTGAGTACAGGGCATCGTAAGATGGGTTTGTAACTGCCACGCTTAATCCTAAAATTATTTGCACTCCAAACAGCTGCATTGTATTCTGCACAAAGAAATATCCGAGAAATGCGAATGACCTTAACAGATACCCAAAAAACAGCATTCCGGCATAGTGCTTTCCCCGGTCTTCCCACTTGCCTATCAGGTACATTAAAATTCCTGATGTTATTGCAAACAAAGCCCATGCCCCGCTTGCATCCAGAATGTCCCCTCCAATCTCCTCAACAAATATTGCATATATGGGAGTAATCATTCCTATAGCCAATAAAGCAAAAAAATCAGCTGTAAGAAGCACCTTTAGCCATCTTTTCATGCCTTATAAAAATTAGGAGTTAGTATAAAAAGTTGTTGTTTTCAAAATCCTTCAGTTAGTATAGGAGTTGAGCACCCTCAAAATACCCCCTAATTGTTGGACAAGTAAATTCGCTTAGAGTGAGTTTATGCTCTGGAAGAGTATAAGCAGATGCCAGATATACTCCTGCAGCAATCGGTCCCCATCTTAGTAACTTTTCTGAGTATGAGGGGTCTCCTTCCTCCGTTTGATCCCATAACAATACAAGGTCTTTTGTTATTCTGTTTTGTTTTTCCCTTATTTCTCCTACCCGTGTTGCTGGAGGCATGTAGTATTTATTTGGAACAAGGCACCCAAAACCAGCATCCATTATAGCCTCTAATTCACGACCCTCAGCCCTTGACTCTGTAACACTGCATAGCCATCCATCAGGGCCATAAGTAGTAATCTCTGGCAACTTTTGCGATAAAATAGAGTAGAGTTGTGTTGCAACAGAAAGATCCTTATAGTCTAATGAAACTTCCTTGTTAACAGCTATTTGATAAAAGACTCCCATACACCACCGCCCTAAATCTGGATCTCCCACTAAGACTGATAATCCGGAAAGCGGAACAATTTCAGCAGTTAGCACTCCTGCTGGATCCGAATTTTTGTCCACTGCTGTGAAAAGCACATAAGGCTCGTTTCCAAAATGCAAGCCAGTAACATCCTCAACTGAATCTAAATCCTGCGATGCGCTTTCTGGATTTTGCGCAATTGCTCTAGTAGTATGACAACTTAGTTATGTTACATAATGCTTAGCAAGTTTCTTGTCAGCATCTTTACGTGTAAACCTCCAGTCAATCCTACGCCTTTCCCTGTTCCTTCTTTTATTCCAAGCATTAACCTCACTTTTCAAATGAGGCATATTCCTCATTCGCCTGCCTGTGCACTCGTTATCCATCACTCCAATCTCAATCTCCGCAACATTAAGCCAGCTTGCATGCTTGGGCGTATAATGAAACTCAAGTTTGCTTAGAATTCTATTTGCCTCTTCCTGCTTGAAAGCCTCGTAAAAGGCTTTCTTTGAATGAGTGCCAAGGTTGTCAAGGACAATTCTCAACTTTTCTGCATACGGGTAAAGCAAAACTAATTCTTCCATAAATTGTGCAAAGTCCTTCTTTGTCCTTTGCCATGTTACTTTTGTATTTCTTCTTCCATGCTTTGGCTCTACAGCCATGAAGATATTCGCCTTTCCGTTTCTGACGTACTCGTAATCGTACTTCTCTGCTTTTCCCGGCTTAATATTTATTGGCGGTCTGCTGTCTTCAATAAGCTGTTTTGGCTTTTCATCAACTCCAATTACAGGCCGGTGTGGGTCGTATGGCTCCTGATACAAGTCTAAGATGTCGTACATCCTCCTGCGAAATCCAGGAGTTATTTCTGGAATACACCACATCTTTTTCAGCCAAGGCTTAGTCCTGCTTTTTTTAAAACTAATCGTACACTTTCCCGGTTTATGCTGCTAAATCCTTTTTGCTTCCTTATCTTTCTTGTCAGTAGCCTTATTGTCCATCTTTTCCTTCCTTTTGGGGCCTTAGCGCATGCTTGCGCTATTATTTCTGCTTCATGTTTTTTTGTGTACTTTATAGGCTGACCGCTTCTTGGCTTTTCTCTTAATGTTGCTTTCATTCCTTCATTCAGGAATCTTTTTTTAATTCTCCATACCCTTTGCCGGTGGGCTTTCACAATATTGGCAACTTCATTTACTTCCCACCCTTCATCAAGCAACAGCAAAATATTTGCTCTTGCTATTTCTCTTGCTTTCTTAGTCCCTTTCTTTATAAGATTCTCAAGAAACTTGCGTTCCTCCTTTTTTAGTTTTATTTGTAGGCTTTTCATTGTATAGCCTAATAAGAAGGGGCCATATATAAATGTAACGGATTTAATTTGTCAAGATACTAGTATAACCTTCTACAACTTCCCATGCTTTTTCAACTTCCTTTTCAGTCTGCGGCACTCTAATATTAAGCATTTCTCCATTAGGAGCCCTTATCTGCAAACATTCTGGTTCGAAAGTGCCTATCAGGTCTTTTCCTTTAGGAATTTTAATTGCCACTAATACCACCCATTTAAGCCAGAAATAAAGCCTCTTTATAAATTTTTCTTTTATATCTACTAAAAAGTAGTAATCAAATTACTGACCAACCCTCTTTCTCAATATCTCCATAACCTTCTTCCCATCCACTTTTCCCCGGTGCTTTCCCATTACAATTCCCATATAAGCGCTTATGCTCAAGCCCGGCTTTTTGTTAACAATATCCTTAATCTCTTTTTCCAAATCCTTGTCAGAAACTCCTGCAAACTGCTTTAACTCAATTTCCTCTTTTTTTATTTTTTTAATTAACAAGTCAATAACTGCCTCTTTTGTTATTTTGCCCTGGTTTAAGTAGCCAAGAACCTCCTCAAAATCATCATTTTTCAATTTGGAAACGTCAAGCTTGAACCTCGTCTTAATCTCTTTTGGTATGTTCACTAAAGTATTTGCAATGGTTAACGCAGAAATATTACTGAATTTTTTGACAAATGGCTCAAAAACATCATTGTGGATTAATTCTTTTGACAGCTCTTTTGCAATTCCATACTTTTTTTCAAAGTCCTCTGCTTTGTGAGTCAGCAGTTTTGGAAGCTCTTTTCTTAGTTTGCTGATGTAATCATTGCTTACCTTTATGTGGGCGGCATCTGTCTCAGGGTAAAGCCTGTCTGCTCCGGGCATGGGCCTTAGAAAAGATGTTGTAAAGTCCGGCTCTGCTTTTCTGACCTCGTCCTTAAGTTTTTTTCCTGATTTGATCAGTTTAATCTGCCTATTAATCTCATATTCAATAACTTTCGGTATCGACTTTAAGTCCTGAAATCCCTTTATCTCCGTCCTTGCGCCTTTTTTTATTGAAACGTTGACATCCTGCCTTATTGTGCCTATGCCCCTTTTTACTCCGACGCTTCTCAGCACCATTCCAATGTAAGCAGCAGCCTCTTTTGCATGCTCAGGGCTTTTAATTCCAGCGTCAGTTGCTATCTCTATTAACGGAATGCCGAGCCTGTCAAGCCTGTACCTTACAAAATCCTTGCCATCTTCCAGTTTTTGGGCAGCCTCTTCCTCGAGGCATATTGTCGGAATCCCGACTCTGCCGTAAGAAGTCTCGATAAAGCCGTCAGTTGCAACCAATGCTGTCCTTTGGAACCCGCTCACATTGCTGCCATCAACAACTGTCTTGCGCATGACCTGTATTTCATCGGCAATTTTCGCATTCAGCAGCAAAGCAACTTTCAATGCTGTCCCCAAGGCCTCCAAATTCAGCTCATGCGGAGGCTCTTCATCGTACTCCACAAGGCACGTATCAGAAGAATCAGCCTCGTAGATTACTTTTTTTCCTTTCTGCATTTCATGCTGTGCAGCAATATCTATTGCACCAGTCTCTCCTGCCACTGCCCTAAGCCTTCTTTCAAACCTTACATCAGGCTCTTCAGAAGAATTTAAGGTAGGGCAATTGCAGAATAATTTTTTCCCTTCAAGCTGCTGGTGAATCTCCAGTCCGCATTTAAAGCCAAGTTCATTATAGTCTAATTGCATTTTTATTTTTCAATAATTATTTTTTAGTTTAATAATATTTGTTTCATTAATAGGTAATATGGAATAATTTTATTGCTGTTTAAATAAATTGTGATAGAAACCTTATTTTTCTGATTCTAATAGATTAATTAATTCTGCAGTTTTTGACTGTATTTTAGGAATTTGTTTATTTAAAGAAGACAAAGAGAACACCAAAAAATGTGTATCGGGTATACGCCCATCTTTAGAGGGGGTGGTAACAGTTTCCAGCAAGTTTTTTGCAGCGGTTAAAGATTTGCAGTACCCCTCAACCAAACTATGGACTTCGTTAATTTTACTAAAAAGATCCTTTACAGAATTAAGGTGATTCTCTATAATTTCCTTAGCTTCATCGTATTTTCCGTCTTTTATAAAACCAGATGCATCATTAAGGTTCTTATGGAATATTCCCATTTCAGCATTAAATCAATGCAATATATTTATATTTTTTGCTGGAAAAGCGAGTTGATTAATGTTATTCAATAGTTTTTTCCTGTGTTTGTTAACCTCTGCTAAGATGTCATGTGAGCTATTGGATGTTAAGCTTAATCTTTAAGAAGGCTTAGCTACTGAGGTTTCTTTTAAATAACATTCTCTTGCTCTGTCCCTTAAGGTATCATATCTTTCCCCACGGAAAACACAGCTGTTAATTTCTTTTAGCAAATTCAATCTTGATTCCTTATCTTTAATTAAGGCATACAAATCCAGAATATCAACATCACCTGTATCAATCGCACAGCTTAATATTACCTGATATTTAAGAGTATCATCTTCAGCACTCCTTAGCGCTTTCAATATACCTCCTTTAAACCGATTTTCTTCATGGTATAGTAATTGTGCATAAACAGAGGCTTCCGATTTATTATTCCCAATTTGATGTATAGACCCAAATGCTTTTTCTGAAACATCTTTTTTCCCGTATCTTATTAGGTTGCTCATATAGTCTGCTATTCCATAACATTCTTTCCAAACTAAAAGATGTTCAATAATCCTCTCATCAAGTGTTTGAATAGTTTTAGGATCTTGCAGTAATCCAAATACTTTTTCTCGATGTTTTTCCCCTTTCAGTACTTCAAGTTCTTCTATAGACATCGTAATTAGAATTTTTTATTTTATTGAGAAGGAGGATAATATCTTTTATATTCTTTTGAATCTGGGTTGATACACTTATAAACTCCAATAGACAATTTTTTAATGTCCTCTTCCGGAGTTCCCATTTCTTTTGCAAGTTTCAACATTGTAGCATGTGCTTCCAGTTCTTTGTCAACTTTTGTTTCTTCTAATGGTCCTTCAATTCCTTCTGCGTCGCCTTCTAAAGCCGAATAATGCACAATATAGAGTTTTCCAACTTCTTTTGAAACTTTTGATTTTATTAAAGCTTCCAAACATCTATCTTGAGAGGGTTCCTGAGCCATAAACACAACAAACAGGCATATATTTATAAATTTTTCGTGTGTAACCACTTTAAAATTATGAATATTTACTGGCGAAATAGTTTTTACCCCAAAACCCCAGATATATTAAATTCATATTCCAAAAAGAATTATAGCACTTTACAGCCCCTTTCCCATCAAAACCTATTTAAATCAGCTCTTTAATCAGGATATTGTAGTAAAATGGGTGGTGCTGATAGTGAGCTGGTTGATGTAAAAGGAATGCCGGATGAGGCAATAAAAGATTTCTTGAGGAAAAATGCTATCTCATTGGCTGTTTCCGAGGCAAAAAAAATAACAGAGCTTATCGGAAGAAACCCGACTTTGACAGAGCTGCATATTTTTAACATACAGTGGTCAGAGCATTCCAGCTATAAAAGCAGCAGGTCAGTACTGAAAATGCTGCCCACAAAAGCCCCTAATGTTATCTTGGGCCCTGTTGAGGACTCCGGAATTGTGGAACTGGGAAACATCAGCGGGGAAAGATACGGCATAGTTGTCAGCATGGAAAGCCACAACCACCCAAGCCAGGTTGTTCCTTATGAAGGGGCTGCAACAGGAATCGGGGGGATACTAAGGGACGTCTTATGCATGGGGGCAAAAATAACCGCAACTGCAGATCCTTTAAGGTTCGGAGACCCTTATGGAAAAAATAAAAACAGGACAAGGTACATTGCAAACGAGGTAATAAACGGAATAGCGGGATATGGCAATGCTGTCGGTATTCCAAATCTTGCAGGAGACGTTTATTTCAATGAAAGCTTTGACGACAACTGCCTGGTAAATGTTGTTTGCCTTGGCATACTAAAAGAAAAGGACATAATACACAGCTATGCTCCTAAAAATGCAGAGGGCTATGATATTGTGATTGTCGGAAAGCCGACTGACAATTCAGGCTTTGGAGGAGCTGCTTTCGCCTCTTTAATTCTGGATGAGAAAGAGGAAGAATACAATAAAGGGGCTGTCCAGGTTCCGGACCCTTTCCTAAAAAATGTATTAATAAGGGCAACTTATGGGGTCTTTAAGGAAGCAAAAAAGCAGAATGTTGCTTTAGGCTTTAAGGATATGGGCGCAGGGGGAATAATGTGCGCTACTTCTGAGCTTTGCTCAGATGGTGATTATGGCGCCGAAATTGATTTGGATAAGATCCATGTGTCGATGAAAAACCTTCCCCCATACATAATTTTCTGCTCCGAGACTCAGGAAAGGTTCACATGGATAAGCCCAAAAAGCTTTACAAAAACTTTATTGAAAATCTACAATGAGGACTTTGCATTGCCAACAATAGCGCAGAATGCAAAAGCATCAGTAATAGGCAGCGTTACTAAGAGCCAGGACTACAAAATAACGCATAAAGGAAAAATTGTCTGCAATGTCCCAATCAAAGTCGTGACTAGGGGGATAAATTATGAAAGAATCCAAAAAAAGCCCTTAAGAAACTTCAAAGAGCCTGATATTGGTGAGCCAAAAAATTACAATGAAACAGCCTTAAGGATTTTAAAAAACCCGAATGTTGCATCAAAGGAAAAGTGCTACAAGCATTACGACAGGAATGTCCTTGGAAACACAATTATCGAGCCGGGGCAGGCAGATGCCGGATTGATAAGGGCTTTGCAGAACAGCAGGTATGCAATTGCTTTGGCAGTTGACTCCAATCCACGATACAGCAGAATAGACCCCTTCCTCGGAGCCTTGAATGCAGTCGCAGAAAGCATGCGGAACATAGCAGCAATTGGCGCAGTTCCGTCAGCATTAACTGACTGCCTGAACTACGGAAATCCTGAAAAGCCGGAGCATTTCTATGATTTTGCTGAGGGTGTAAGGGGCATAAAAGAAGCAGCTGAAACATTATGCCTTAAAGGCACAAAAAGCCCTGTGCCTATTATATCAGGGAATGTAAGCTTCTACAACGAAAGCGCAAAAGGAAGCTCAATTGACCCGTCCCCGGTAATAGCCTGCGTAGGTATAATGAAGGACTATGAAAAGGCAATTACAATGAAAATAAAGCAGGAAAATTCAAGCTTGTTTTTAGTTGGAAACAGAAAAGATGAATGCGGAGGAAGCATTTATTATGAAATAAATGATAAGATTGGCTCTAATGTTCCTAAACCTGACTTGGCAGAGCAAAGAAGCATGATTTATGCAATTATTAAGTGCATTGAAAACGGATTATTGTTAAGCTGCCATGACATCTCGGATGGAGGCTTGTTTACCGCAATAGCTGAAATGGTTTTAGGCGGAAACGCTGACGGAAATATTGGCGCAGAAATAGACATTGGCTTCTCAAATTTGAGAAATGACAAAATTCTGTTTTCAGAAACACCCGGATTTGTTTTTGAAGCAGAGGATAAAAACATTGACAAGGTTAATTCAATATTTAAAAAATACAATTTGGAAATTTTCAATTTAGGAAAAACAGCAAAAAATAATTCATTAATAATTGGAAATAATGATAAAAAAATAATCAGATTGGAAATTAAGGAATTAAAAAATGCTTGGACAACTGGGTTTGTTGAGGCGTTAAAATAATAGATAAAAGCTTAATAGAACAAAAAAAGAAAAAGCGGGCCTCTTAGCCCAGCAAGTATGAATTCCCAACAACAAAAAGAAATGGGTTAACCTAATATATAAATTTTTTGATGTTCCCTCTCTTGTTGCACAAAATAAAAAGAATAACCAAAGGGATTTAATTAAAAATGGAAAATCAAGGCTTTGATGACAGGCTCTTAAAAATACTAGAAAAAGAAGTTTTAAGGGAAAAATGGGAAAAGAAAGTAAAGATAAGCGGAAAAGTTATTAGAAAAAGAACCACTAAAAAAGGCAGTTTTATGCTTAAAGTAAAAACAAAAAAGTCAGAATATAACCTTGTTGTTCCAATGCACAGAAAAAGCGAGTTTGAGCTAGCAAAAAATATTCAGGAAGGAGACATGATAAAAGCAGTTGGAGATAAGAATATAGGCATTATTTTTTGCGACAGGCTGAAAAAATTAAATAGCAGGATAAATGAAAAACAAATGAAGCTTTTAGCTTAAGATGAAAACTGAAAGATTAGAAGTCAACGGAGTAAGTTACAGGGTAAAAATCCATTACGAAGACAGAAATGATTCTGTTGTATCGCTTGGAAAAAAAGCTATTAACATAAGGATACCTCATTTTCTGGACAGAGAGGAAAAGTTTAGACAATTAATGAAGGCAAAACAATGGGCAAAAAACAAGCTGGAGGAAAACCCAAATAAATTCAAGCCTGAAATTCAAAAAGAATACAAGAGCGGGGATATGCTTAAAGTCGGCAGCGAGGAATACATGCTTAATATAGAATTAAAAGACAAGCAAAGCAGTTCTGCAAAAATAATCGGAAACACAATTCAGCTTGCAATATCTTCAAATCTGTCCTTGGAAAAGCAAAAGGAGCATATATCCACGCTTCTCAGCAGATGCGTTGCCAGCAAAAGGCTGCCAAACTTAAAAGAAAGCATATTTGAGCTGAATAAAACCTATTTCAATAGGGAGATTAAAAAAATTTTCTTTAAAAACCTCAAGTCAAGATGGGGAAGCTGTTCAGAAAAAGGCAATATTAACATTTCCACAAGGCTTCTTTTTGCTCCTGACGATGTATTAAGGTATGTGTGCATACACGAGCTTGCACACCTTATTGAGCAGAATCACTCTGATAAGTTTTGGGCAACAGTTGAAAAGGCAATGCCTGATTATAAAGAAAAAATTAAATGGTTAAAGGAAAATGGAAATGTTTGCAGGTTTTAATTTAAATTAACAGAGGGATGCAAAATATCAAAAATATTGCAGCTTAAAATTAGCCTGGATGGATTTAAGCCATTGATTTGGAGAAGATTTTTAGTAGAAGATTCTATAAGTTTTCATGAACTGCATAACATTATTCAGAATGTAATGGGCTGGGAAAACTATCATATGTATGAGTTTCAGATTGGAGATATAACTATCACTAATGAAGAAGCGGGATTTAATCCTGCAGAAGGGGCTTTTCGTGAGCTTTTCAAATCTCCGGAATTTAGGAAAATGCTGGAAGAGCAGGACTCAAGCAAAGAGGGCACTATTTTGGACACACATAAGATAAACAAAATAATGAATAAAATGGAAAGAAACAGACCAAAGGAGCAATTTGACATAGACACACAGATGGGACAACTAATAATTAAAGAGGACCAAAAAATAGGCTATGTCTATGATTTTGGAGACAATTGGAAACATTCAATAGTTGTTGAGAATATTTCAGAAAAAGATCCTTCTAAGCACTATCCTGTCTGCATAGATGGTGAAATGTCGTGTCCACCGGAAGATTGTGGCAGTGTTTATGGATATGAAGAGCTTTTGAAAATAAGAGAAAATAAGAACCATCCAGAATACCAAGAAAGAATTGTTGAATGGCTTGGAGAAGATTTTAACCCTAACTTATTTGTTGTTGATTGGGTTAATGCAAGACTTCATGGGAAAAAGCCTGAACCTATTTGGGTTAGAAAAGAAGAAGAGGGTGAGAATAATTTTGTACCGTTGGGCAATCTGCTCAAAGAGGACACTGATAAAATAAAAAAGATTAAGGCGTTATTCAACAAAGAAGAAGACTATGAGGATTATTTGGGAGAGATTGAATTTACGATAGCTAATTATTTTCTGGAAAATAGAAAATTGAAAGATAAGGATGTTGAAAATATAATTAAAGATATCAAGAAGAACTATACCGAAAAGATTGATTTCTTTAAAAATGAGCTTGAAAAAAAGATAATGCTTAAGTTAAGCATTGCACTGCAGGAAGAAAGCACAACTCATCATGAGCTAAAGTTGGTGCTTGATTATGTGCTTTGGTGCATTGACAACAGGTCATGGATGCAAGATAAGCAGGCATTTGTGAAATATCTTCCTTATTTTTTTGGTTTGTATGATAAGAAAGAATCTGAAAAATACAAACAAAAGCTTACGAAGGTTGCAAGAAGAATGGGAATTCCCCAAACCCAGATTGATGCCCTGCTTGGCTTAGAAGGTTCAGAAGTTTCTGAAGAACAGAAAGAAATTGCTGGGCTGGAAAACGAGTTATTCTCCTTAGATGATGGCAAAAAATTTGAGTTTATTGTTGAAAATGGCTTGAAAAGCCCCTCCCTGATACAGTCTTATATTATGGAACTAGATGAAAAAGAAGATTTTGAGGCTATTGAAAGCCTATGCAAAAAAATGATGGAGCTAAGCAACAATTTCCCTATGTTTGAGTTTCTGCTTGGCTTGAACTACAATAATATGGGCAATCCTATTTTGGCAAAGCATCATATGGAGAATGCATTTAAAAATCTTGAAAATGCACCTTCTGATATTTTTGAGCCAGGAGAAAAGGAACAAATGCTTAATGACATGAGAAGAGGACTGAGAGGTATGAGATAAGATGGAATACAATCCTCATTTGAAAGCGGTTATCTTAGAAGTGGTTGAAAACCAATTGAGAGACAAAAACCTTCCTGAAACAAAAACCGTTTTGAAAGCCTTAAATTTGCGGTAGAGGAGAATTTGGAATAAAATAATTAAATTAACAATATTGGCTTAATGAAAAAGATTATTGAGGAAAGCCTATTATAATAAAATTGAAGATAATACAAAATGCCAAAAAAACCAGTCATAGCAGTAATGTACTTTCCGGGAAACAACTGCGAAGAGGAAACAAAGGAAAGGTGCATAGATGCTGGAATGGAAGCAGAAATTGTAAGGTGGAATGCAGCTCAGGATTTGGGCGCATATGACGGCTTTATTATCCCCGGAGGATTTTCCTATGAGGACAGGGTACGTGCCGGAGTTATTGCAGCAAAAGATAAGATAATAGAAAAAATAAGGGCTGAGGCGGAAAACGGAAAGCCTTTGCTTGGCATCTGCAACGGCGCTCAGGTTTTGGTCGAAACCGGATTAATTCCCGGATTAAAAAATAAAGTGGAGATGGCCCTGGCCCCAAATATAAACCCATTAATTTCAGGCTTCTACTGCTCATGGATCAGCTTAAAAAACATTAACGAAAAAAGCTGCGCATACAATTATTTTTATAAGGAAAATGAAATAATTCAGATGCCGGTTGCGCATGGCGAGGGCAGGTTTACAACAAAGGATGAAAGTTTAGTCAACGAACTGGCAAAAAACAGGCAGATTATTTTCAGGTACTGCGATAAAGAAGGGAAAATTACAGATAAATTTCCGGTTAACCCTAACGGGGCTGTGCATAACATAGCAGCCATAGCCAATAAAAAAGGCAATATAATGGCGATAATGCCTCACCCGGAAAGGGCCTCATGGCAGTGGCAGATTCCCGATGAAAAGAAAGAGGGCAAAAAGGCTGCGGGAATAAAATTATTCGAGTCAATGAAAAAATACATTGAGGAAAAAATAACCTAAAAATGGCAAATGTGGAAATGGCTGTAAGCCTGAAAATTCCTGACAATGTTGCAATTACAGCTTTTAATACATTAAAGAGGATTGGCTATAATAAGCTAAAGCAGCTTGAAAGGGCAGATTACTACAGGTTTGATGTGGAAGGAAATGCTGAAAAATTTAAAAAAGAAATAAGCAATACTGACATTCTGGTCAATGCCAATAAAAATAAATTTTCATTTTCAATAGGAAGCGATAACGGCAAAAAAATAAAAAAAATCAATGTTTTAGTGCAGAATCTGGATAACGCGTCTGGTTTATTGTCAACCTTAAGGGAGAGGCTTGGGTTTAAGGAAATAAAAAAACTGGAAAAAGGAGTCCTGTGGATAATGCAGTTTGATGAAAAGGCTGATGCGGAAAATATTGCGGTTGCTATAACAAAAAGCTTATTAATGAATGAAAACTATCAGGAGTATAAGGTAATGAAATAGCCCTATGTCGGCTCTTCTTAGCAGTAATCTTTTCTTTAATTCAAAAATTAAAGAAAGATTTATATATCTTTAAGCATATGTTTTATATCAGCGGGTAAAACCTGCTGGTCAGTGTACCTTGAGGTGCACGCAGTAGTACCAGCGGGTACTGCTTTTTTGTTATTATTCCCACATATGAAGAATATTAGTTTTCTTCTCTATTAGCCTGAAATAATAATCATTTCCATGCTCAAATTTATTAAAAACTGCCCATGAAATCACATCAGCTATTTGCAATCCGGACCATGAATGGGACCAGCTATGGTAGATTTCTATTTCCCTGTTCCATCTGGCTTCTTTGAATTTTACGCCTATATATTTGTTAAAGTCATCAATTAGGTTTTGTTTCCCTTTTGCCCTGTCGATTCTGATTACCAGCTGTTTGGAGTCAATCCCAATGCCTGCCAAATGCCCGCAGACAAAGTTATAGAGCTTGTGTTTATCTTCCTTAAGGAATTTGCTGTATAATTTTTTCTTATCCAAAATTATGCTTTGCGCATGCGCGGAATCAATTTCTGAGAATTTTTTAAGAATATTTTCAATTAGTTCTTTGCTTGACTTATTTGCTTTTATTTCCTGAACCTTTTTCAGCTCTTTTTTGAATTTGTGCCTTCTGATATTTTTTACCAGCCTGTCCAACAATGCAGGATTATCTGTCCATATTGCTGTTATGACAAAGTATTCTGACCCCTTTCCCCCTAAATCGCCGGTTTCATCAATGTAAACATATCTTTCCATCGGTAAGTGCAATTTGATTTGTTTTATATAATTTTTGCAGTTGAAGGGCGCATCTAAAAAATAAACAGAACTATTAACTAAAAATAACCCTTGCAGCAATTGTTAACCCAAAATTCGATATTTATAAATATTAGCATTATTCACATTCTATTAAAGAAGGGTGATAACTAATGGCAGACGCACTTATTTTGTTCGGCTCAAAATCTGATGAAAATAATTATAAGCCAATACTTAGGATTCTTGACAGGGAAAAAATAGCTTATGATTTCAGGATAGCGAGCGCCCATAAGACTCCAGACGAAGTTGAGTTAGTTTTAAGGAAAGACTATAAGCTGATAATCTCAGGAGCTGGCCTGTCAGCAGCTTTGCCTGGTGTTGTCGCATCAAAAACAATAAGGCCTGTAATTGGCGTTCCCTGTTCAGGGAATTATCAGGGATTGGATGCTTTGCTTTCCATTATGCAGATGCCTCCAGGAATTCCTGTTTTGGCTGCCGGAGTGGGAAAATCAGAAATAGCTGCCCATTCTGCTGTTAAGATTCTCAAAAACCCAAAAAAGGTTGTCTTGATAGGGGACAAAGGCAACAAGGCATTCAGAAAAGCAGAGGAAATCTTAAGGCAGTTTGGGGTTAACCATGCGCATTCAACTCAAACAGCAGAAAATGCAATAAACATAGACTTTGTTTATTTTGACGAGCCAATAGAGAAAAAAGAGCAGCTCGTGATTTACTGCCCTTTGCTTATGGAAAACGACGACAAGGCAGAAGCGTCATTGAACTTATTAAAGCACTCAGACCACGGCTTATGGGTAGGATTAAACAACGGAACCAATGCAGCCCTTGCAGCAATAGAGATATTAAACATAGACAACAGCTATGAGCAGAAGCTTATTAATTACAGAAGAGAGATTGGGGATAAAGTAAGGGAGTTTAATGGGTAAACAACAATTAATCACTAAAAACAGATTATTCTATTAAAAAACAAAACAATTTAAAACAAAAGCAAATTCTGTTTCTAATAATAAAAAATCAATTAAAGGGGATCAAAATGGAAGAAAAACTGGTTTATAGCGGGAAATCAAAGGATGTTTTTGAGATTAAAGAAGGGAAGCACGCAGGAAAATACAGGTTTGTGTTTACGGATAGGGGCACAGGGTATATTGAGGATGGAAAGCCTGTTTTCGACCCCGGCTATGACAATGTTGTTGGTGAAATTCCCGGAAAGGGGGCAATTGCATGCAAGTTTGCAACTCACTTCTTTAAATTGCTAAAAGAAAAAAATA
>JAHWGX010000097.1 GCA_019323655.1 Candidatus Woesearchaeota archaeon | reverse complement strand
GAACTGAAGCAAAAATGGGCTGCCATGATAACACTTTGCTAAGATGCTGCATTAACAACACGCACCATTTTGATTAATATCCTTTAGCTATTCTGCCCACCTGCCTCCTCTAAATCAGGCACAGCCCTGTTTTTTTGGGTGAGGCCTTTGATTTCAAAAACTTTTTATAGTTACAGGTAAAAAAAGCATTATGCGAAAGATTTTTTCTTTATTGCTGGTGTTAGGTTTGGCAATTATTTCCGGCTGCAAAGAGGAAAGTGAAAATGAGGATTTAATTACAGGGGCATTTGAGGCTGGTGAGTTGAGGATTATTGAAGAGCTGGAAGAGGAAAGAATTGAAGAAAGCGAAGATGTAACCACAGTAAGGCTGTGCCATGATACTGATAACGGGATAGTAAGATGGGTCAATGGAAGCGTTTTTGGCTTTTACAGCAATGCGACAAGGTTTGAGTTCAATGACTACTGCCAGAACTTTAATTATTTGATGGAGTTCTATTGTGAGGATGAATACCCTAAGCAGCAAATCTTTTTGTGCAGGAACGGGTGCGAGGAAGGGCATTGCAACTAAAAATAAAGCTTCAGAGCCTCTTCTTCCATGAAATGAAGCTTTTTTGCCGGGACAATGAGGCAGTGCATCCCGCTTTTGAAGTTTTCTTTGAGAAGGGCATTTGCTTTTCCGGCTTTTATTATCTGGTCTAATGAGCCCAGTTTTGTACAGCCAATGCACAAGGTGCTGTCAGTGAATACTCTTTCCCCTCTTTTTAGCTCAACTTTTAGCAAATATCTTATTGCATCGTTTACAGATAAGCTGCCATTTGTGTTTTGGTCTAAATCCAAAAGGAATAGGGTATGCATATTGTTTTGCTGGTTTACTTTTAAGATATCATAAGGCGTTTCTATATTTTCATTCTCAAAAGGAATGCTTGCTGTTTTTCCGAACTTATAGAGCTGCAAGCCTGTAATGCCCACTGCTGTAAGCACAGAAGCATTGTGTATAACTCTTGTTTTTACTGCCAGTTTTTTTGCCCTTAAGTAAAGGTCAATGTGGGTTGTTGCTGAAAAGACATCTCCTACAACCAGGAAAGCGACTTCCTTTGTTTTTGCCTGCTGCAATATTGTTTTATCTGCCTCTGTTTCCACCAGGCTGCGGCCTGCCAAGATTATTTTCCTGCCATACAGCTTTTCAAGATAGCTTAAATTGCAGTTCAGCTTGGAAGTATAGTTTTCAAGATAAACAAAATCTGCTTTTTTGACTGTTTCAAGGCCTTTTAGGGTTATGTCTTTTTCATCGTTAAGGCCTATGCCTATGAAATAAAGTGCCATAAGAAAAAGGAAGAGGGTTTTGTTTATAAGGTTAATGGGGCATTAATTCAAAATTACCATAACCACGATATCCAAAAATATATTTTCCACTTTAGAAATCTTTAAATATCAATTTAGTTATTTAAATAGAATTAAAAATAATTTAATGTGAGTTTTTTTGGCGAAAAACTCAACAAAGCAGCTTTTTTTGGCGAAAAAGCGTGCTTATTTGGCGTATTTTTGGTTTAAAGTAAATCTTTGGTACTTAAATCTTTATAAAAAGTCATTTGTTGGCGCAAATAACTTTTTTCTAGGAGTTGGGATATACACCATTCCAATATAAATATTTTGGTACTCTGGTATTAATATTGGGAAGTATATTTCAAAAACCACAAAATTTAGGGGTGAAAAAATGGATTTTTTGGTGGAGAACGCAATAAAAGCTAGTGAGCAAAATAAGTTTGAGGGCATGGACGTAGGACAAGCAAATATAAGGGTTATAGGCATTGGGGGAGCTGGCAACAACATGGTTGGCTGGCTGTACAACAAGGGCATTAAAGGAGCTGAAATTTTGGCATGCAACACTGACCAGCAGCATTTGAATATAATTGATGCTGACAGGAAATTTTTGCTGGGAAAGGGTGTAACAAGAGGATTAGGATGCGGGGGTTTTCCTGAAAAGGGCGCAGAAGCTGCAAAAGAAAGCCTGCAGGACCTAAAACAGTGCCTTAAAGAGTCTGACATGGTTTTTGTATGCGCAGGCATGGGCGGAGGCACTGGAACAGGAGGAGCGCCAATAGTTGCTCAAATAGCAAGAGACACAGGATCAATTGTAATTGGAACTGTTACTATGCCTTTCAAGATTGAAAGAGCAAGGGTAGATAAAGCAGAGTTTGGGCTGCAGCAATTAAGAGAGGTTTCTGATACTGTAATTGTAATAGACAATAACAGATTAGTCAGCATTGCCGGAAATCTGCCAATACAACAGGCATTTGCGGTTGCAAATGAGCTTATAGCGACAATGATAAAAGGCATTGTGGAGACTATAGCTGTTCCGAGCTTGGTTAACCTGGATTATGCTGATGTAAAGGCTATAATGAAAAATGGCGGGGTTGCTGCTATTGGAGTCGGCGCAAGCGACACAAACAACAGGGTAGATGAGGCTGTAAAAGGCGCTTTGCAAAATCCGCTTTTGGATATAAATTACAGCGGGGCAACAGGCGCTCTTATACATGTAATAGGCGGCCCTGACATGACTCTTGACGAGATAAGCAAGGTAGGGGAGATGGTTACAGAAAGCCTTGACCAGGATGCAAACGTAATCTGGGGAGCAAGAGTTTCAGATGACATGAAAGGAAGGCTAACTGTAATGACAATCATAACAGGCGTAAAAAGCCCATGGATTTTGGGCAAAATGAGGCCGCTTGAGGCAAGCCCGGAGGTTATGCAAATAAGCGAAGAGCTTGGCATAGAAATCATAGAAGAATGATCACCCTTTAGTCTTTGTGGTGACACCTGAAAAGGTGTTTTTTTCTATGCCTTCATTTCAAAAACCACCCCCAACGTTTTAAAGTGAAGGCATTTGGTCCCTCGCGAGAGGGATTCTTTATTTTTTGATGAAACTAGAGTTGAGAGCATAAGCTTTTTACTCTCTTCCAGCTTTTTTTAGCAAATTTTATCATAGCAATAATTTTTCCATTTCAACCATGAATTCTTTTGCCCTGGCTAGAGATGTGCCGGCTTTTGAGTGTTTTTCTACTTCTATTGTTTTATACTGGATAAGGCCCCTCTTTTTTCTTTCATAGTCAAAGGACTCTATTATTGAGTCTGCTTTCATTCCTGCAATATTAAGAGCCTCATCTTTTAGTTCCTCATAGCCTTCTATCAAGGATTCTTTAAGCCTGCGCCTCACAAAAACAATAAGCGAATCTGCAGTAACTTGGTGGGTTATTTTCTCTCCTGCCTTATACCCTAAATGCAATAGGACTGCATTGGCATAATAATACATTGAGTAATACGAAGCCACAATAACCCAAAGATCAGAGATTTTCTCTTCAAACAAGCGGTTTGCAACTTCCAGGCTTTCTTTTGCATCATTTATAAGTATGTTCATAACTTCTTTTTGAGCCTGCTTTTTTAGCAAAAGCCCGTCTGCAAGGTAAGACTTTACATTGCTTTCAGCTTCCTGGATTCTTTTTTCACTTAGCATTTTTGAGCAGCCTGTAATATTCCTCAATGCCTATCAGAATAATATTCCTTTTTTGGGCTTCGCTTACAACTGTAAATTCCCTGCTTTTAGCCATTGCGGTAAATTCCTCAAATGACACCGCGGTTAGATGTATATTAAATGGAAAGCGTGAAAGGGCTGACTCAATTTTGCTTTTTTCTCCCCCAATTGCCAGCAAATCGATATCTGAATGCCTGGTTTGTTCACCTTTTGCATAAGAGCCGAACAACAGGAGTATAAACGGGAATCTCAAATCTGAAAGGTCTTTTTGAATCAGCAACATATTTTTGCTCTGGAGGATTTCTTTTCTTCTCTGGCATTCTGCCTCAAAAACAGTTTCATTGAAATTCTGGTTAAAAGAGCATATTGTTGTGTTGCCTGTTTTTTCCAAATGGATTATATTCTCTTTTTCAAGCTTTTTTACTGCATTATATGCTGACTTGTAGTTTATTTTCCTTATTTTAGATATTTTCCTTATGCTCAGTTTCTTGTCCTGACTCTCAATCAGCAGCTTCAGTATGCTTAATTTTTCATTAGCCATCTTAAACCATAATATTATGGTTTATAACCATATATTTAAATCTTTCGGCTTTTTGCAGCAAGTTTTTGCCTTATTTTTGATATATTCTGGATTTGTGAATATATGATTGAATTTTGCCCTAAAATCAATGCCACATATTAAATAAAAGATACTTTTAAAAATATAAAATATAATTCATTGCAAGTGGAATTTAAAATATTCATTACGAAGGAATTTGGCAAAATTTTTGATAAGCTTGATCCACAGATTCAAAAGCAAATTGGCAGGGAGATAGGCCAATTAGCGACAAATCCTTATTCAGGCAAACCCTTAGGATACAAATTCTTCAGAGAAAAGAAGGTAAAGGGGTACAGGATTTATTTTTTGATATATGAAGAATATCTTGTGGTTTTTATAATAACAGTCAGCGGCAAGAAAGATCAGCAAGAGGTGATAAATACAATAAAAGCGCTCATTCCTGTGTATAGAGAAGAAATAAAAAAGAGGTTCAGGCTTTCTTCCAAGGCTTAATCCTTCCTGTCCTGATGTCTTCCAGCCCCTTGACTAATGAGAACAGCAAATCCTCATCTATCTCTGCCTTTTTCTTTAGCATTTCGTACTCTTCCTTGGGTATTGTAACTGTATTTCCTGACATACAGGGCATATAGCACTATTAAGTATTTATATCTTTCTGCTAATTATCTTTCTTTAGCTTTTTTTCAGCAAATTTTTATCCGTTAATTTAGGGTGATGCAACTAAGGCCCTTAAAA
The DNA here is from genome assembly GCA_019323655.1 of Candidatus Woesearchaeota archaeon. Lineage (GTDB taxonomy): Archaea > Nanobdellota > Nanobdellia > Woesearchaeales > GW2011-AR4 > JACPJP01. The sequence goes on along the minus strand of JAHWGX010000097.1, from coordinate 3,186 downwards.
CGAAAAGCTTAAAAACATATACATATTACATATGTTTGGTAAGTATGCTTAATGTTGAATACAAGGGGCTTAGGATTGCAGTGAGCAGCGCGGCAATGAGGGAATTGCTGAAGGAGGAAAAAACATTGCTTGATGTTGCGGAAATATTAGAGCGGGGCTATGATTCGCCAAGAAAAAGAAAAAAGGGCACAATTGAAAGATGGATGGACAAGGGAAACAAAACATTTAATGCTGTCATTGCAAAAGACTATGATGAGATTATGAAAGAGGACTGCTGGGTGCTTATACATTTCGGCAAATTTACCAAAAGAAAATAAAACTTTGCAGTTTGAGGATGTAAAAATGAGATGCCATAAATGCGGAAAAACAATGAAATATGCCGGCGGGATGAAGTTTAACGAGTATAAAATAGGCGGCTGGAAATGCGCCTGCGGCGAGGTTTACTATAATCCCGAGCAGGCGCAGAAGATTTTGCTATTGAACAAGCTCAGAAAAGAGGCTATAAGAGCCAAGCTTGGGAAGATCAGGAGCAACCTGATTCTGAGGCTGCCCAAGGATGTGGAAAATGCCCTTGACCTGGAGAAAGGTGAAGACGTCCTGATAAAAGTAGAGGGCAAAGGATTCAGAATCATACCAGCCTGATAATATAGGTTAAACTGCCTTGCTGTTAAGCTCAATAAAGATTTTTTCAGCAAATTTTATATATCTGCTAATAACATAATCATTTTATGCCCAAAAAAAAGAATGCCATAGAGCTTTCCATAAACACAATAATCCTAGCAGCGCTGGCATTAATAGTTCTTGTTGTCCTGATAGCGGTTTTTACAGGGAAAAGCGGGGATACTGTTAAGATATTGGAGGACTGCGGGAGCAGGGGTGGGAGTTGTGTTGGCGAGGACAGATGCAATGCAGTTAAAATCCCTAACATTTGTCAAGACACTCCAGAAGGAACACCACAAATTTGTTGTGTTGAGATAAAGGATGATTAGACCTATTTTTACCACTCGAATATAGTAATAAAATAGAAAGGTTTAAATATTATAAGTTCTTAAGCAGAGTCAGAATGGGCAATGGAAACCCTCAAGTGGTTCTTGAAGATATAGTTGAAACTAGCCCTGCTTCTACGCCAGTAACAAATAAGCCTAGTTTGTTTGCTGAAGCAGAAGAGGCTCTTAGTCGAATGGTAAGACTAGCAGAATCTGTGGCAGGAGAGAAAGGAAAGCCTGTTGAGGAAATTTATGAAAGGATAGGGATAGGCTTTGAGCCTGATATGTTTTTAATGCAATATGCCAACCCCAGAACTCATGTAGAGGTACCTATTAGAGTTTGGTATGGCCTAGCCCAGGTAATTTTTGAGACTAACAACTCTAAAAAGACCTTAAAAGCAGATGAAGAATATGTTATTAAAAAATTGGCTAAGATTGCTTCAGAAGATACAAGAGGAATGACTTGTGCAGGTGGATTGGGGCATCTTTTTGGAGGGAGAGAACCAAATGATAGTTTAGATGATTGGATTGGTGAAGGAGCAGCTGAAACACAAGCTACTGGAATGGGGCGGAGGAGGGGGTTTTTCTCAAGCTTAATTCACCTATTAGCTGAATCAAAAGCACGTGTAAACCTTTATGGCTCTCCCTTCGCTGGATTAGCTTTAGATGGACTTGTGGTTTATCCAGTAAAAGACCCAGATGCTCTGGGGGAAGAAACAGAAAGAATAACAAAAGAGTGGGGAGGCTTAGTAAAGAAACTTCTTGCTGGAGCTGCTATTGCAGGAGTTATTATCGGAGGAGTAAGCTTGGCCTATCATAATAATATGAATTCGCAATATGATGGAACATCAACACACCAAAATAACCCCTATGAACCCTCAATTACTAAAAGTCCCCCACCAACAATTACCGCCGAGCCAACACCGGCAATCACACCGGGACCTACACCTACTCCTTATGTGGTATCAACACCACCTCTACAAGGCCCACAAAGCGCAGCAAAGGTTAGTGAATATATGCAAAGTGCAGTGGATATTTTTGATGACACAAGAAGAAAAGAAGACCCCAATTACTATGGAAAAGCAATGGCTTGGAGAGAAAGTGCAGTTTATGCTGTTGCTAATAATGATTTTTCAGATGAGTTTATGCTCGCTTTATATGAGCCAATGGATAAGCACAAGTATGATGGCTGTTACGAAGCAAAAAAAAGTAGACTAGAGGGAGACACTATAACCTATGCTGAAAAGTTAAGAGATATGCCAAAAGATGATGCTATAGCAAATTTACTTGATAATACAGAAACAGGTTTGAACAGGCAAAGAGGAGAAGGCTGTAAATAATAATCAAGAAAAAGTTTTTATTTCCGGTCAAGTATTAATTACTGTTTCTTTAATTTTTCCTTGACTTTATTATGGACTTTCTTTGCCAGCTTTTTTCCTTCATCTACCATTCTTGCGTTATAGGCAGACCACCAGCCCAAATGGGTCTTTGGGGCTTCCAGGCGGCCCCACCATTTCTCAAAGAACATCATGTGCTCTATCCTGTATTTTGGCGGCGGTTCTGGAGCCTCGTCTGCATAGCCTATAACCATGACAGCCTGGATGGATTTTTCTTCGGGTATGCCAAGGACTCTCCAGATTTCATCCTCGTCAAAGGCGCCTACCCAGCAGGCTCCCAAGCCGAGGCTGTGGGCTGTCAGAAGCATGTTTTCCATTGCTGCTGCGCAGCCTTGAATTGTGTAAAGCCTTGCCCCTCTTGTCCCGTAATATCTTTCTGCTTTTTCAGGCTCAGCAACAATTACAATAAAAACAGGCGCTGTTTCCATCCATTCCTGCTGCAGACAGGCTTTTGTAATGGCCTTTCTTTTTGCATCGCTCTTAACAACAAGAAATTTCCAATTTTGCATGTTGCCGGCAGAAGGAGCATACTTGCCAGCCTCCATTATAGTGACTATGTTATCCCACGGGACCTGCTTGTCCTTGTATTTTCTTATGCTTCTTCTTGTCCTTATAGCCTCAAAAACTTCCATAAGGCATATTCTTTTAATTTATTATTAATAAATTTATTGGTTTGATAGGCAACTTGGAAATCCTCCAAACCCTAGTCGGTAACATTCCTTATTCACCTATAAGAGTTATTTTTAATTCGTCTGAAAATGACCTTGACATTTTCCGACTTTTTTGCAAGGTTAAAATCCTGT
>JAHWGX010000096.1 GCA_019323655.1 Candidatus Woesearchaeota archaeon | reverse complement strand
TGCCTAATGAGAGTTTTGCTCATAAACACACCAGCTTCAGTTTTGGCAAAATAATGGCTTGTTAAGAGCAAAAAAGAAAATTAGCCAAAAATGGGGCAATCCCAGCTAAGATGAATCTGCATCACGAGTATACCAGTATAGAAATTAACATATTTTATTAATGAGCTGCATTGCTAAAAACAAAAATAATTAAATCAACGCTAATTAGCAGGGATAACATGCTTATAGGGGTAGTAGGAAAAGCAAATGTTGGAAAGAGCACTTTCTTCAAGGCAGCGACTTTGGCAGAAGTGGAAATAGCAAATTACCCTTTTACGACAATAAAGCCGAATCATGGCACAAGCTATGTAAAAGTTGCTTGCGTTGACAGGGAATTCAATGTTAAGTGCAGCCCAAGATTTGGCTATTGCCTGGATGGAATGAGGTTTATACCTTTTGAAATGATGGACGTGGCTGGATTAGTTCCGGGAGCCCATGAAGGAAAAGGAATGGGAAACCAGTTTCTTGACGACTTAAACCAGGCAGATGTCCTTATACACATTATTGATGTTTCCGGCTCGACAAATGAGAAAGGAGAGCCAGTAGAAGCATTGAGCTATGACCCCGCAAACGACATAAAATTTCTTGAGCATGAGCTTGACATGTGGTACTTAAGATTGATGCAAAAAGGGTGGGAGAAATTTGCCAGGACTGTAAACCAGGAAAAAACCGAACTGCATAAAGCAATTGCCAAACAGCTGAGCTCGTTAAGGGTAACAGAAGAGCTGATGAAAAGAACAATAGAGCGCCTCAATGTTCCCCAGGATATAATGGAATGGAGCAAAGAAATTTTACTGAAAATCGCAATAGCATTAAGAAGAGAAACAAAGCCAATGATTATCGCGTGCAACAAAATAGATGTAAAAGGCGCTTATGGGAACTTTGAGAGGCTTAAGGAAGAATTCAAAGAGCATATGCTTGTTCCATGCTCTGCAGAATCAGAGCTCGCATTAAGGGAGGCTGCAAAGCACGGGCTTATTGATTACGCCTCTGGAGAAAATGATTTCAAAATAAAAAGCAATCAATTAAGCGAAAAACAGAAAAATGCACTGGATTTTATAAAAAAAGAAATCCTGGAAAAGTACGGCTCCACCGGAGTGCAGGAAGTCCTTGACAAAGCGGTTTTTGGATTGTTGGGGTGCATTGCTGTATTCCCGGGAGGGGTAAACAAGCTGCAGGACCAGCACGGCAATGTTCTTCCTGACTGCTTTTTAATGCCCAAAAACTCTACAGCACTGGATTTTGCCTTTAGGCTGCACACGGACATCGGCAATAATTTCATAAAGGCAATTGATGTTAAGACCAAAAGGCCTGTTGGGAAGGATTACAGGCTCAAAAACAGGGACGTAATAGAAATCGTAACAAGCAAATAATTATCTCTTCCTAAATTTTTCAAAGCTCTGCACCAAATCAATCATGTATTTTCCGTCCTCAAGCTTGAATATCAAAGGCTCTTTCTTGAATAAATGCACTAAATCAAGCTCGTATTTCCCGGGCCTGACTATCCTTATCGCCTCAAGGTCAAGAATTACTGGCTGGTCCTTGTCAATCTCGCTTCCAACCAGATCAAAGACATCCTGCTCAATCTGCTCCTTGTCTTTTTCTGTCAGCTTAATCTCTTCTGACAGCTTCTTCAGCTCCTCCATCTTTTCCTTCTTGATGAAGAAAAAGAGCCTGCCGCCGCAGCTGCATCCCTTCAGAAGCTCTCTTGCTCCGTCCTCATAGAATGTATTGCATCGGACACATTGGTGCGGCATTTTTCAACATTAAGCTTATTTTTTGTCTTTAACAATTATTTGTTAATTTGCTTTTTATTTTACGCGTTTTATCTTTTAACAATTAAAAAATTATTATTAATAATTATTTTTTATTTTCTGCCTGAATTTTTTAGGGGTAATGAACTATATTATTAACAAAGTAATTGTTACTCCAGTTATGAGCTTTATGGGATTTTATTTTATTAAACTGCCTGTTTTTTCTTCTTCTTTTTGGCCTCTTTCGTAAAAAGCTCAATTTTATTCGGGTCCTTCTTGATTTCCGTTACAATAGTTGCAGGCCCTATCACAGTAAGCCCCTGCCTGTCGCCCAAGAGAAAACCGAAAAAATTGTTCCTCATCTTTTTAAAGCCTGCTGCATCTTTGTCTCCGGGATTTATAACTGCCAGCTCTATTCCCTTAAACCTGTCCCCTACTTCCTCCATGGTGATGGCTATCAGATCTGTCTCCTCCTCTTTTTTCAGCCTGCCTTGCAGCAGCACAATCTTGTTCTCCTTGACTATATCAATCAGTTTTTTTACCCTGCGCGCGCTGCCTAAATCCTCAATCTCATGATAAGGGACAAATTGCAAAGTTACCATCTTTTTTTACCTCTTTTACAGCTTATCCTGCAACTGTAAACAATCCTTCATAAAATTTGTCTATGTTGTTTCCATATTTTGCTGAGATCCCGATAACATTGTACTGGGGATATGCTGCCTGCACTTTCTTTATATCTGCTTTTTTCAAATCAGACTTGTTAGCGACAATCAAAACAGGAATGTTCCTGGCCTGCAGATTTCCTACTATAGTTATATTAACCTGTGTGTAAGGGTCTTTTGTCGCATCTAAAACAATTATTACAACATCCATCTCATCAAGCCATTTAATTGAATCTATAACTCCTTTAGTAGCTTCTTTGGCGCGCTGCTTAGCCTGTTTCTCTTTCATCCCGGTCTTAATAAAGTCCTCATAATCTATTTTTGTAGCTATTCCAGGAGTATCCACAAGATTAAATGTAAGCTCTTTCCCTTTTGACTTGATGCTTATCTGCTCCTTGATCTGTATTTCCCTGGTTTCGTGGGCAACATTAGAAACAGAGCCCATGTCCTCTCCAAGCCAGTCCTTGCAAATCCTGTTTGCCAGGGTAGTCTTTCCTCCGTTTGGAGGGCCGTACAGTCCCATCTTTATGTCTTTCTTTTTCTTAAACAGATTCCTCAGAACTTTGTTGATAAAGCCTTTCAGTATGTTAATCATATGTGCACCACTTTTTACTGTTATATTAAACCGCAACTAATTGGCAACTAATCATTGCGGTTTAATGCTACGAAGCCGCAACAATCTCAATTTAACACTTGCGGGTGAGTATGAGTTGTCCTATTAAAGCCCAAATTTATATACTTTTCGATTGCTGTAAAATGTAAAGTAAACCTCAAAAGCATATTAAGGGGCTGTGCCTGATTTAGAGGAGGCAGGTGGGCAGAATAGCTAAAGGATATTAATCAAAATGGTGCGTGTTGTTAATGCAGCATCTTAGCAAAGTGTTATCATGGCAGCCCATTTTTGCTTCAGTTC
>JAHWGX010000095.1 GCA_019323655.1 Candidatus Woesearchaeota archaeon | reverse complement strand
TCTGCTGTTGTTTCTTGCCATCTCGTTCCAATTTGATTATTAATTCTCTTTGTTGTTTGTTTAACATGGTATTTATGCCTAAAACAGAACTAGTATTTATAACTTACTTTTGTCGTTATCTAAAATTGGAAAATAATTTGGCAAAAGTGTTTTTATGGGTCTTTAGTTTGCTATTGCCAGTACCCCTATATAGCCTTCATAGCCAGAACTTTCTCTTTTGAGTAAAAGGTTAACAGCATCAAACCCATCAATGGCAGAAATTTTATGCAAAGGGTCTATAGAAAACGGTCTGATAACACAGCCTCTTTCATCAGCTTTAACAGAAAATTCTAGTTCTCCCCCTAGTCTTTTAACAAACCTTTCTAAAAGACCATAAGTTCTTTCAAGTTCTTCTTTCTCCTCTTCGAAAAAATCAAATTCTCTAATGCTTAGCAACAGCCCATAATGCCCGCCATTTCCGAGTATTTCTTCCTGTGTTAGAGGCGCATTCAACAAGAACCCCTTATGTTCTATCAACTCTTTTTCGCTCAATTTTCCTGAGTTTAGTCTTTCTCTTATATATCTGTAATAATGGTCAGCTGGTATTGCATAATCAGCCTCAGCTCCAACTTCTTGCCCTTTTATGATTATGCATTCTATTGCATCTAAATTTCTATAATTTTCTGGAGTTGATTGGATTGAGCCATTTGGATTCATGTAACCCTCAAGTATCCCTTCCATATTTAAACCAAAATCGTAATCTCGAATTTTAAAACGGCTCCTACCATCTTCATTAAGACCTCCATAAAAACATAAGGTTATTGAACCTATGGGCACTTGCCCAGTGCTTTCTTCTATTGGCCCCTCTTCTAGTATCGCTTCGACAATCTCTGTGATAGACAAAATAGAGTGCCACTTTTCAGAAAACACCTTAACAGCTTGGCCAGGTGGGACAATTATTTGTTCTAAAGACATTTTAAGCTACGTCTAAGTCAGTTGTTTATAAATATTTTTATTTTTAATAACTCTATAGTAGGTGTATTATCCCAAGGAATAATCATAACTGAATAAAATTCAATAAAAATGATTGTAATGGTTAGAACCAATAAAATCCAAAAACCAAACCAATATCTTTTTAAATGAAAAAATCAAGCACAGTCAAATGAAAAAAAGACTGGTGATTTTTACACTAATTTTTCTTCTTGCCAGCATTGCCTATGCGCAGGAGGGCTGGAACTATAACAGCCAGAATCTTATCCTAAGCGTTGATTTGTCCTCAGAGGCAGTTATAGAGCCGACATCGTCAGACTACAGCATCAAGTACATTACTGTAAACCTTTCGCATTTCCCTTATGAAAGCTTTAACCAAAAAGTAATCAGCTTTAAATCAGAGCCAGAAGCGGATATTGAAGATAATGCGGTCATATTTGAATGGCAGAATCCGGCAAATAAAATAACGTTTGGGTATAATGCAAAGATAAAGACAAGCAATGATATTGTTAAGGTTAAGGAAAAAATAAAGTTTCCCATACAGGACCTGCCTGAGGAATTAAAGCAGTTCACAGAGCCAAGAGAGGTAATTGACTCTGATGACGAGGACATAGTAGGATTTGCCTCTGAAATCGCGCAAGGGGAAGATGATCTGTACGAGGTTGTGCATAAGATAGCTGAATGGACAAAAAGCAGCATAGAGTATGACTTAAGCACACTTACTGAGGAAGTAAGCCAGAAAGCCTCGTGGGTTTTGGACAATAAGCGCGGAGTCTGCGACGAGCTTACAAGCCTTTTTGTTGCGATGCTGAGATCAGTAGGCATACCTGCAAAAGTCGTATCCGGGATTGCGTACACAAACAGCTCATTGTTTGCTGAAAACTGGGGCTCCCACGGATGGGCAGAAGTGTATTTTCCAGGCTACGGCTGGATTCCCTATGACGTAACCTACGGGGAGTTCGGCTATATAGACCCTACGCACATAAAGCTAAAGGAATCTGTTGACAGCAATGAGCCTTCTGTGCAGTACAAGTGGGTGGCAAGGAATGTTGAGCTTGAAACAAAAAAGCTGGCTATAAAAACTGAGCTGGAGGAAACCATTGGAAGGATAGGGAAACCTGTAACTCTGGATGTCAAGGTTTTAAGGCAAAGCATTGGGTTTGGCTCGTACAATCTCGTAGAAGCTGTACTGGAAAATCTGGAAGATTACTATGTCTCATCAGAAGTTTACATATCAAGGCCAAAAGAAGTTGAGGTAATTGGAGAAACTTTTAGGAATGTTTTATTAAAGCCTAATGAAAAGAAAAGCGTTTTCTGGATTTTGAAATTAACTGGAAACCTGCAAGACAATTTCATATACACTTTCCCCGTAACAGTAAGCACATTAAGGGGCTTTGAGAAGAGCTTAAGTTTCAGGTCAGTTAAAGGTGATATGGGCTATACTCTCTCCGAGATACAGAGCATTCTGCGCCAGAAAGAGGAGGAAGTGCAAAAGGTCTATTCCAAAGAGATTGATGTCAAATGCGGAATTGACAAAAAGGAGTTTTACGCTTATGAAAAAGCCCTTGCAGAGTGCAAAATTAAGAATATTGGCAATGTTTTCCTGGAAAGCCTGAATGTATGTTTTGAGGATGAATGCACGCAGCTTGATGTTGGGATAATGCAGGAAAAAAGCTTTAATTATACTCTAGAAAAAGCTCCATTAGGAAGGCAGGAATCTGTATTCAGAATTGAAAATAAAGATGTCTCCAGGGCAGAATTCATAGAGTATAATGTTCTTGACACTCCGGAAATAAAAATCAAGGATATAATTTTTCCCAGTGAGATTGAGTATGAAGACAGCTACAAGATTGAATTTCTGTTAAGCAAGGAATCAGCATCAACGCCGGAAAATGTGGAAATTACCATGTCTAAAAACAATCTTGAACAGTCATGGGATGCAAAAGAGCTTTCCGAAGACAGAAAATTTGTTGTCAATATGCTTGGAAAGGATTTAAGCAAAGGCAAAAATGAATTTAAGATTATTGTGAAATACGAGGACAGAAACGGAAAAGCCTATCAAAGTGAGGAAAATTTTTCTGTCAGCCTTGTAAATGTGACTTTCACGCAAAACATAATGCTGGTATTAAACAGTTTAGCAAGAAAGATCGGAAGCATATTTTAAAGGGGTTTTTATTAGTATTGGGAAATGTTTTTTGGTTTTGCCTTTAACCCATTGGAGGAAGTAATAAGAAATTATTTCTATATTGCAAATAATAAATTTCACCCCTTTTCAAAATATTTTCAATATAGTAATTTAATAAGAATACATAAATTTATAAATAAAGCCATAATTACAGTAAAAATCTATTCAGGAATAACTTAGAGGGAAAAATAAAAAAATGAATGAAGAAGAAATTAATGAAACAAATAAAAGCGTAATGGACAAGATTGTGCCGGATACGTCAGTTATCATAGAAGGGCTGCTGTCTGATAAAATAAGGAAAAGTGAAATTAAGGCAAAGGAGATAATAATCCATGAGGCAGTGCTTGCAGAACTTGAGCACCAGGCAAATCTTGGCAAAGCTATTGGCTTTTTAGGCTTGGATGAAGCCAAAAGGATAAAGGAGCTTGCAGCAGAAAATAATTTTGAGATTTCTTTCAGGGGAGAGAGGCCCCGTGCAGCTGAAATAAGGCACGCTTCTTTAGGCGAAATAGACGCTATGATAAGGCAGCTTGCTTATGATGAAGATGCAACATTGATTACATCTGATAAAGTGCAGTCAGAGGTTGCATTGGCAAGAGGAATCCGGGTAATTTACTTCAAAAGCCCTGAAAGGGGATTTAAAAAACTAAAGCTGGAAAGGTTTTTTGATGAAACCACAATGTCTGTTCATCTAAGGGAAAATGTGATGCCCTATGCAAAAAAGGGCATGCCCGGGAATTGGTCATTTGTGGCATTGAGAAAAGCGGTTTTAAAGCAGGATGAGATACAGGAGATAAGCAGGGAAATAATAGAGGATGCAAAGCTGAGAAGCGACGGCTTTATAGAGATAGAAAGGGAGGGCTCTACAATAGTCCAGCTTGGCAAGTTCAGGATTGTCATAACAAAGCCTCCTTTTTCAGACGGCTGGGAAATAACTGCGGTAAGGCCTGTCAGGAGGCTGGATCTTAAAGACTATAAATTAAGCGAGAAGCTTATGAAGCGCATAGCAGAGCAGGCAGAAGGGATATTAGTGGCAGGAAGCCCTGGAATGGGAAAGACAACTTTTTCCCAGGCCCTGGCAGAATTTTATGCCTCAAAAGAAAAGATTGTAAAAACAGTTGAAGCCCCTCGTGATTTAATTTTGCCGGATAATGTGACACAATATGCAATAAGCCACGGGGATGCCCAGGAAATCCATGACATTTTATTATTGACAAGGCCTGACTACACTATTTTTGATGAGATGAGAAACACAGACGATTTTAAGCTTTTTGCAGACTTGAGGCTCGCTGGTGTTGGAATGGTGGGTGTTGTCCATGCAACAAATCCCATAGACGCTATACAAAGGTTTATTGGGAGAGTGGAAATGGGCGTAATACCCCAGGTTATTGACACGGTCGTTTTCATAAAAAACGGATTTATAGGCAAGGTTTTGTCGTTAAAGATGACAGTAAAGGTTCCGTCAGGAATGACTGAAGCTGACCTGGCAAGGCCTGTAGTTGTCGTCAATGAATTCGAAACCGGAAAGCTTGAATATGAAATTTACAGTTACGGCGAGCAGACAGTTGTTATCCCGGTACAGGAAGCCAACAAGCAGGCAAAAGGTGTTCATAAGCTGGCAGCATCTGCAATTGAAGACGAATTTAGGAGGTATTCAAGAGATGCAGAGGTGGAGGTCTTAAGCGACAACAAGTGCGTTGTTTATGTTCCTGAAAGGGACATCGCAAAGATAATAGGCAAGCAGGGAAAAAACATTGACATGATAGAAAAAAGCCTTGGGATGAGCATAGAGGTAAGGGAGCTTGGGCAGGAAGGCAAAACAAAATCTGCAACAAAACAAACAGAGGTTCCTTACCAGTTGGACATAAAAAAAGGGAGCATAATGTTTAATCTCGACATTAAAATGCAGAACAAGGATGTTGATGTTTATCTGAATGAGGAGTTTTTAATGACTGCAAAAGCCGGCAAGACTGGATTAATAAAGGTAAAGAAAAACAACAATATAGGCAGAATCATTCTTAAGGCCATTAACCGCGGAGAGAAGATAAGGCTGGTTGCTTGAGGTTTTCTGTTTCGACTTTCTCTTTTGTCAAAAACCACCCATCATAGATGGGTGGCATGATATTATTAGCTCAATATTTAGTGGTTTTTGACGCTCAAAATTCCACTTAATTTGGTTGATTTTTGAGCACACAAAATTCCATGCTGTGTTTT
>JAHWGX010000094.1 GCA_019323655.1 Candidatus Woesearchaeota archaeon | reverse complement strand
ATTTTATTAAAGACCTGTTATACTTCCTTTTTCGCTTCGAAATTTTTCGTTGCAAAGCCATCGTCGGTCACCTCAAAAACCTACGATGGCTTCTATCCTCTATAAACTTGAGGATTTCCAATTAGCCGGTTTGATAATTGAGCAAGGCTTAATCCTTAAGAACCGAGCTTATAATCCCATAAAGTTCCGGGTATTTGCCTATGTCCAGTATCTCTGTGTGCAACAATTTAATTCCGGAACATGTCCCGTTGATGTAATAGTTTTCAGCATAATCCAGCTCTGCATTTTCCTTTGTAACTACGCCATCACCTGTTTTTAAGCCCATATCACATCCTGTGCCTATTATGTTGTAAACTCTTGCAGTTTGGGGTGTTTTAAGAGGGTCGTTGAGTTTTTTTATGAAAATGCTGTTTTCTGACATATCCTCGCATTCTTTTTTCTCCCCAAGGACGGGGCAGTAGCTGCTTACCTGCCCCGATATTCCTTTATTTGGCACTGCTATCAGTATTAGCTTATCAACAGAAGAATCGCTAAAAATCTGCATGTAGCTTCTGGCGACTAAACCTCCCATGCTATGGGCCATAATAACAACTTTATCCTTCCCTGTCCTGAACTTAAGAATATCAATAAGCTCTCTCAGCCTTAAGGCATAAGTCTCGATATTCTCGCTTTTTTGCGTTGCTATTGAGTAGCCGCTTAAGTTATAGTAGCTTACCAGGTAATAGCTTCCTTTGACTGAAATAGGCCTAGATAAAAGCCCCCACTCACCTTGTTTTATTTCAGAGTAATCTGAAACCGGAGTTATTGTGCCTGCAGCCACATAGCCGTCTTCCTGCAGTTTTGCCTGTATTTTGTTAAAAGCGTCAAGAGAATAATCCGGGCTGTTGCCCTTGTTCATTGAATGCCCATGCAAAAACAGTACGGGATAGAGGGAAGGATCCTCTTTGCACTCTTCTTTTGTGCAGCATCTTTTACAAACCCCAAATACGCAGCATATGGGGTAATTTTCTGTTAGCATGATCTCTATCCTTGAGCTGAAATTTCCAACTTGCTTGTCAGCTACCTTGCTTAGCTTCGCCCTGTTCTGATAATATTCCAAAATTTCAGGAGTTTGGTTTATTCTGCAATAAGTACCATAGTAATCTGCTGTGTCATCTGAAAAATTGAGCTTAATCAATGACAGGATTTCGCTTTCTGAAAAATTTCCATAATCAATGCCTTCAGATATATTTAGGTCCATACTGCTTATGTTTATAAGAAAATCCAGCATCTCTGATTCAGAGCTTATATCTATTTTTTTTATATCTTCAAATATACTTTTTTTGGCAAGCGCTGTTTTTTTGCTTTTTGCATTTTCTATGATGCTTTCTATATCAGTTAAATTATAATTTTTCAGCAGCTCATCTGAACGGTTGTTTTCTTTTTCATAGGTGTCTTTTATCGAGCCAAAAGATGAACAAAGGGCATCGATTCTGTTATTGTCTATAGTTAATGACCGGTTCATTTCCAAAGGAAAATCAGTTTTTTCCAGGCATATGCCCTTTATATCGCAAAGCTTTCTTTTTTCCAAGGCAAGGAAATAGTGGCCTTTAAGATGTGATTCCATAAAAACTCTCTGAGGATTTTTTTCGAATTTTTCCAGAGATATTTTTATGCTTTGGATTTCATTCTCCAAAGAAGTGTAATTTGAAAATGTATTTTCCTGCACCAGCAGCTTTAATTCCCGTGTCCTGTTGATTAAATGCATGGTGTCATCAATAGATTTTTCCTGGGTGCGGCTCAAAAAGAATATTGCTTCTTCAATTTCATTTATATCCCCCACTAGGGAGTTGTGCCTTTCCAGGATGCTGCTCACTTTGGAATTGGCTGCAAAGATTCTCTGAGAAATGTTTAGAGCCCTGTAGCGGTTATAACTCTTATTAAAAATATCATAAAGGAGCAGATAATCCTGCTCTGACCACACCCTTTCAAGATTCTTAAATTCTATTACAATTATATTGTACTCGTTGTTCAAAATCTCCTTTTCATTTTCTATTTCATTCAGGTTTATATTAAAACCGAGGCCAAAAAACCTGCTGTTTAGTTTTTGCATTTCTACATCAACAGATGAAAGTTCATCTGCTAATTTTGTAATGTTTTCCCTCAAAGTAGATTTCAAAAAATTTTCATACTCAGAAATATCATAGTTCAGAGTTACAAATGCTGACCTCTTCCTTGGATTTTCATTAGTGGGGCAGTACCATGTCCTGATGTTATTGCATTGCACCTCAAAAAGGTATATCTTCTGGCCGCTGCCTATCCTGTCAACTGACAATTGATATCCCCTGTCAAAACTCTTTCCAATGCCCCTGCTTGTAAATACGCCCTTGTCCTGTATTGTTTCTGCCGATACATCCCTAAACTCATAACTGCAGTATGCATTGCAAACAAAGCTGTTTTCAATGCTTACACTAAAGGATATGTTTGGTGTTTCCCCGTAATGTATAGACAGGGATTTTTCCTGCGGCTCCAGAGACAGAATTATGTCATCTTTTATAATAAAGTGTATGTTAAGCCATATTCTGTATACTGCAAACAAAAAAAGCAAAAAGAGGATTATAGAAATGATTATAACTAATTTCTTGTTTTTTCTAATTTGCTTCTTTGCTTTAGTTTTATTTAGTTTTTCTTTTTCTTTCCCTATTTCTGTATTTTTTATTGCTTTCTTTGCCATTTCAAAGCCTTATAACTTTTTTTGGTTTATAATGGTTTCTTTAGTGCAAAGTAATGTTTCTAAGCAAATATTTTAAGGGCTGTGCCGGAGCGGAACTGAAGCAAAAATGGGCTACCGTGATAATATGTTGCTAAGATATTGTGTGAACAACACGCACCATTTTGATTAATTATTTGCGTGCTTCTGCCCACCCGCCTCCCCTAAATCAGGCACAGCCCCTTAATATGCTTTTGAGGTTTACTTTACATCGAGTATTCCAACATAGATATATTTTTAAAGTTCTTAGTAACTTATTGTTTTATGCAATATGCAAAGCTTGTTGAGTTATACGAAAAACTTGAAGCTACGACAAAAAGGCTTGAGCAGACCCATCTTATTTCTGAGTTTCTTAAGGATGTGGGCACAGAGGATTTAGGAACTACAATTCTTCTGCTTGAAGGCAGGGTATTTCCCAGATGGGATGATAGAGAGACAGGCATAGCCTCAAAAACTATACTTAAGGCAATAGGCGTTGCAACAGGGGAATCCAAAGACAGGATAAATGCGGAATGGAAAAAGACAGGGGACCTGGGGAATGTTTCCTGCAACCTGGTAAAAAAGAAGAAGCAGTTTACACTGAAATCCTGCGAGCTTAGCGTAAAAAAGGTCCTTAAAAACCTAAGGAGCCTTGCTGAAATTGAAGGTCTGGGGGCTGTTGACAGAAAAATACAGCTGACAGCAGAACTTCTAACATCTGCAAAGCCTAATGAAGCAAAGTACATAGTCAGGACAATTCTCAATGACATGCGCATAGGCGTAGGGGAAGGAACTATCAGGGATGCTATTACATGGGCGTTTTTTGGCAATGAGATTAATGTAAGCTACAACAAAGAGGAAAACAGATTGAATGTTGAAGACAGGGAAAAATACAATAAATATGTGGGTGCTGTGCAAAGAGCATATGACATCACAAATGATTTTGCTCCTGTGGCAGAAGCGGCAAAAAAGCAAGGGCTAAAAGGGCTGGATGGGCTCGAAATGAGCATAGGCGTACCCATAAAAGCTATGCTTGCGCTAAAGGTGGCGGATATTGACGAAGGCTTTGAAAGGTGCGGGAAGCCCGCAGAGTTTGAATTCAAATATGACGGCATGAGGATGCAGATACACAAAAACAATGATGAAATCCGGATATTCACCAGGAGGCTGGAAAACATCACCAAGCAGTTTCCTGAGGTTGTTGATTATGTTAAGAAATATGTTGAGGAAAAAAAGGTTATTCTTGATGCTGAGGCAGTGGGCTACAGCAGAAAAACCGGCAAATACCTTCCTTTTCAGAGCATATCCCAGCGCATAAAAAGAAAATATGACATTAAAAAGATGTCAGAAGAACTGCCGGTTGAGGTAAATGTTTTTGACATAATAAACTATAACGGCAAAAGTGTTGTAAATAAAAGCTTTGAGGAAAGAAAGAAACTGCTCAAGAAAATAATAAGAAACATTCCGAAAAAAATAGCCCTTGCAAGAAGCATTGTTACTTCGGATAAAAAAGAGGTCCAGAATTTTTACAAAGAAGCTGTTGATTCCGGAAATGAAGGATTAATGATTAAAAAGCTCGATGCGCCTTACAAGCCGGGTGCAAGAGTGGGGTTTATGGTCAAATTAAAGTCAACAAAAGAAAATTTTGATCTTGTTATTGTAAAAGCAGAATGGGGGGAGGGCAAGCGCTCAAAGTGGCTGAGCAGCTATACACTTGCATGCATAAATAAAAATGAGCTTCTTGAAATAGGGAAAGTAAGCACTGGCCTAAAGGAAAAGAGGGAAGAGGGCCTGAGCTTTGCGGAAATGACTGACCTGCTCAAGCCTCTGATAAGGAAAGAAGAGGGAAAAGAAGCTATTGTAAAGCAGGAAATTGTAATTGAAGTGGCTTATGAGGAGATACAAAAAAGCCCCACTTACAGCAGTGGATATGCGCTGAGGTTTCCCAGGGTAATATGCCTCAGGGAGGATAAAAGCGCAAAAGACGCAACTACACTAAAGATGGTAGAGGAAGCATATAAAAAACAGAAAAAATAATCATCTTTTAAATCACATTGAATTAACATGCCCTGCTGGCATGGCCCTCCTTTTCTATCCTGATTACATTGTCAACAAAGCTTTCTATTTTTGTTTCATGGCTTACAATAACTACCTGCCTGATTTTTAATTGATCCAAAACGTCCCTTACTTTATCCAGCTGCTCGGAACTAAAGCCGTCTGTCGGCTCGTCCAGCATCAAAATGTCTTTTGTCTTTATTCCGGAAACTATATCGTTAATTACCTTGTTCAAAGCCAGCCTGTATGACAAAGCAACAGAGGTTTTTTCCCCGCCGCTCAAGCTGTCAACACTGGTTTCGTAGCCATTCTGCTCAACCACCGGGGAAAATTCATCATCCAGGCTCACTGAAATTGCGTCATCCTCTATCAGGATGTTGAACCATGTTTTGAATAAATCGTTAAACTCCCTGTAAACCTGCATCATCACATGCTTTTCCATTGTACCCATCAGGTTCAGGAAGTAATTTTCCACCCAATTCTGCAGCTCGGAAAAATAATTCAGCTTTTCCCTCGCCATTGACTTTTTTTCTATTTCTTCTTTTAAAGCTCCTGCAATCCTCATCAGCGATTTTTCCTCTTTTTCAAACCCTGTTTTTTCTATCTCCAGTCTCCTTTCTTCTGAAAGCAAAACATCATATTCCTTTCTTGCTTTTTGGTAATCTTCTTCCAAGCTCTTCATTTGCCCAATAGTTTTGGCAAGCTCAATCTTTTTTGCGTTTAAATTTCCAATATTCTTTTTAATCTCCTCCTGGAACCCTTCTAATTTCTTTTTTTCCTCTCTTTTTTCCTTCAAATTGCTGATTTTTATTCTAAGTATTTCGGCCATGCTTTCTGCCTTTTTCAGCATCTCCATCTCTTTTTCCAGCTCATCCAGACCGGCTTTGATTTCTTTTTCTTTTGCAGAGTAAATGCCAATGTTTCTCTCGGCCTCTGCTATATTCCTGCTTTCCCTTTCCTTAATTGAATCCTTATGCCCCTGCCCCACTTTTTGCAGGCACAATGGGCATTTCTCCATTTCAGAAACTTTGCTTATTATCTCCCCTGATTTTTCCCTGCCAATCCTGGATTCGCTGAGCTTTTGCTTTGCTACATCAATCTCCTGCTGGAGATTTTTAAAATTCTTTTTCACATTGCTTATCTTACCTTTTATATCATCAGTTTTTTTAGTCTCTTCCCTTTCCAGCCCAGTCTCAATGTTTTTAACCTGATTTTTCAGCCTGGCTATAGACTCATTATTTTTGTTGTGGTCCCTAAGCAAATTGTTTAGATCGGCTTCGCAAACTGCGAGGCTGTTTTTTAATTTGTTCAGCTCGCTAATCTTTTTTTCAAAAACAGAAATAGAACCCTTTTTTTCAGCAGCTTCTTTTTTCGCGTCCTTAAGCTTCGGGAGAATGTTTTTTAATTTTTTGTTCAGCTCGGAAATTTCCATGTTTACAGAGCTTAACTCCTTTTTCTTTTCCGCTAAGTCAGATATAAATCCCTCAAACTCCTTTTTCTTTTCCTTTAGGCCTCTGATGAAAATTGATGCGTTTTCCCTTATTTTCTTGTACTTATCTATGTTGAAAACTTTTCTCAATGTATTAAGCCTTGCGTCCTTATCCTCTGCAAGAATTCTTTTCATCTCTTCCTGAGGGGTATAAACCGTGTAGCGGTAAATCAGGTCTTTTCCTTTTGCAACCAGGTCTTTAGGGTACCCTAATAAGTCAAATACCTCGCTTTTCATTTCAACAGGGCTAAGCTCTTTCTTTACATCATTGATTATTATATAGCCGGTTTCCTGCTTTATAGCATGCTTTCCCTTTTTCAGGTTTCTCTTAATTACTATGTTTTTGCCGTCAAGCTCAAAATTCAGCTCTACAGAGCCCTCATTTTTTCCGTGCCTTAATAATGAAGAAGCAGGCAGCTCAGACGGATTGGAGCCAAACAAGGCAAACTCTGTTGCCAACAGGACTGTGGACTTTCCTGAGCCAATGTCCCCGGAAAGAAGAAGAGTGCCGATAGAGAAGTCTATTTTTTGTTCAAGATAGCTCCTGATATTTCTTAGTTTAATTGATTTGAGCAGCATTTCCCCAGAATGAGGAAGAGGCTGGAAGTTATAAAGTTTTAGATGGATAAGGCTTTGTGTAAAAAGTGCGTCTGTGCCTTGATTTGCATTGATTTGCGGAGTAAATCAAGGCATGGCCAGACGGAGCTGACTGCGTTCCTAAACGAAGTTTTGGGTTGGTTTGCCGAAGCAAAGCTGAGCGCAACTAGGAAAATCTTTAATTTTCTGTGCAGTCAGCTGAGTAGGGCTTTTTACACAAAGCCGATGGACAAAGAAATAAATGCTAATACTTTATTATCCGGCATACCTGCGCATCTTTGACTGCAATGCTGCCTGATTCTTTTGCTCTTTTATTTCTACTGTTTTTCCAATAAGATTTCCCTTTATACAACTTAGTCTGGTCTTTGCTTCTTTTTTTAGTTCCCGGAAGGCTTTTGAATCCCTCAACCCATCATCATGCCGGAGCTTATCCAGCAATTCCTCAATTTTACCTAATGACCTAATGGCCCTGCCCAGGTTACCATAATTCTTGAAACATGCCTCCTGGAGCCTAACAGCATCATCAACAAGCAATAAAATAATATCGCGCTTCATTTCTGCTGTTAAAGCATCATAATTTGCTATTTCCTTTACAAGCCTTTCGTCTATTTCTGCAACATCCATAATGTTGATTGTATCCCTCATTTTAAGATTCCTTATGACAATATTAAGGCAACTCATTCTATCCAATGTTTCATCAAAATTTTCATCTGCTTTCCCTATTGTCATACCCTCGTTGATATTTGGCATAGCGATCATTTTTTTCACCCCAATTTTCTATTTTACCACTACTTGGTAGTTGAAATATATTAAACTTACTGCTTGATTTTTGTTTAAAATGAAAAAATTTATATATAAAATTTAATTATGAATAAAATATGGGCCTGGATTTATTAGACAAAAAGATCATTTATTTGCTATACAAAGACGCAAGAATGCCTGTCAATACTATATCCAAGGCGCTTAAGGCAAATAAAAACACCATAAACTACCGCATCACAAGATTAAGAAAGAACAAAATAATTGAGAACTGCCTGCCTGTGCTGGACTATAAGGCTCTGGGCACCGAGGTGTATGATATTCTTTTAAAAGTCAAAAGAGACCCTAAAATTGTAAGTGAGCTTGAAAGTTTCCTTAAGCAGGATGATTTTATTCTGTGGAGCGTAAAAACAACCGGCAAGTGGGACTACTTTTTTGAGGTTTACTTTAAAAAACAAAAAGAATTTCAGGCTTATTTTAACAGCCTGCTGGTAAAAATTAAAAGCATCATTGTTGAATATGAAATTAAGTTTTACCATAGATTTAAGGCAGCACACCAATTATTTAATTTTGACATTAAAGTGCCTTCTAAAGAGATAAAGAAAAAAATAAACTACAAGGCAGATTTAACAGACCACAAAATCCTGAGATTTTTTGGCACTAAAGACGGCTTTGCAACCTATAAGGAAATTGGGGGCTCTTTGGGGCTAAGCCTTGAAACAGTAAGAAACCGCGTTATAAAATTAAAAAAGTCCGGAATAATTCTAAGGTTTATCCCTTTTATCCAGCCTAAAAATGCAGGCCTGGAAGGCTACTTATTGCTAATTAAGTTTAGCCCTAGCCAGGATTTAAAGCAATTCTATTCTTATTTAAACAACAACTACAGGGTCATCCTTGGTTTTAAAAACTTCAATAACCCGGAAATAATGTGCTATTTGTTTGCTGAAAATTTCAGAGAACTGGAAAAGATTATTGAAGAAATTAGAACTATATTTAAGGATTTAATTGATTCTATAACATGCCTGTACATCTCAGAAGAGCTAAAGCTTAACACTTTCCCTCGGTACACTTATTGAAAAGCCAAATAGAAATCCAGGAATAAGAAAGAATGGACAAAAATAAAATCATTGAGTTGTACAAAAAACCAGCTGAACAAGTCAAAAGACCGGAAAACAAGGAATTCTATGAAGCGTTAAATAAATGGCTGGAATCTCAAAGAACTATTGAGTGAGTTTAGTCTTCATCTCCTCTATAATCTCCACAGGACCTGGATCAACGCGATTCCACATCGCAAGATGATAAGAAACAAAATCACCTAAGTAAATTGAAGAAAAGACCCTTGCCAATAAGCCGTTTCCCTGCGTCTGCACTTCCTCAACACAGGCAGTCACTTCCATAATTTCCTTGCATATGCCCATTCTTTTTTTTATTCTTGGATTGTCATGCCTGTCCCTTATAATAACAGCAATGAACTTCCTGTCCATCCCTTTGTAGCCGGCTATTTCGTTGTGGTTCATCTCTGAAAAAACATTGTAAAAGGCAGGCATTTTAGCATTTTCATTTATCTGTGTTTTCCACCTCATAGCAACCGGCCCTAAAATTTCAGAAGCGTAGATTACCGGTATTTTTTCCTTCAGTTTTTTAGATAAATTTTCTGCAGCATCATTAAACTTGTCTGTTTTCTTTAAAATATCTACCATTTCATTCAATTCTTCGTTCTTTACCCGCACAATATTCGCATTATGCAGCACCCCGAGCATTGGAAAAAATAAGTAGCCCAAAGCCGCTCTTGGCTGCAGGCCTGAAGGCACTTTTATTGCCTTTTGGCATTTTTCCCCCAATTTGCCTCCGGAAGTAATCCCGATTATTTGGGCATGCTTGTTTTTTGCGTCATCAAATGCAGACAAAGCCTCTTCTGTGTTGCCTGAATAAGAAACAGCAAAGACCAAGCTGTTTTCATCAACAAAATCGGGAACCTTATAGTCCCTGCTGACATAGACTGGGATATTAGCGCTGCCCAAGAAAGACTTAAGCAAATCCCCTCCTATTGCAGAGCCCCCCATTCCTGCAACAACAATGTTTTTTATGTTCCCTGAAACAGAAATTCCTGCTGGCAGGGTTAATGCTTCCCTGCACTGCTTGGGAAAATCCCTAATTGTCTGCAGCATATTCTGGCTGTCTAACGGCATTTTATTTTTTATTTTGAATTGGAATATATATAGTTTGCTATTTTGGTTTGGGGTTTTTGTTATTGAAGGTACGTGATGCAGATTCTTTTTAGCTGAAAATGAGGCTAACCTATAAATAGGATTAGCCTCATTGCATGTATGTAACCCACAATGCAAGAAAAATCAATTAAAGATACTATTTCTATCTTTCTATTT
>JAHWGX010000093.1 GCA_019323655.1 Candidatus Woesearchaeota archaeon | reverse complement strand
GAGAGTTTTATTTCTTGCTGCATATTTCTTCACAAAATATGCTAGGGGATTGACACTATAAGTGTTTTTCCCCTATTTTCTTAGAATTCTTATCGTCGAGATGGGATTTTAGTGTTTTCTACTGATATAGTAGTTAATGGATAGTATCAGTATGGCACCTAAAGTTGGTACTGGAACAGCATACGGATTTTTTTATTGTAATAATACAAAACAAGCAATTGAAACAGAATTAGCTCTAATCCGTAAATCTGCAGAAACACCATCTGAGTTAGAACTTTCTTTGATTGAAGGCATGGATAGCGTAAAAGGTGATAAAGAATTAACTGATCTTGCTAAAACAGCTAAACAAGAGGGTATGAACTATGCGCTAAAAGCAACATATCCTGGCGGAACTAATAGAGATGCTGCTGATGAAATAGCATCAATTCTTGACCAAGCCTATCAATCACCCCTTTATGAAGCAAATGCGCCGTTTAGGGGACCAGTTTTTTACGAAGAAGAAGATGGTTATGTCCTTAAAGATTAAACTTTCGTTTTCTTATTGAATTTCTGAGGCAAAGCCAAAGGCTATCCAGCCAGACAAAATTGTACATAACATACATCTAACACACCCTCTTTTCAGAATCCGCAATCCTAAGCGCTTCTATAGAATTCTCCCATGATTTTTTGCAGAACTCAATGGCAATTATCGGGAATCTCCGGCTTATAAGGTCTTCGGCCCTTAATAAAAGCTCTTCAGCTTTCTTTATTTTCTTGTCATAGCATTTCCTGTTCCTTTGATTTTTGACTGCAGCTGATTTTGCATCCTGCAATGCTTTTTCCGCAAACCTTTTGTCTGCGCTTTTCAGGTAATCTGAAACTTCTTTGCATAAAGCACCTATCCCTAAAATTTTCCCGGGGTACCCTGTCGGGCATTCAATTGCTGCCTTTCTTTCAAACTCAAACACATATTTTCCGTTATCCCTCCCTTTTTCCGGATTAAGGGTTTCGTCATCAATGAAATAATCTGGATTAAGGCTTTTTTCAATGTTTGCAATAACCCTGCCAATTACCCTGTCCCTGCATAGCCTCCATTTTTTGCAGGGCAGATTGTCTTTTGCGTTTTCAAGCAGTTCAATGGCGTATTCCTTGGCAAGCCTTGCGCAATTATTATCAATTGCTCCATCGCAGTCATCATCAATATCATTGCAGACTTCCTGCTGAGGCATTACGGCATCACAGTTTTTCCAAACTCCGCTTTCGCATGCTTCCGCGCCAAAAGTGCATATGCCGATATCTGATACGCCGCATGCTCTTTCCAGATTTTCATCAGCCTGATTATTGCAGTTGTCGTCAATATTATTGCATAATTCCTCTGCAGAAGGATTAATTAGGCTGTTATCATCGTTGCAGTCCAAGCCATAACAAAGCAGATTGTCAAACCCGTCAAAGTCAAAATCAGTTATCTGGGTTGGGTTGTACAGGTTTGGGCAGTTGTCAACAGAATCTTCTATAGTGTCATTATCGCTGTCCAAATAACCTTTATCCAAAACAGTTATCTGAAAAACTCTGGAATCATGCAAAAACCCGTCAGAAACAATTACCATCACAGTGTAATCTCCTGCGTCTGAATCTGCAGTCTGCCATGAGAAAACATTATTATCCTGGGAAAACTCTGAATAGTTTATTGAGAATGTCAAGGCATCTGAGTTATTGTCTGTCGCATTTGCAGCAATTACTATCAAATCATTTTCATTTACAATCAAATCTTTTATTTCTTCTAACTCTGGCTTTTTGTTTATTTTTGCTGTTCTTGTGATTATGTTGTTGCTTTCATTGCTCTCCTCTACAAAATTGTCAAAATCAGCAACTGCAGTAAGCTCCATATCAGAAATATTTGCAAACTCTGCCTTGTAGCTTATGGAATCACCATTCATCAGAATGTTCATATATTCTTCCCTTGAGTATGTGCTGTTATCAAAAATATCCAGAAAAACATTGAAAGCAGGCCTGCTGCCTGTGTTTTTTACTGTAATATCAAAATCAGCATTGCTTTTTCCGTAATGAAAATCCCCGGAAACATTAATTTTTATATCAAGGTCCGGCAAATCCGGCTTTTCAAATTCCGCATAGTTGTAGTTTCCGGTTGTATATGCATTGTTCAGCTGGTCAATTACATCATTGCCTTTTACCAGCCTTGCATATTTGACGATAAAAGGCCCGTTAATTTTTTTATTGCAGATTTCTGTTCCATTAATGCCTATTGGCACATTGTTTTCCCCGGAAGCAAGGCTTTCTGTTTTTTCCGCTTTTCCGATAAAATTGCCGAACAAATCATAAACTGCAAGCTCGACTTTATAATCCCCCTGCTCTTTGATTTCAACGCCTGCATCCAGCATTAAATGCTCATACAGGTTATTGCTGTTTAAATCAGAGCCGTAATCAGAAAAGCCAGTAAAGTAAGAGCTTTGCGCAAAATCTTTGTAATCATAAAAATTTGTTTCATAGTCTGTTTTTATTACGTTGTTATTGAGTTTTATTCCGGTTAAATTGAATCTTCCTGCGTAGTGCGTGCTTTTTATTTTTTCGCTGCTGAAATTAACCAATAGGCTGTTCAATCCGGCAGCTATATCCCCATTTATTCTCTCGAAAATAACCGAGTTATTGTATTTTAAGTATGAAACTATTTCATAAGCATTGCTTTCTGCAAAGCCAATTGTAAGGTTTAACTGGATATAATCATTGCCCGCGGAAGCGTCGGAGATATTAACGATTTTAATTGCAGTTTCATAGTTTTCGTAATATTGAGTTTCTATGTTTTCCCTGCTGTACTTCAGGCTGTAGTTTTCATCATAAATTTTTATGGTGTAATTGAGCTTGCTTTTTGTGAAAAAATCCGATGAAAAGCTTATATTAAACTTGTTTGTTCCTGTGTTTAAGTTTTTGCTTGTCTCATTTTTTATTATAGTCTCGCCATGCAGCTCGACAGATATTACATAATTCCCTTCGCTTCCGCCTGTTGTAAGTTCTATTACCAGCATGTCGCTGATATTGTTTCCATTCGTGTCTATCATGAAGTCATTTGAGCCTGTAACAGTGATTTCTGCTGTGGAGTAATCAAAGTTAAAGAAGCCAATTAAGTCCTGTAGACTTATTGGGAAAACCGCCGGAGCCAGAACAAGAAGCAGAATAAGCAGAATGCCTAATTTTTTCATTATTTTTGCGGAAAAAAGCGGATAGGTTAAAAAATTTGTGGTTATTTTAAAAAGCCTTTACTTAAAATTGTCTGATAGAAGATTAACCGCAAGATAATGCTTTTTAATTGAGTTAATGCCTGTTACACCCCCATTCCCAAAAATATATTGCTAATGATTTTTAATAAAGCCAAGAGGCACAGGAAGTTAGCTTTGCATTAGCCTAACAGGATTTGAAAAAGCTTTTTTAAAATAAGTATCAATATGCATATTAGCTGGTGGTCTATTATCACCAAATTCTCTCATACCCTTTTCTCTATATATCTCAGCCACACCTTTACTAATATTTAAAAAAGCCACATACTCAGGATAAAGGTTAGCACTATCATTATAATTTGTGATATAATCGAATTTTTCTCCAAGTACGATAAATACATGATTTCTTGGTTTATAACTCAATTCTTCCCATACTTGCTCGGATGTTGGATCAAAAATAATCATGCCTGGTTTACCATCCATAACAAAGGGTAATCCTCCATATTCGTGACCATTCTTATGATTTATCAGAGATACTGCATTTAGGTATCCAATATTAATAAGTGAGGCAAGTACATTCCTTGTTGAGATTCCGCAACATTTTTCCGGAAAAGTACCTCTAAAGTTCTTTGTTTTACCAATCATATAGTGTGCATGTGATAATTGATATACCCGCATAATATGTTCCATTAACTCTTCTTTATTTTCAACAATCATTACGCATGGTAGATCAGAATTATTGTACTGTTCTGCAATTTGGAATGATAATCTTTCTTTATATCCTGAAACAAAACTTAATGCATCCTCAATGCTTCCCTTCCCCTCAAGCACTTCTGCTAACGTCGTTTTTCCTTGTCTTCGTAATTCTTCATCAAATTTAGCCTCATAAAAAGGAGTATAAAGTGAGAAGTCACCTTCAAAATTAAAAGTTGGCAGTGATGCAAACTCTTGTTTTCTAGCTTTTGTTACTTGTTCAGCTGCCTTTACTAAGAGGTCTCTGCTTTTAATTTTATGAGCCATTTCAAAATATAATTCATTAGCATCAGCATACGTGTAACCATTATTATTAGGTCTACCGGAATCAAATATCTCAGAAACAACCTGAATAGCAACATCTTTTCCAGCAACAAGGGAATACCTAATTAATAATTCTGGTATCATATCCATTAGTGATGGGTCGCGTAAATAACCATTATTAATCTCCTCCAGAGTTTTTCCTATGGATGTGCTTGAACTATAAGTTTTTGTTCTCCCTTCAATATCTGAAAGAATGTTACCAATCGCTCTATTAACTTTGAGTCGGTCTGAATTATTAAGAATATCCACTAAATTTGAATCAACATCAACTTCTGGAGATTTGGCCCTAATCATATTATTTCTGTTTAGATTCTCAGAGTCTGTCAGTAATATTTTTTCAAGTTCTTCAGTTAGATTAAATCCATTCGAGAAACATGAGGGTCTCATATTCGTAAAATCAAGAGAATATCCTTGTATCGACAATTTTTCCTGACATTTTGCAATAAGCTCCGCATTATCCTCAAACATTTGCAGGTCAAATGGACTGCCTGTAGTATCTTCCCTAGCAGTGAGTAAAACTTCTGCATAAGTATTATCATCTAAATTAGGATGTCCCAATGCTTGTCTTATTGAAGGAAGGTCAAATTTTTTTAGAAAAGCTAAACTTTGTGCATATCGTTTGTCTTCTTTGTCATATCCTCCTACTATACCCCTTATAGCACTTTCTCTAATATCTGGGTTGTAATCATCAAGTCTTTGTTGATAAAAATCTCTTGCGTGCCTGAGAAATTTTCCTTTAACTCTATCAACCTCATCAGTACTATTAATTAAATCTATAAAAATCTTAAGATTTTCAAAATCAATATTACGCTCAGCTAATGCAGGTTCTAAGCATTCTTTATCCAGTTTTTCAGTTATTCTTGATAATCCCCCCCAAAAATTTGAAGGATATTTTAAATGAGGAATTCTTAATAATATATCATCGAGAGCATTTGATCCGTGATGCAATAGATAAGCAGTAATTGCTACTTCGTCAATATCATCCCTTGTAGGATCCTTAAAAGCTTCTGGAATTTTTAGTGGCAAATCTCTAAACTTTTCAGTGCATGGAACACCACTAGTTTTAAGAAAATCCAGCACACTTTCATATTCACTTGGTGTAAATAAATAAGGATAAAAAGTTGTAAATTCATATATTTGACCGGTAGCTCCAACGCTTCTTGAATTTCTGTCTGCTTCTTCTGAAGTAAAACATACGTTTTCAATTGTTGAATTTATTATTCCGACGGCTTTATTAATAGGGAGTAGTCTTGGATCTTCGTTCCCAATTCCTTCAGAAGCTTCATTTATTAATTCCACTAGCTTTTTTCTCGCTTCAAGAGTGTAACCTATTGAAAATAACGATCCAACTTTGGGAGCAGTATCGTAACCAAAAGTAGTATTAAATTCAACTCTGAATTTATCCCAAGCTCCTTGAGGCTTTGTTGAACAATCTTGAGCCCTCCAAACAAGGCTCTGAGTTAGATCACCCAAATTAGGATCTCTATCAATTATTTGTTGAACCCTTTCTCTTTGCATGCCCTCAATCGTATGTATCCTTGTTTCCATAATATACCCCAATTTGTGTGTAATACTTTAAATTGATTTATAAATGTTTCTATAGTACTGTCTCTTTTAAGTAGTTACAATTACTTATAGGACTGGAGGCTATCGCTTAATTAATTTCCAAAAATTAATTAAAGTACCAAATACTTAAAGAATTCTTGGTTTATGAAAATAAAGTGCAGTTGGTAAGCTAAGGCGATTCGTTACTGTGGCTCTAGTAAAAAT
>JAHWGX010000092.1 GCA_019323655.1 Candidatus Woesearchaeota archaeon | reverse complement strand
TATTTCTTGCTGCATATTTCTTCACAAAATATGCTAGGGGATTGACACTATAAGTGTTTTTCCCCTATTTTCTTAGAATTCTTATCGTCGAGATGGGATTTTAGTGTTTTCTACTGTAATATATTAATCTCGTTCTAAAATTAATTCTGTCTCTTCGCGACAAAATTTAAATTAAAATTTGAAAAACAAAGAATTAAAAAAGAAAAATATCATATAAAATTTAAAGGTCGTTTGCAGTCAGTATAGAGACTCTTGTGTCACCCGGGCTGACTTTTGAGTCCATGCCCACAAGGAATTTAACATTAACAAGCTCTGCAGTTTTTGCAAGCTCTCTGTTCACAATGCCGTCAAATATGACTGCGTAAG
This sequence comes from Candidatus Woesearchaeota archaeon, assembly GCA_019323655.1. GTDB lineage: Archaea > Nanobdellota > Nanobdellia > Woesearchaeales > GW2011-AR4 > JACPJP01. Next base: position 4,586 of record JAHWGX010000092.1, on the reverse strand, counting down.
CAGTATTGTTGAGGCTTTTTATTGTAGTGATTAACTCGCTTAGGGGAACCCTGCCGAGAATGTTCATTTTTTGGTCGAGCACCTGGGCGCCGCGCGTGCCTATCATGTTTTCAAGTATCTCCTTAAATTTCTGTTTTTGTTCAGGAGACAAAAAAACCCTTCGGCTAAACGCAGCAGGCTTTGCAGCAGGCCTGAAGAATTGGGGCTTTTTTTCAAGGCTTTCCACTTCCTTGGCAAATTCAAACTTAGCTTGTTCCCCGGAAATGCGGCTTCTGAGCGCTTTATGGATTTCCTTTTTTGTTATCTCCTCCACTTCTTTCCCGTCCGGAGCCTTTGTTACATAATCAACATCTGCTAAAGAAGTAAGTTCCTTTAGGATAAGGTTTCCACCCCTGTCGCCATCCACAAAGACAGTTACAACTTTCTTTTTGCACAAATCAACTATTGTTTCCGGTACTGATGTACCGTTCATTGCTATTACATTCTTGAAGCCGTGCTTCAGCAGGTTTAATACGTCTGCACGCCCTTCTACAACAATTATCTCGTCGCTTTCATCAATACCTGGCCCTGCAGGCAGCCTGTCTTTTCCGTATTCCTGTATTTCCATAACCCTTATGGAATATGCCACTTCATCTGTAAGCTCCTGAGAATCAGGCATAGAACTGCTCATGAGGTTCTTTAACAGCTCCTTGGCCCTTTCTATGACAAAGTTTCTTTTGCTCACACGCACGTCCTCTATGCTCTTAGTCTGTATTTTAGCGTTGCATGGCCCTATTCTTTGTATTATCTCCAAAGCAGCTGCTATAATTGAAGTTTCTGCTTTGTCAAGAGAAGAGGGTATATCTATGCTGCCGCGAGTTTTTCCGGATCTTGTGTCAGTATTTACCTCTATTCTTCCTATCCTGCCAGACCTTTGAAGCTCTCTTAATTCCAGTTCAGAGCCCAGCAGCCCTTCTGTCTGCCCGAAAATAGCTCCAATGACATCAGGCCTGTCAACTACGCCTTCAATGTCTATTAAAGCGTGGATTATATATTTTGCCGCAACAGGGCTTATTTTTCCCATGTTAATCTACCTCCAATCTTAATCACAGAACAAGCTTTATTTACCTCTAATTGACTTAATTGAGCCTATTTCAGACTAATTCTTCATCAATAAGCGAAATAAATTGATAATAATGATTTTAAAGTTCAAAAAGCTTGTTCTTAACGTTTTTGGGCTTTTTAAAGGTAATGTAGCCCGTTACACTAACTCTCAGGTTCATCGCTTGCATTTAGCGACAGCTCCCATGAGTACTCTCGTGACGGGCTCCGAATTTGTTTGAAAACAATAAATTAAGCCCCAATTATTTACTTTTTGTTATCCTTTAAGTAAGTAAAAGATGTATTTAACCTTTACGGTTTGGTTTGTTTGAAATATTCAAGTAAACTCTTATTAAAAAAAATTTGTTGTAAGCATGTTGTAAAGATAATTTCATTATAAAACAAGAAAAAAGACAATCACCTGCTATGTAACTACTTTAGCCGTTAATTTAAACATTGGCGCCCCACCCTTTGTATAAAAAATTATGCACGGGTCTGTTAAGCCTGGAATAACTTGGGTGCAACCTGAAAAGGACATATCACCAACCATACTTGAAATATCTCCATATACCTCTATCTGCCCTTTTTGAGGTACTCCTAGGATTGTATGAGCTCCTTTAGAGATAATTGTTCCATTAACAATGCCTTTGCCAATGTCTCCACCACCTTCCTCTATGTTTATTCTACCTCCACACATATACCACCCAGGACTCCATGCTCTTATGATACTCAAATCACCTCCGGACATATACATACCTTCCATTTGCCCACCATGACCTTTTATAGTTACTTTACCTGCTTTCATACCCCTTCCACAACACCTGTCTACATTTATAGGACCCCAATGTCCCCATAAATCCTGCTTCTCATCAGTATCTTGTTTAGCATCTGGATTTGCTTTGACAATGACTGTTCCGCCATTTAGATATGCTGCACAATATTCCCCTACTTCAGTAGAAAGTATCCTACACCTACGACCAATAGTATACCAAAGTGTTTCGTCTCCTTCTGGAGGGGGATTTACTATTACTTCAATTTCCTTGCCTTTTGGAGTGAATACACCTATGTTGTTCCAAGGGCGATCAATTTCTAAGGTAACCTCTCTTTCTTCTACACATTCATTTACCAAGTAAGATGCGAATAAACCTACGCTCGCTTTAGTTTCGTCATGCTCAAAAGATCCATCCTGATTATAAAATCCATCAGGAAGTTTAGCTCTCTTGCTTGATAATTCTGCCCTATGTTTTATAAAAGAATTTACTTCTAACTCGGTTACTGCTTCTACTTTTAAAAAAGACAAGTATTTTCCAATTTCCCAATACAATCCGCTTAAGAATTCCTCTCTTTCAGGCTCGCCTTCAGGCTTTTTTGAGAGGGGGGCACATCTTCTTAGGTATTCCAGAGAACGCTTATCTACATTTGCGAACTTGCCGTAACCTCTATGCCAATTTTCAAAAGCATCAACAAGCTTTTCAAGCCTTTCTGAACTGTCTGTCATAATACTGGGGAATAGGATATTATTTATAAATTTTTGCCTGATTTACTATTTTACAGTTGTAATGATTTATGTTAAAAGAAAAATTTTACTGCGACTTTGGCGCAGTCGGCCTTTGCTCAACATGTTTGGGCATTGGCGCAGGTTTTGGCATGTGCTGCTTTGGAATCTCTTTTTTCAGCTCCTTGATTTCCTCTTTTTCTATTTCCTTGGCTTTTTCTTCCTTTTCTTTTTTCACTTCCTCAACTTTCTCCTCTATTTTCTCTTCTTTCTTTTCCTCTGCTTCCTTTTTCTTTTTCTCTTCCGCCTTTTTCTTTTCTTCCTCTTTTTTCCTTGCCTCTTTCTTTTCCTTCAGCTTTGTTTCTTTTTCAATTTCCCTTTTTGCCTTTGCCGACAGCTCTGTAAGCTCTACATCAACTTTGCCTTTTTCATCCTTTAGAGCAGTAACCTTGATATGATGGGGAGGATTCTTGATTCCGTTCTTCCATAAAAACTGGTTGGCATACCTGCCGATAATGACATTTTCGGATTTCATGTGCCTTGAAATAAATTCCCTCAGTGCCTTGACAGCTTTCTCTGTCCTTCTCCATGAAGCAACTTTCTGGAATTCTTTTCTAAGAGGAACATTATACACTCTTTCCAATACAATTTTGGATTTTTCTTCTTTCTTTGCCATTTTTTCAATAATTTATATCAGCGTTATTGCCAATTTAAGCCTTGGTTTTTGTCCTTCTCCAGCTTCTTTTTGTTTTGGTATGTCTGCCCGGATGGACTCTTCTTGTTTTGCCGTATATTTTCGGCACTGTCCAGAAAGGCGCCCACTTGGTTCTTCTATGTGTTTTTGCCAGCCTTTTTTTCCTGCTTGGGTGCTTGTATCGCGACATTTTTAGTTATTACATCCTTTTGATTTTGACTTCCTTTTTCTTAGGGCTTATTTTTTTTAAAATCTCTTTTAGGGTCTTATCGTCAATCTTGCTTACCTGCCCTGACTGTATTGCCTGGGCCAGTATAACCAGCAACTGGACTGCCCTGTCAGGGAACGCTGTTTTCAGGTTTCCGTACCTTTGCAATGCTTCTTTTGTAAAAGCTTGTTTAACCATAGCCTCAAGCTGCTGTATTTGCTGCTTGAGCTGCTCCTCCTCGGCAGACTGCTGCTGCATTTGCTCCAGCTGAGCTTTTTTTAATTCCTCAAGTTTTCTTTTTCTTATCTTATCCAGCTCATTCATTTTTATCTGCTTCTGTTTCTGCAGTTTCTATTTTCTCTTTATACTCAGCAGGAGAGGTTTCTTTTTGTTTCTTTTTTGGCTGGTCAGCTATATTTTCCTTATTCTGGTCCTGCCTTGCCTCAGTTTCCTTTTTTGGCTCTTGTGCCTTTGCTTCTTCTTTTTTTGCTTCCTTTTTCAACTGGGTTTTTTCAGGCATAGTTGAGATTTTTTTTGCAATATCATCAAGGAACTTTTTGCCTTTTGCTGTTATTAGTCTGCCCTTATGCTGGCTTTTCAAATCTTTTTTAATAAGGCCTCCACTTTCAAGCTGCTGCAGGATTTTTCTTATTATGTTTCCTGAGCCTTTGCAGAAATGCTCTGTTTTTACTCCTCGGTTTTTTTTGCCGCCATACCTTACCCTCAGCTTTGAAACTCCAATGGGTCCGTATCTGTAAACCTGCTTCAGCACAGAAGCTGCTCTGACATACCACCAGTCGCTTTTTACCGGAGGCCTTTCCTTATGCGCGCCTGTCTTGACAAATTGCGCCCACTGCGGCGGCTTCATTGCCTCAGTTTTTTTTAGCTCTTCAGCTGCCTTTTCAGCCAGCTCGGATGGGTTGCAGTCGTATATTGTAGCCATTTTAATTATGTTTTTTGCTTGTTTTTTTGTTTATTATTATGTCAAAAACCACCCATCATAGATGGGTGGCATGATATTATTAGCTCAATATTTAGTGGTTTTTGACGCTCAAAATTCCACTTAATTTGGTTGATTTTTGAGCACACAAAATTCCATGCTGTGTTTT
>JAHWGX010000091.1 GCA_019323655.1 Candidatus Woesearchaeota archaeon | reverse complement strand
CAAAGAAAAACAATATGATTGAAGAGGCGCGAAGAAAATTTGTGCTGTATGAAAGGATGATGGGGTTTGCTGAAGCGTAATTATCAACAAGGGGGGAACTTATGAAATAGTTATGCAACCAAACAGTAAAAAAGGTTTTGATGCCTGGCTACATAAACAATTCATCCATTTCGAAATCAGAAAGGTCTCTCTTATTGATGAGTTTAGCAAAGTCTTTGTTTCCCATCTTTTTCCTTTCTTCCCTCATCTGCTCTATTTCGATATTGTCCTCATCAAAAAACTCTTCCATTTTTTTCCACCTGCAGCTTGTTACCCTTCTTGCTGTATGTATTTTGTTAGGTTTTGACAGATTTCGCTTACTGAGACGACACTACCTGTGCTATATGCCAGACACCTAACTAAAAACTAAAGAACCCCTTTTCTTTACTACTGTTAGGTGATGTTCTAGTATATAAAGTTTTCGTTTTTTACAAGATGGATTGTTTAAACCTGTTATTTTTGCATACGGTTTATTTACCAAATTAGAGAAAGATTTATATATATTCTTAAGCAGTCCCAATAGCAAAAAGTGGTGATGTGGATGGGCATAAAAGATAAATTCAAAAAGGGCGTAAAGAACCTTAGAGACTACATAATTCTTGTTGCAGTAAACCCAAAAATTTACCAGAAATCCAATATGGAAATTCTTAAACTGCTGGTAAACGAGCAAAAAACTCCGGGCATTTATGTCACTCTGAACAAGCCGTTTGACATAATGCAGCGCTTGTTCAAGCAAAACCAGATAGACGAGAGGCTTATAATTTTTATAGACGGCATTTCCAAGGTTCCTGAAGGCACAAAAAAGGTAAAAAACTGCCTGTTCATAGGGTCGCCTGAGAAACTAAGCGATATTTCTGTTGCCATGGACCAGGCAGTCAAGGCTTTGTCGACAAAAGAAAAATTTGTATTTTTTGACTCCATAAACACCCTGCAGGTTTTCAATAAACCTGGAACGGTGGCAAAGTTTGTCTATTTTTTAGCAAGCAAAATCCGGGAATGGAAGGTAAAAGGAGTCATAATCTCGATTGAAAAAGACTCTGATAAGTCCCTAATCAACGAACTGACACAGTTTTGCGATGCAAAAATAGAACTAAGAGGTGCTTAAAATGGTATCAATAGTTGTTATAAACATTACAACAGTAATTTTCGGAATTGGCGCCTTGATGCTTGCGTCAAGGGCAAGACAAAGGCTTTCTCCGGGTTCTCTGAGAAAGTACATAGATAATTTTTCTGTATGCCTGGTATTTATAGTTGTTTTTTCGCTTTGGCAAACTGTAAGGAGCGTAACCAACATTGATTTTTCTACCTCTGAATTTTCAGGCTACCCTGAAATTATTTTTATAGTGTTTGCATATGTAGGATTTATTATCGCATCGTACAGGGTATCAAAAATAAGCGAGGAGTTTGGCTTTATTGAAGACGGGAAGGAGATACAAAGGCTTGTTAAAAAGAGAAAATAGCCCCCTAACAGAATATGCACCAAAGAAAAAAAGAGGCCCAGGTAAGTGTCGAGTATATGCTTATTATCGGATTTGTTACTATAATAACCATACCGTTGATCATAATCTATCATTCCTTCACACAGGATTCAAATGATGAAATAAATTCCCTGCAAGTAAGGCAAGTTGCAATGGAGATAGTGGATGCAGCGGAAACTGTCTACTATCTTGGCGAGCCTTCCCAAACAAGCCTGAAAGTTAAAGTCCCTGGCAACATAATTTTGGCAAATTTGTCAGCTGGCTATGAAATTACTTTTAAGATAAGGACAAAAGCTGGAACCTCAGACATAGTGCAAAATTCTCCTGTAAACATAACTGGCTCTCTGCCGGTAAATGAGGGGATATACACCATAATAGCCAAGGCTAAGCAGGGTTATGTCGAAGTTTCTTACAGCTGATAAAAACAGGCGCTTAAAATGAAGCACTTAAAGTCCCAATCGTCTATGGAGTTTTTTGTTTTGACAGGCCTGGCTTTTCTAGCAACAATTTTTTTTGTGGCGGCTTCTGCCAGCGAGGTAAGGGAATTCAGCGACCAAAAAGAATTTTTTTTGATAAAAGACCTGGCCCTAAAGCTGCAAAAAGAGGTTACTATTGCGGCTTCTGTTGAAAGCGGCTATGAAAGAGGATTTAACCTTCCGGAAAAGCTAGAAAGTACCTTAGATTACTACATAACAACAGGAAACAGCACAATAACAATAAATTCTTCAAAAGCAGTTTTTTCTGCTGCGATACCCAATGTTATCGGGAATTTCACAAAAGGCAGCAACAAAATTGAGAATATAAACGGACAGATATGGATAAATAAGTAGAAAGGTCTAAAATGAAAAATCGCTCGGCCCAGATGTGGTTTACAGACTTTGTCATTGGAATGCTTGTATTTTCACTTATACTCATTGCGTTTTATATGCATACAGCAAACATATCAAAACAAGATGCTTTGACAGCAAAGAGTCTGGTTTCTGATGCAGAATCAATATCGTCCTCACTTTTACTGGAGGGCTTTCCAAAAGACTGGGACAATGACACAGTCAGAAGCATAGGAATAACCAATAATGACCAAAGAATAAACAAAACAAAATTCCTTAATTTAAAACAACTCCCTTATGACGAAACTAAAAAACTGTTTGGGACAGTATATGACTATGTTTTATTTTTTGTGAATGAAAGCGGGGATGTGCAGAACATTGAAGGGTTTTGCGGAACCGGAATGAGGGAAGTGAATTTTACTTATGACCTAAGATCCGCTTATTATTATGCCGGATCTTGCGGGTTTCCATGCGAGGAGTATCTAAAAAACTTTATGGAAGAAATATTTCAAGCTGATGTGTATTATGATAAGAATAACGGGGCTACAGTAGGGGTTAATGACCAATCTGCATTAATGAATAATATCAATAATTATGACTTTGTCGCTATTGAGCATCCTACATGGCCTGATGCCGATTTCAATAATTTTGTAGCTGCCGCAGTTCCCTGGCTCAATAACGGAGGGGTGTTATTTTTAGGCGGGGAGATGGGAAACAGCCAGAACTCCGATGGATTTGGAGTCACTTTTAAAAAAATATCAGGCACTTCTGTAAGTGACAGACTGGCAACGGTTGTTAATGATGACCCCTTTGTAATATTTAAAGAGAGGGATAATATAATATTTCGCCAGGCATTTTACATAGTTGATGATGGAATTGGGGAGGATATGATAGATATTGCGAGATTCAACGAAACGTGGGTTGAGTTTGACGATATTAAAGCAAACGGAAAAATAGCCCTTGCCAGATGGCCTTATGGGGCAGGCAAAGTATTATTCTTCAGCGACTTTGATGCAAATTATCTTGCCGGAGATTTTCAGGAAATCATAGAAAACTCGGCAAGGAGATGGTCCAACGCCATATGCCTGCCTGTTAATATCAGCAATATAGGCCGGGAAAATCTGGCAAGATTTGAGAGGATGCTTATCTATGATTCCGATATAGTAAAAATGGTGGTTTACCTATGGCAGTAAACAAAAAAGGGATTTTTTTTACATTTGCAGCAATAGCATTATCGATAGTGATAATACTCTCATTCAAGGCTTACAACCTTTATGAAATGAGGGAAGAGGCAAATGTTATCGGAATAAGAATAAACAGCGTAAACAATTTTATCAGAGATATTGAGCAGGACCTGGAAAAAGGCCTGTTTATAGCAAGCTTCAGGGCTTTCGCAAGCATGGGGCAGCATATCGCAAACAACGGAACTTTTATTGGGGACATAGAAGACAGCTTTAATGAGCTGGTTATCCAAGGAACTTTAAACAACCAAGAATTGAGCCTTATGGAAGAAAGCACCTTTACAGACTGGGTGGACAAGATAGAAACACAGGCTGATAGGATAGGAATTCTTGTCAATTTCACAATATTGGATGTGAGCATAAACCAGACTGACCCCTGGTCTGTCAGTGCAAGTGTTGACTTGAATATCATAGTAAAAGACAAGAGAAATACGTCCTCGTGGAAGAGGAATAAAAGTATAACAATAAAGGTAAGCATAGAAAATTTTGAGGATCCTTTGTATGTTATAAACAGCAGGGGCAGAGTGACAAACGCAATAATAAAGAGCCCTATATCGGATTTTGTTGATGAGGGGGATATAAGTAATCTGCTAATACACCTTAATAATTCCTATTACATAGAATCAAACAGAAGCCCGAACTTTTTGATGAGGCTGCAAGGCATTTTGTCAAACTCTTCTACTGGCATTGAAAGTCTAGTAAACCTTGGTGAGTTTGAGGATCAAGGGCTTGCAATAAAGGACAAAAGCGCAGTTGATTATATATACTTTGGCACTCAAAGCACAGTAAACTACAGGATTAATAATACTCCGGAATGGTTTGAGCTTGACAGCGGGCATTTGGAAACATATGAAGTCCAAAACCTGACAATATAATCAGGCAAAATAATCTAGATGGGTTTAAAGACAATGAAAGGGACATGGATTTTGGCCAAGAACAAGAAAAAAGGCATATTCTTCACGATAGACGCAATTTTGGCTGCGGGGATAATATTTGGAGTTATACTTCTTGTATCTTCTGTTTATGTATCAGAGCCTGAGAAAGCCCCTGTAGTTTCCTTGTCGCAGGATATTGTAAGGGTCTTTACAAACCTCAAGGTAAATGATTTGGACAATGACTATGTAAAAGGGCTTATAAGCTCCGGATTTATAACTAAGGCTAACAACACAATTTTGGAGCAGATAGGGGAATTTTGGGCAGAAGGCGAATTAGAGCTTGCAAAAAACTTTGTCGGCAATATAAGCGGTTCCTTACTACCCTCGCGCTTCGGATTGGGGGTTTATGTTGATGAAGAGGAGATATACTTAAGAAACAAAAGCATAACAAGAAACTTGGTATCATCCAGAAAGATTATAAGCGGAATTGAAAAGGAGAAGCCTACAGAAGGCTTTGCATCAAGAGCTATTCTTGGAAAAATTGCTTCAAAAAAGAATACAGAATTATACCCATTTGATGTTATAGCCCCATGCTACAACAGCTGGTATGACCCTTCAAATACAGATAAAGTCTCAATAGAGTATTCCATAGAACTTCCTAATGACGCAAATGTTACAAATGCAACATGGTTCATAGTTCCTGCAATATCAGGAACCAGCGTCAATGCTTACGTTAATGACAATCTTGTTTTCAGCGGCATCCCCAGTGAGGAGGGAATAAAAAATCTTGAAGGAGATTTTACAAACGGAACTAACAAGGTGGTGTACGAGCAGGATGTTAGCTCCTATGGCGGCTGCGCGGGCGATGACGGCACCAGTCATGTGGTAATAACCTACAAAACCCAGCAGTTCAACACATGGGATAACAAAACTATTTTTCCCCTTGCAGTTGTTTATGCAGATGGGAGGATAAGCGACTATGAAAAGCCTGTATTTGCACCAAATGTTGACATCAGCAGGATGAATGTAAGCTTAAGCGTAAATGCGGCAGAAGTTTATCTCAGTTTCAGGCTAGAAGGAAATGAGTTTGATATCGGAAGCAAATCTGTTGTAAATGAAATGGCAGAATGGAGTAATGATGAAATTTTGAATAGCTTAAATGCAAACGGGATTTGCTATAATGACTTAAAAGATTCTTACTTTTATTTCATCTTTGACTTTAGGCCAATTAGCGGAAATGTAACAATATTCCCCAATTCAAGCGTGATAATAGAAGGAGACCGGGAAGATGCGCCTTTCGGGTCCATAGACATAAGCCAGGCAATTGATGTTGTTTCCCAGAGCAATCCCACGGGGTGGGGGTGGTGCGGGAATTCCTATCGCGATGTTGGATGGGGCTTTAATGTTCCAGACAGTGCAACTCACGCTTATTCAGATTTCCTTATTGGGTGGTGCATGGCAGCGGATGCAGATCAAATAGCGCAAGCAAATGGTATAGATCTGTATAGGCATATCGAAGGCAACCCAGGCACGGATCCCTTTATTACAGCATTTGCCAGATTCGGCTATACAAAAAATTCAGCAGAAGGAAGCGTAACTGCTGGGCAAAATAGTTTTTCGCTGCATTTTGGATCTGACTATGCAGCTAGGCCCGTTGTTTCTTATGGGGGGAATACTTTTTTCATACCCAACAGCATAAGCTACAGCCCGGTTGTGGGGAAGTCTGAAGGGTGCACCTGGAAAGTTGAAACAGATGAAAGCGGAGAAAAAACCGTAAAAGTTCCGGAAGACTACGGAGGCGCCAACCAATGCGTGTACAACTCGACCGTTGCTGTCTACAGCATTAACGACTCCGAGCAAGTTGCAGCTGCAGGAATATTTGAGCTATTGGATTTTGATGATGACGGAGATTTAGACATTTTAATAAGCGAGGATGATATGGAAATAAACACAATTATTATTTCAAATGTTCCCTCATTATGGGGCCCGGCTATAGTTGAGATAAGGGTTTGGGAGTAAGGCTACTTAAAATTAAAGATAGAAACCTTTTTAAATTATATGCGCGTTAAATCATCAAAATGGGATTGACAGACTCCATCATAGAGACCGGTGTTGACAAGCTAGTCAAGCTGGTGAATTCAAAGGGAAGAATTTCTTCTTATGATGCTGCAAAAGAGCTTGGGGTGGGCATGAGTGTTGTAATGGAATGGGCTGATTTTCTGGAAGAGGAGGGAATTATAAACATAGAATACAAATTTACAAAACCGTTTTTAGTTGCGAGAAAAGTCACAAAAAAAGATGTGCAGGAAAAGGCAAAGGAATTTTCCGGCAAGAGGGATGTTTTTGTAAGAAAAGCGGAAGTTTCATTGAGTTTTCTTGACAGGGAATCAGAAAAGCTGAAAAAACTAAAGGAAGAGTTCGACAAGCTGAAAGGCGAGTTTGGCCTGGATATAGAAAGCGTAAAAAGTGAACTTGAAGAGCTGAAAAAATATGACCACCTGAAAATAGAGCTGGACAAGCAAATTGAAAAACAAAAAACAACTTCTGTTGATAAGCTTAAGCAGACAACAAAACAGATTTTAACGGAGAAAAAAAAGTACCAAGACCTGCTGGCAGGAATAAAAAAAGAGAAAGAAGTCCTGAGAGAAGGGAAGCTTGAAGCGGCTTCCATAGAAGAAAGCGAGAAAATCATTAAAGACCGGCTTAGAAGCCTGAAGAGCTTTATTAAAAAGGTTGAAGGGAGGGCTAAAAAGGAAGAGGTGGCTGTTAAGGTTAGTGAAAGAAACATAGGAAAGCTCAACCTTATGGCAGAGAATGCAAAAGACCTGATAGAAAAAGAAAAGACCCTGATAGAGGCTTTGGCAAATGAAAGCAAAAACCAGGCAGAAAAAATAAAGAAGCTGCAGGACGCAATAATAAACAAGATAATGGCTAAAGAAAAAAAGCTGAGCGGAGTAAAAAGGGCATCCAAAAAAATGAAACTGCTTTTTAAGAAAAAAGTTGGAGTGATGAATATAATTGAAAAAGTCAACAAGGACAGAAATGATCTGCAAAATGAGCTGATTGCGCTTGTAAAGAGGGCCAAGGCATTCCAGCTAAGCTCTAAAAGCGCTGATGTTGGAGACCGGATAGCAGAGTTAGAAGAAAGATTTAGGAAAGTTGATGAAAAAAAGAAAACTTTTGAAAAAGAGCTAAAACAGCTAGGATCGGTTTTAAGATAGCAAGCCTAAAAGCATTGCAGGTTATTGCATTCAGGAAATAAATAAAACTATTTTAAAACAAAAGTTCCGGCATGTAAAAAAAGAGGTGTTATCTTGAAAATAAAAGCGCGGCATGGAATTAAAAAGAAACAGGCTCCTTTAGATGCCATGAAAATTGGAGAGGAAGGCGTAAAAATTATTTCCACTTACAATTTTAATTCGGGGGATATACCCATAACCATAAAGATATACAAAAAAAAGAATGAATTTGTCCCTGTTTATGATGTTTCTATTTCCGGGATAAGCAAAAACACTGAAATAGTCCTGGAAAAAGTAATGGAGGAACTGACTTCCCAAGTAAGCCTGGGGATGGCAGACATATTAAGCACAAAAGAAACAGGGGTTATAGAAAAAAGATTTGCCCAGGCTATAGAAATTCTGCTTAACAAGCATTTTCCTGACGCAAATGAGAAGGTAATCGGCTTTCTAAAGTCCTACCTGGCGCAGAAAAGCTTAGGATTGGGCTCAATTGAAATCCTCATGGACGATATAAATCTTGAAGAGATTGCTGTAAATTGCGAGGAGGAGCCTATCTGGGTCTACCATGTTAAATACGGGTGGCTAAAAACAAGCATAAAGATGCAGAGCGAGGATCAAATAAGGCACTATGCTTCAATGATTGGCAGAAAAGTCGGAAGGCAAATAACAATACTTGAGCCGCTAATGGATGCGCATCTCGGAACTGGAGACAGGGTAAATGCAACTTTAGAGCCTATATCTGTTGAGGGCAACACCATAACTCTAAGGAAATTTGCTGCCAAGCCCTGGACGATAACGGATTTCATAAAATCCGAGACAATATCAACAGGCGCGGCTGCTTTAATATGGCTGGGAGTCCAATATGAGCTTTCATCATTAATATCCGGAGGAACCGCCACCGGAAAAACTTCTATGCTTAATGTTGTTGCGAATTTTTTTCCCCCTAACCAAAGGATAATAAGCATAGAAGATACAAGGGAAATACAGCTTCCTAAATTCCTTCACTGGGTTCCTATGATAACAAGGCTGCCCAATCCAGAGGGAAAGGGGGAAATTTCAATGCTTGATTTGCTTGTAAATTCGTTAAGAATGAGGCCTGACAGGATTTTGGTTGGAGAGATAAGGAGAAAAAGGGAAGCGGAAGTGCTTTTTGAAGCTATTCATACCGGCCATTCTGTCTATGCAACTGTGCACGCAAACGATGCAAGAGAGACTATAACAAGGCTTACAAATCCCCCTATAGAGATACCAAAAACAATGCTGCCGGCAATTTCAATGATTATAGTGCAGTACAGGAACAGAAGAACTGGCATCAGGAAGACATTCCAGATTTCTGAAATACTGCCTAACACAGAGCCAAATGTTCTGATACAACTGGACATAAAATCCGGAAAACTAAACCAAATAAACAAGTCAAAAAGCTTGCTTAGCACAATAGAGCTTTTTACAGGCTTTACAAAAAACGAGCTGAAAAAATCCTTGCAGGAAAAAGAGGCTATACTCAAATGGCTTGTCAAGCAAAATATAAATACGGTTGACACTGTAGGCAGGGTAATGGCAGAGTATTATACTCAACCGGAATATTTGATGGGTTTTGTCAAGAAGAATAAAAAACTGGGTTGATTAAGTCCCTTCCTGCCAAGACTCGCTATATTTCTTCTGCTCATCGGTCATTGTGTCAATTTTTATTCCCATTGCCTTTAGCTGCAGTCTTGCAACCTCATCATCTTTTTCCTTCGGCAAAACATATACCTTTGGCTCTAATTTGCCTTGGTTTTTGACTAAAAATTCGCAGGCAAAAGACTGGTTTATGAATGACATTGCCATTATTGTTGAGGGGTGCCCTTCAGCAGCAGACAAATTGATAAGCCTGCCCTCGCCAAGTATGAATATTCTTTTGTTGCCTAATGTAAACTCGTCCATAAACGGCCTTATTTTTCTTTGGCTCTTGGCTATTTTTTTTAACCCATTTATATTAATCTCAGCGTCAAAATGCCCAGAGTTTGCCAGTATTGCGCCGTCTTTCATTGACTCCATGTGGCTGATATCTATAACATTCTTATTTCCGGTAACAGTTACAAAAACATCTCCCAGTTTTGATGCCTCTGCGATCGGCATGACCCTAAAACCGTCCATCGCTGCCTGTAAAGCCCTGAATGGGTCAACCTCTGCAACAATAACATTAGCATCCATTCCTTTTGCCCTTTTTGCCACACCTTTGCCGCATTCTCCATAACCGCATACAACAAAGTTCTTTCCTGCAAGAAGGACATTTGTTGCTCTCAATATCCCGTCTATTGTTGACTGGCCGGTGCCCTTTAAATTGTCCATGAGGTGCTTTGTATTTGAATCATTAACCGCTATCATAGGGTATTTTAACGCGCTGTCTTTTTCCATTGCCCTCAGCCTTATGACTCCGGTTGTTGTTTCCTCACAGCCACCAATAATGGTTGGGATTAACTCTTTATGATTTTTATGAATTTCACTTACCAAGTCACAGCCGTCGTCAATTGTTATTTGCGGCTTAAATTCTATTACCTTGTTCAGAAATCTGTAGTAATCCTCTTTGGTCTCTCCTTTGTATGCATAAACCTTGATTCCTTCTTTGGCTAAAGCGGCTGCAACATCATCTTGGGTGCTTAACGGGTTGCATGAGCATGCTGCAACATCTGCACCGGCAGCAATAAGTGTTTTTATCAAAACAGCAGTTTCTTTAGTTATATGGAGGCAGCTTCCTATCCTTACTCCTTCGAAGGGCTTTTCTTTCTCAAAGCGCTTTTTTACTTCAAGCAAAGCGCTCATCTGCATCTCCGCCCATTCTATGTTTTTTTTGCCCTGCTCTGCAAGCTTAATGTCCTTAACAAAATATTCTTCTGACATGCTCATCACCTTTTACTAGAGTGTTTGTTATTTTTTATATATTTTTTCTTTTTTTATATATAATTTGTCCGGAATTTTTTAAAAAAATTGGACTAAAATGGAAAAATATATAAATAAGTTGGACAAACTAATTTTGAAATGCTCTCTGGGACACCCCCAACATTTTATGATTCTTCAGCTCAGGGAGCATTCTTAAAATGCTGAATAAGAAGGATTACCTGATAATCAACATTTTGAAGAATAACTCCAGGTCAGCAATTAGGGATATCTCCAAAAAGACAGGGATAAGGCCGAGCACGGTCCATGAAAGGATTAAAAGGCTTGTTAAAGAGGGAGTAATTGAAAAGTTCACCTTAAAACTGAACAACAAGGCTGTGGAAGAAAACTTTATTGTTCTTATGCTGGTAAAAGGCGGGACAACACAGTATATCAATGAAAAAATAATAAGCAACAAGCATGTTAAAGAGGTTTTTGGCATTACCGGAGAATACGACCTGCTTTTAAAATTGAAGTTCAGGGATGTTGAAGATTTTAACGATTTTTTATTAAAATTCAGGAAAGAGCAGAAAGGCATAAGGCAGACATATACAATGGTAACAACAGCAAATATAAAAGAAGATTTCTGATTTCTATGCCACTAATCAAAAATCAATGAGCCAACCCTTATTAAGTTTGAGCCTTCCTGGACTGCTATTTTATAGTCGTGGGACATTCCCAAAGATAGAATATCCATGTTTATATTTTTGAGCTTTAAGCTTGAGATTTTACTGAAGAGCAATTTCATTTTTTTGAAGTAAGGCCTTGTTTTTTCAGCGCCCTTAAAATAAGGCGCCATTGCCATTAAGCCTTTAACTTCAATGTTTTCTAATTTTGATAATTTTTTAATTAAAGCCGTTAATTCATTGGTTTTGCAGCCATGTTTGCTGGGTTCTTTGCTAATGTTTACCTCAATAATTACCTTAATTTTTTTATTGGCCCTTTTGCTTATTTCGGAAGCTGTTTCGTAGGAATCAATATTTATAACGTCAAACAGCTTTAAAGCGCGGTTTATTTTGTTTTTTTGCAAATTCCCTATAAAGTATAGGCGGATACCGCTGTTACCTGTTTTTATTTTTGTATATTTTTTTTCTGCTTCCTGCACATAATTTTCCCCAAAAATGTTTATTCCGGCGCCAATAGCCTCCCTAATTTGCGCTGCACTTCTTTTTTTTGTTGCTGCGAGGATTTTTACATTTTTAGGCAGATTTTCTCTAAGATTTTTTATGTTTTGCTTGATGGACATTTTGGGCAAGATTTGCTCTCTAAACAGATTATAGAATCCAATATTTTTTAAGCTTCTCTTTTAACAGGCCTATTCTCAAATTGAAGTCATTCTTAACATCGGTATCCGAGGCTGTTCCCTGCTCGGGAAACTGCTGCGGGCTTTGGTTTACCCCGTTAACAAAGTCAAGTATGTTTTTATGGAGAAATTCTATATTGTATCCCCCTTCCAAACAGGCAAAAATATTGTTGAAATTGTCAGAGAGCATTCTTCCTGCCTGGTAATAGGCGTTGGAAGTTAAATTCAACTGCAAGAGCGGATCTGAATGATGCCCGTCAAAGCCTGCAGATACTCCAACAATATCCGGTTTAAACTGGTCTTTTGCAATAGGCAGTATGGCTTTCAAACTTTCCAAAAACAAATCATCTGCTGCATAAGGGGGCAATGGCACGTTGATGGTAAAACCCTCGCCCTTTCCCTGCCCAATCTCTTCAAACCACCCTGTGCCGGGATATGCCGGAAATTGGTGGATGGACAAAAACAGCACTTCATCGGCATTATAAAAAATTTCCTGGGAGCCATTTCCGCTGTGGGAATCAAAATCCACAATAAAAACCCTTTTTCCCTGATTTGCTAAATTTTTGGCAGCAATTGCGATATTGTTGAAAAGGCAAAAACCCATAGCCTTTTTTGCAGTTGCATGATGGCCCGGAGGCCTTACCAATGCAAAATTATTTTCTTTTGCTGCGAGTATTGCAGCGGCAACAGCACAGCATGCCGACTCATAGCTGTATTTGTTTGTGTATGTATCCTCATCAAGATAAGCTTCTTTTTCAGAATGCTCTTTTACGTTTTTGATGTAATCTTTGTTATAAACTAACTCAAGATATTTTTCCCCGTTTTCCAGCTTAGTCTCTTTCAGATGCCTGTCAAAATACCGCAGCCTTTCTGGAGTCTCAGGGTGCTTGCTTTTTTTGTGCTTAAGAAATATTTTGTTGTAGATAAGGCGCATTTTTTGGCTAAAATTCCCTTATTGACTTAAATTCATTATACCTTTTTTCTATATCGCCATGATTAATGCTCTGCAATCTTTCTATTGAGAATCCCTCTGCATTATAGGAAGCTATTATGCTGCCGTATATAACCGCTTTTCTCATATTGGCATCGCTTAATTCCCTTGTCTTGGCCATGTAGCCTGTAAATGCCCCTCCAAAACAATCGCCGCACCCTGTAGGATCCTTTATGTTTTCCAGGGGGTATCCCGGCGCATTGAAATGCCTGCTGTCTGTGAATAATAATGCGCCATGCTCCCCTTTTTTTATAATAACTGCTTTGGTGTCCAGCTTCAAGGCTGCACTTGCGGCTTTTACTAAGTTAGGCGTGTTGAAAATCTGCCTTGCCTCAGCATCGTTCAAAACAAGAACATCTGCTTTTTTTATTGCTTTCATAAGCTGGGTTTTTTTATGCTCAATCCAAAAATTCATTGTGTCCATGACGATTAAATCCGGCTTATCCATTGCATCAATTACTGCCAACTGCAGTTCAGGGTCTATATTTGCAAGAAAAACATACTTTGCCTTTTTGTATTTTTCCGGGACTTCGACCTTGTAAGATTCCAACGCGTTTAGCTCTGTCCTCAAAGTCTTAGCCTCATTCATATCAAACTCGTAGAAGCCCTGCCACCTGAATGTTTTTTCTCCCAATAAAACCCCTTGGGTGTCTATTCCCTTACTGCTTA
Source organism: Candidatus Woesearchaeota archaeon (assembly GCA_019323655.1). Lineage (GTDB taxonomy): Archaea > Nanobdellota > Nanobdellia > Woesearchaeales > GW2011-AR4 > JACPJP01. The sequence goes on along the minus strand of JAHWGX010000091.1, from coordinate 8,629 downwards.
GGAGTTCCATATACTTTTTTGGAAAGTCTTTTCCTATAATTGAAAGTATCCCTGGATTGGAAAAAAAGCTTGCTGCAATAGAGGCATAACAGGCAGAGCCTCCGACTGCATTTTCAACCTTGCCAAAAGGGGTTTCCAGTGAATCCAAAGCAAGCGAGCCTATGATTATGGGGTCTGCCATCTTACAGTGCCGGTAAATATAACGCACTTAAAAAGCTTTACTAATTGTAAAGTAAGTTTCCTAAGCAAATATTTTTTAGGGGCTGCGCCAGAGCGGAACTAAAGTAAAAATGGGCTACCATGATAACACTCTGCTAAGATGCTGCATTAACAACACGCACCATTTTGATTAATATCATTTTATTATTCTGCCCACCCGCCTCCCCTAAATCAGGCACAGCCCCTTGCGCATACTTTTAAGGTTTGCTTTACACTAATATGAATATTTTTCAAGCAAAAGATTTAATAATGAATATAGAAACAAATCAATAAAAAGAGGTGAGTAATGGCAAATACCAATATCAGAAACTTGATATTCTGTATTGTTCTTCTTGGAATACTTATTGCGGCAGCTTCCTATGCTTTCAGCTTAATTGAAGGCATTGATTTATTTAGTTCATTGTATCAAATAATACTGATAGTCACTACTGTAGGAGCGGAGTATGAAGTGACTACTTTCTATGGCAAAATCCTGATTATGGTGCTATTAGCTTTTGGAATTGGCCTTGTGTTTTATATTGCCATATTTATATGGGGTGCTGTTATAGAAGGCCAAACAAGATTATTACTCGGAGGGATAAAAGGAGGCCTGGTTAGAATGAGAAAGGAAAAGGACCATATTATTGTCTGCGGTTACGGAAAACTTGGAAAATATGTCTGCAATGCTTTAAAAGAAAAAAAGGAAAAGTATGTTATAATAGAAAAAAGTCCTGAGAAATGCACTGCTTTGATTTCAAGCGGAGAGTCGATCTTGCAGGGTGATGCCTTAGACCCGGAGTTTTTGAAAAAGGCTGGAATCAGCAAAGCAAAAGGGCTGATAGCAACTTTGGGTGAAGACTCTGAAAACATATACCTTATAATGACTGCTACCGACATTAACCCGAAGCTGGATTTAGCAGCAAAAGCGGAAGACGAGCATGCGGTTGACAGGCTGCACAAAGTCGGGGCAAAAATAGTTGTTCTTCCCCAGGTTGTAGGGGGAAAGCAGCTTGCCAATGCATTCCTGGAAATGGAAAAAACAGAGGAACTGGAGACGATAAGCAAGAAGAAATAAAAACAAAAAGTTATTAAAGCAAGCTAAAATTTCTTTTTTCAGGTGGTACGACATGAGTGAGAATTTTTTTGAAAAAAAAGTTACAGCTATAAGCCCAGATGCGGACAAGAAGATTTCCCAAATTCTTTCTGAAATGGCTAAGACAGGGTTTCAGGGCAGGAGCCTAGCAGAAGCCGCTGAAGTTCTTGAGGCGATGATAATGGACAAAGACACAACAATACTGTTTGGGTATGCCGCTTCGTTATCCACGACAGGGCAATGGAAAATAATAAACTGGCTGATAGAGAACCATTATATTGATATTTTAGTGTCTACAGGAGCGAATATTTCCGAGGACATTGTAGAGGCAATGGGCTTCAGCTACTACCAGTGCAAGCCTGGAGTAGATGATGAAAAATTTTTCAAGGAAGGCTTAAACAGGTATTATGACCTGTTTGGCAGGGAAGATGACTACATGAAAATGACAGAGATGATTGCAGAGTTTATTCTGACCCTGGACCAAAAGCACAAATATTCATCCAGGGAATTTTTATACCTGTTCGGGAAATGGCTGCATAATAAGGAGATTAAGAGCATTGTAGCTACGGCTGCAGAGCATAATGTGCCTGTGTTTTGCCCTGCCATTATTGACAGCCCTTATGGCGATGCGGCCCTGATAGCAAAAAGCAAGGGCTTTGAATTGGTTCTAGACGGGGTAAAGGATTATATCGAGTTTATGAGACTAAGTGAGAAGGTAAACGACACTGGTGTTGTTTATATCGGAGGAGGAGTCCCAAAGGACTTTATCCAGCTGTTTGCTGTAACTGCTGATTTATTGTACCCTGACAGGAAGGTGCCAAACAGGAGAAGCACGCAAAGCCGAAAGGGGGTTGAAGATGAAACCTATTATCCGCACAAATATGCTGTGCAGATTACCACAGACAGCCCGCAGTGGGGAAGCTTGTCCGGATGCACTTTTGACGAGGCTGTGTCATGGGGCAAAGAAACCAAACAGGGAAGGTATATCCAATGCTATTGCGACGCTACAATTGCGCTGCCTATAATCTCCCATGCGTTGGCAGAGAGGATAAACGTGAAAAGAGAGGGCAAAAAATTCTCTTTAGAGCTCAAAGAATGAGCTGATTTAATCTGCCTAAGCCAGAATCGCAGTATCTGCCAACTCCCTAAAGCTTTTGTAAATTACGCAAAGCCAAGACCTACTTGGCATCCCGCAGGGAGCGTCCCCTGCCTCGCCACCGCCTGCATTAACAACTCAAAACATCGTTGTCAATGCAAATGCTGGCGGTGACGGTCTTGGCTTTGCCATATAAGCGTTAGAAGAGGGCAATTATAGAAAAAAATTTAAAGGGGTAATTCAATAAGCAGCATTAAGATGGGGAAAAAATCCTTTGAACTGCATTTTCTGATTACTATAGGATTTTTTATAGTCCTTATTTATCTGGGTTTGGTATTAAGGCCCTATCTGATTGAGAAATTTAACTGGGGGAGCATTGAAGAACAAGAAGAGACTGTGGATGAGCATGTGTCTACACCTGAAAATGTTAGGCAGGCAAGGGCTGCTTTAACTCTCGGCTGGACAATTTTTGTTACCATGGTTATTCTGTTTATAATACTTAAGATAATTACAAGAATAAAGAATAAAGAAGTATGAAAGAAGTTTAACTGCGCTATAAATCACATACAAAAGCATGTTTCCGAAAACTATTTAATCACACACAGCTTTTTTCTTTCTATGCCGACGTCGCATAACCTGGCATTGCGTCAGCCTTGAGAGCTGATTCCCGCAAGGGTATCCCGGTTCAAAACATTTCTTTTCAAAAGAAATGGGCAAAGAAAGAGAGCCACACTCACTTCGTTCGGTGGCTCGTGCTTCGCAATGAAAAGAAATGGTGAAAGTCCGGGCGTCGGCGTACTTTTACTTGCATATAGAATTCGTATTTTACATGTACTGCTCTAATATCTTTTCCATGTCTCTGTCCTTCTTTTTCCGCTTGATTATAATTACTGCTACCAGAACCAAAATTATGCCTATTATGTAAACAATTATCTTATAGGGTTTAATAGCCCCCCAAATATTTCCTGCCAAGGTTGTTGAAGGCAATTCATCACTGCTGATATTTTCTTCCTCCTGAACTGGAGTTTCCTCTTCAGATTCTTCTGCACCTAAAGCAACCTCTTCTGAAGACTCCTGTTCCTCAGTTTCCTGCTGCTCAGCCTCTGCTTCTATTTCTTCCTCTGCATCTTCCTCTGCAATTTCTTCTTCTTTCACCGGAATCTTAATAACAATATTGTCCCTGACAATGAAAACCTGATCGGCTGGCGATTCATAAACAGCAGTTATATTGAAATGGTAAATTTCATTTATAGGGGGGGTGATTATTGGTGAATCAAAAATTTTTATGCTCTCGTAGGGTTTTATCCTGGGATATGTTGCTGAAAAATCCTGTATATCCGGGATATCTGTGGCATAATCGATTTTAACATCGCTAAAATCATGGATCCGGCTTGGATTACTTAGAAATGCTTTAAGAGAGATTCTCTGATCAGGCACGGCAATTTGCTGGGAAAATTCATGGCTTATAAAAGGGCAATTGCAATAAACCTCTATACTAGCTTTATTTTCCGCTGTTCTGAAAAATTTGCCTATTTTATAGCTTGCTTTTGTCAGGACAGAGTAATTTCCAGTTCTAAGCCCCTGAAGCTCCAACAAAAAGGTTTTGTTTTCTTTTGAAGCTAAATTGCCGCTCCAGCTTCTTAGCTTGCTATTGCCGCTTGTATCCCTGGGATTCTTTAACAATAAAAGCCCTTCAGGTATTTTTATATTCAAGTTGGTTATGCTTAAATCATAATCATCATTGGTATTCTCAATCTTTATTGTCAGGTTAAATTTTTCATTTATATCAAAGCTGCTCTTATTAAATTTGGGCTCTATTTCCAATGAGTAGTTATAGACCTTTCCGCTTATTTTGTTTGAGGTCAGGCTTTTCTTTTCTATGCCGTCAAAATAGGTGGCATTGGCAGCCAATTCAAAATCTCCTCCGGACAAGGCTTTAAGATTATAAGTGCATTTTTTTATCTGACCCGGGTAAACTTCTCCAGTGAATATGATATTGCCCAAACTCCTCTTACAGCCTTCCACTCCTGACGCAAAAAGATTAGGCGGAATATTAACTGCGGCTGTGACATTTTCTGCAACAATGTCCGCACTATTCCCGATAGCCAGCTCTGCATTTGTCTCTTCTCCTATCAGAAGATTTTCCTGCCCCATTGTGCTGGTCAGGTTTATATTTGATTTTATTTGATACACTTCTACGAGGGCCTTGTACACATCATAATAAGCTGTGTAATTCCTGTAAGAGAAAGAGATATTTTCAATACATATATCCCACTTATCTTTTATTTTGCATTCCCATGCTGAGACTATTACTGCAGAAACATCTATCTCTACATAGACTTTGCTGCTTGCAGGATCAATCCTAAACTCAAAAATGCTTCCGGATATGTTGACAACGTCTTTGTCCTCCACAGTTTCAGAATAAACAAGCTCTTCATAGATTGAATATGCGGGGGGAATCAGAGTAAGCAAAAGAATTACGGGAAATACCAAAAATACCCCTCTTTTTTTCATTTTTTTATTTAGGCCTTATTTCACAATAAAAGCTTTTGTCTTTTTTAATGCTTCCTTAGCAAAATCCAGCTTCTGCCTGCTTTCGGAATAGATTGTAAAGAGCTTATCACCTCTCCTGACTTTGCTCCCAGCATGGCTGTACAGGTAAATCCCTGCACTTTTGTTTGCCGGAGCGCCTGCAATCCTTGCCAGCCTTGAAATTATTCTGTTGTCAATTTTTCTTACTATGCCTGTTTCGCTGGACAGCACAGTATACCTAAACTTTCCGGTTTTTATATTTTCTGCCTCAAAAATATTTCCCTGCTGAGCTTTTATTATTTCCTTCATTTTTTTGTAAGCCCTGCCTGAATTCAGGATTTCCAGGATCTTTTTTTTATGCCCATTTATTCCAACCATCCTAAAAATTTCACACGCCATTGAAATGCACTTTTTTTCCAAATCCAAGGGCCTTCTTTTATCGCGCTGCAACAGCCATAAGACGTCCCTTGCTTCCAAAGCAGGCCCGATTCCATTGCCTATTGGCTGTGAGCCGTCAGTAATAATTACCTTCACATGCTTCCTGAGTTTTTTTCCTATAGCTTCAAAGTCCTTTTTTAATCTTAAAGCTTCCTGCTTAGCCCTTACCTTAGTGCCATTGCCTATGGGGATGTCGATAAGTATGTGTGTGCTGGATACAGAGTATTTTTTTGCCATTATGGAAGCCAAAAGCTGGCTTTCAGCGTCAATTTCAAGCGTCCTTTCAACATTTATTATTTTGTCATCGGCAGGGGCTAAGTTTAATGATCCGCCCCATACAATACAGCCATTGGTTTTGGTCACAATCTGCTCCATTCTTTTTATCGGAAATGTTACTTTAGCAAGAACTTCCATTACATCAGCAGTCCCAGCCGCGCTTGTTATTGACCTGCTGGATGTTTTAGGTATTGTTAAACCTGCAGCTGCTATTATTGGGACCAAAACCATCGTGGTCCTATTGCCAGGTATCCCTCCTATGGAATGCTTGTCAATTACCGGGTATCTGTTGAGCTTTAATGTATAGCCGTGCTTGGCCATAGCCTTTGTGAGCATTATTGTCTCTTTTATGGACATTAAATTTGTGTAGCATGCTGCAACGAAGTATGTAAGCTCAGAAGTGCTTAGCTTGTTGTTAACAATGTCCCATACAATTTGATTGATCTCATTTCTGCTTAAGGTGTAACCATCCAACTTCCTTTTTATAGAGTCTATAGAAAGCGGCTTGCGAGTAAGCTCTATAGAGACTTTGTCCCCATTCTTCAATTTTAAGGAACCTATAACTTCTTCATAAGCTCCAATGCTCCCTTCTGTTACAGTTTTGGGACCGGTTGCAATGTCTACAACAACTGTCTCTACTTTTTTGCCTTTTTTAATCTTGATCCTGTCAGAATGGTGTATGTCCAGCTTCATCGCGTCCTTTTCATTCAGAATGGCAACTAAGGGCCCTCCGGTTGCGATGTCTACGTCCTTTACCTTAAGTTTCATTTTTGGAAGAAAAGATGGTTGGTTATTTTTATTATTATTTATTTGTCAGTTAATTTTATTTGACATTATTTTTAATCAAAATTATTTTTTATTTATTTTATTGGCTAATAATATATTTAGGACCTCTGTTGTGCGAGTCCTTTAGGACCAAATTATTAAGCTATTTGAGTTGTGAGACCCACAAAAATCATTGAGAGTTTACACATCCTCCCTCTGACATTTTCCATTTTTTACATTCAGAGCGACTACATTTACCTTCGAAATAATCCTGCTCCAAACACTCAGAATCATCATCAAAAGTACAGACAGCATATTCAGCAGTCCAAGTACCCATATTATCAATTAGGTTCTTTATTGAGAATCCTTGCTTAACACAGAAAGTAAATTGTTGACCACATTTTCCTCTGAAGAAACTCCACTCTTCACATTTGCTTCCATCTGGAAAAATACAGTTGGCGGCTTCAAGTTTGTAACCTAGATTTTTGCAATAGACTACGGCAGGATTAGAAACACCTGCTTCTTTTTCGAGATGTTTTTCTTCATTGATTGGCACTATAACCCACCCATTCGCCAGAAATAAACCAATCCCGGTAAGAACTAATGAGGCAATTGCTAAAATTCCATAAATCCATTTTTTGTTTTTTATCATAAATATTATTTCTCTTTTGTTAGTTATTTGGAAATATTTTCAAGACTGGCTCGCAATTTCGCATAACTACTAATGTACTAAATACATATTTTTTAATGGTGGCGAATTGGGCTCTTTACCAAATAAGTGTTCTTGTACTTATAAACAGCATTTATTTATTATTGCAGTTATTATCCCTTCTCCTCTTCATATATCTTAATAAAAGTCACAAGCATTGCCAGTATTATAGGGCCTATTATTATTCCGATGAATCCGAAAAAGCTTAAACCTCCTACAACCCCCAGCAGCACAAGAACAGGATGCAAACCTCCTTTGTCCCCTATTATTTTTGGCTTTAACAGATTGTCTGCCAAGCCTATAATAAACACGCCATAAATAATAAGCAGCACCCCTTTGATAATCAGATTGGTTTCCAGATTAATATAGCCGTTGAATATGAGCATTAAAGCTGCCGGAAACCAAACAATTGATGATCCAAGATAAGGAAGCAAAGAAGCGAAAATCATGATTATTCCCCAAAGCAAAGGTGAGGGCAAACCAAATATCAGGAAGCCCAATCCGCCTAAAGCCCCCTGTATAATCGCAACCAGTATGCTCCCGTAGATTACTGCATAAGACATCTCATTTACCCTTTTGAAGACATGCCTTCTGTATGCGGCTTTTAGCGGCAGAATGCGCTCAATTTTTTCAACCAGTATTTCTCCGTCCCTAAAAAGAAAAAACATGACAAATATAACAATGAATACTTCCAAAAAGAAAACAGGGATTGAGAATAATATGCCTGAAATGCTATTTGTTATCCTTGTTGTGGCGCCTCTGATAGTTGTATCAATATAGTACCTTACCTGCGGATCATTGGCTTTGTCAGCAAGAAAGTTCACAGTTTTGCAGACTAACTTGTCAGCTGGTTCGCAAGTTTCCAGAAATTGCCCGCCTGATAACTTCTGCTTTGAAAGCAGGTATGTTGTATAGGCTTCCTGGGATATTGTATTAAGCATAAAAAATAAAGGGAGGGTTATCACTAAAATAACAATTACAGATGCAATCAGGGAGGAAATATTCTTATTTGAAATTTTCTTATGGATTCTTAAATAGATGGGGTAGAACGCATAAGAGAGAATTATTCCAGCAAGCACGGCATTAAGGAAAGGCTTTATGATGAGGAAGGATATTGATATCAGAACTAAGAAAATAATGGTGAAAATGGTCTTGCGGTAAATTTCTGATTTCATTTTCAGCAAAGTCATTGCGTTAAATGGGCCTGAAGGGAGTTGAACCCTTGACCATAGCGCCAGTAATCTATTATACCGGTTCCGCCGGTTCAAACAGCAGGCTTATCAGACTGCTTTTTGTCGAGGCGACGTCATAGCTTCTAGCCATAAGGACACTAGACTACAGGCCCCTAAAGCCTGTATAAAAATTGAGAATATAAAAAGATTGCTATTATGCTAAGTACGTGATGCAGATTCTTTTTAGCTGAAAATGAGGCTAACCTATAAATAGGATTAGCCTCATTGCATGTATGTAACCCACAATGCAAGAAAAATCAATTAAAGATACTATTTCTATCTTTCTATTT
>JAHWGX010000090.1 GCA_019323655.1 Candidatus Woesearchaeota archaeon | reverse complement strand
ATTTTTACTAGAGCCACAGTAACGAATCGCCTTAGCTTACCAACTGCACTTTATTTTCATAAACCAAGAATTCTTTAAGTATTTGGTACTTTAATTAATTTTTGGAAATTAATTAAGCGATAGCCTCTTTGTTAAATTTTATTTTGTTTGTTATTCAATAATGGTAATTTTTATATAGCAGGATTTGATTCCTAAATAATATGGTTACCTCGAGTAGCTCACCAGAACCCGGTATATCTCCAGATTTGGAAACGTTATTGAGCTACAATTATGCTGGGTTAACCCCGGAAAATGGAGAATTGTGTAAAAGAGGAGTCATAAATTACCTTGGTAGTGTAACTAGTGTTTCTGGGAGGGATATTTATTTTATTAAAAGGTTAATCAAAGTTTCAAATCACATTTTGGAATCGGATCCACGTTCTTTAGATGAATATTTAAAGAAACTATTTGACTTTGCTAATGAAGGAATTAATAAAATTAGAACTGGTGCAGACTCTTCTGCAGAGAATTGCACATTGACTCTGGAATCTCACTTTCTTGCATACGCTGGAAATTTTGCTCAAGCCCTTTTTAATGTGACTGGTGATATTTTATGGGCGATGGAATGGTATAAACTTAAAAAGCTGTCTGCTGACATGACAGTAAAAACAGAGCCAAAATACTCTGCCCATGCATACAGTTTTGCAGGAGATGCTGCTAGTGCATTGTCTAAGTTGACAAAAGAGTCTGTATTTGCTGAACTAGCTATTACTTCCTATATACATCTTCTTAGTCATTATAACTTAAATCCAGATGGCAAAATGGATACACTGATAACTCAAACAAAAAAGATCGTAAATTTTCTGCAACAATTCCTTCCTAAAAATAGTCCACTACTAAAAGAGATTCCACAATATTTATAAACATTCTGTTCTAACTTTTGACTGGGTGGTTTTATGTCTGAAATTAAGAAGGTGTTAGCAAGAGAAGTTCTTGATTCAAGGGGAAATCCCACTGTTGAAGCAGATGTTTTTACTGAAAGGTTTTCTGTGAGCGCAATGGTTCCTTCCGGGGCAAGCACAGGAAAGCATGAGGCGCTTGAGATGAGGGATAATGACCCTGAGAGGTATAATGGGAAAGGCGTGTTAAAGGCAGTGGATAATGTCAACAAAATTATTTCCAAAAAAATTATCGGCATGGACTGCACAAAACAGAAAGAAATAGATAATTTTATGATTAAGCTTGACGGGACAGAAAACAAATCAAAGCTGGGAGCAAATGCGATTTTGGCTGTTTCGATGGCTGTATGCAAAGCCGGGGCAGCTGAGAAAAATATGCCACTTTACAAGTATATAGCGAATCTTGGAGGCAATGACAATATTATTTTGCCAGTGCCGATGGTGCTTGTTCTTGAGGGCGGAAAGCATGCAGACCAAAGCTCTGACATTCAGGAATTCATGGTCATGCCCTGCAAGGCAAAAACTTTCAGAGAGGCAATCAGATGGGGCTCGGAAATATACCATTCAATAGGCAAAGTGCTGAAAAAACAGGGCTTTAACATTAACGTTGGCTATGAGGGCGCATACGGGCCAAGCCTGGGAAGCAATGAGAGAGTTTTCCAGGTAATTGTCGAGGGCATTAAGGAAGCTGGCTACAAACCCCTTGATGAAGTAAAAATAGCAATTGACGGGGCAGCATCCGAATTTTTTGAGAATGGAAAGTATAATTTAAAGGTTGACGGAAGAGCCCTGGATGGAAGGGGAATGGCTGATTTCTATTCTGAGCTTGCAGGCAAGTATCCTATAGCGTCAATAGAAGACGGACTTGCTGAAGATGACTGGGATTCATGGAAATTTCTTATGGAAAAAATAGGGGAAAAAGTGCAGATAGTGGGGGATGATCTTGTAGTTACAAATGTTAAAAGGCTTCAAAAGGCAATTGATATGAAAGCCATTAATTCTGTGCTGATAAAGCTGAATCAAATAGGGACAGTAACAGAAACAATAGATGCCATAAATCTTGCAAGGAAAAACGGCTGCACGTCTGTAGTCAGCCACAGAAGCGCCGAGACAGAGGATACTTTTATAGCGGATTTTGTCGTCGGGATGGAAACAGGGCAGTGCAAGTTTGGAGCAACAGCAAGAAGCGAAAGGACTGCAAAATACAATCGGCTTATGAAGATTGAGGAAGAGTTGGGGGAAAGGGCTAAGTTTGCCAGGTTTTAAGATGAAAAAAATAATCCTTATAATATGCGACGGCATGGGGGATTTGCCTGTTGAGGAATTTGGAAATAAAACTCCTCTGGAGGCTGCTTATACCCCTAATATGGACAAGTTTGCCGAAGAAGGGGTTACAGGAATAATGCATGTTCTTGGAAAGGGGATAAGGCCCAACAGCGACGAGGCTCATTTAACATTGTTTGGCTATGATTTAAAAAAGGATTACCCCGGAAGAGGGCCTATTGAGGCAGCTGGCGTCGGCGTTAAGCTTATGGAAGGCGATGTTGCTGTAAGGGCAAATTTGGCTACAGTTGACAGGGAGCTGAGGGTCAAGGACAGAAGGGCAGGAAGAATAGAAGATACAGCAGAATTTGTCAAGGAACTTGATGGAATGGAGATAAAGGGGGTAAAATTTTCTGTCAAGCCAGGAACGGGGCATAGGGTTATAATTGTGATGAGGGGCAAAGGGCTTTCAGATAAAATATCCAATTCTGATGTGCATTATGTAAGCGAGGAAAATGTTGTTGAAGAGTGGGAAGGCAATAAAGTGAATAAGGTAGCGCCTTTGGATGATACCAAAGAGGCAAGGCTTACAGCAGATGCTTTGCAGGAATTTTTGGAAAAGTCCCATGAAATTCTGGAAAAAAATCCTTTAAACGACAAAAGGGAAAAGGAAGGGAAGCTGAGAGGAAATTACTTTTTAACAAGAGGCCCGGGATATTACAAAAGGTTGAAGTCATTTAAGGAAATGTATGGGTTAAAATCATGCTGCATAGCAGGAGCTGGATTGTACAAGGGCTTAGGGGCAATAGCAGGAATGGATTTGGTGAATGTAAGGGGAGCTACAGGGCTTCCAAATACAGATGTTGTTGCTAAGATAAAAGCATCTAAAGAGCAAATGAAAGATTATGATTTTGCCTATGTTCATATCAAGCCTACTGACATTTACGGAGAAAACGGAGACTGCGAGGGAAAAAAGAAGTTTATAGAAAAAATAGACAAGGCTTTAGCTGGATTGAAAGATTTTGACGGGCTGATTGTAATTACTGCAGATCATTCAACCCCATGCAGCCAAAAAGACCATTCCGGAGATCCTGTTCCTGTTTTAATTTATGGCGGCAATGTTAAGGCTGATAATCTCAAAAAATTCGGAGAAAAAGAATGTGGTAATGGAAGTTTGGGAGCTTTACTTGGAAAGGATTTTATGAAAGTTGTGCTGGGAATAGCAAATGGTTAACATGGGGTTAATCTACCAATAAATATATAACAAACACTAATAAATCTTGTCTTTGGTTGCTATATTTTCTACCTTGTAATAGTAACATTTAAATATAAGTTTACATTCTTTTGATTTTCATGACAATCGAAGGTGCAGTACGGGGCGTAAAAGGTCTTATGAAGAGGCATCCTGGAGTTCAAGATCCTTTATTAGCAGTTACTACAGGCTTATTGCAGAAAGGCTATTCTGATTTAGATACCGCTAAAGTCCTAAAGGAGATTGCCAGTATGAAGGATATTTCAAGGGTATTGCTTGAAGGAACAGATACAGACCCAGGCAGGCTTGCTGAAATTTTACATTTAGACCTGCAAGCAGGCTATGATAGTGTATTTAGGGTATTAACAGAAGGTATAAACCCCTTGCCCTATTATCTTAATGACTTAATAAAAGAAGCAGGAATAACCGGTGAAGAAAATGTTGCAAAGGCATCAAGGGAAATAATGGAGGTATTTAATAAGAGTGCTTCTGAAGAGAATGATAGTACTATTTGGAAAGTATTTGATAAATATAGCATAAATTATGATGGCATTATCTATGTGTTACGAGTAAATGCGTCCAAAATACTGCAGGAGAAACTAAAAGCGCCAATTAGCGAGGTTGTCCGTGTACTATACAATCGGGGAGAAGGCGTAAAACGCGATGGTATTGCTGATATTTTATTCGATGAGTTGGGTATAAAGCAGATAGGAGATATTTTTGATGCAATATACCTTGGAACAAATGCAAGTTTTGGTGAGGCCGCTAAAATAGCATACAAGGCGGTTCATGTTGCAGGGGAGGATTCGTTGGGACTTAACAGATTAAGTGCCATTGGCAGACATTTAAAAGAAACAAAAGGCCTAAACCCTGTTGATATTACCGGCATAATTTTGGAAGGAAGCGGAGCTTGGGGTATGGCATCTTATAGCGAAACTATACAAGCCTCTAAAAACATTGGTGCAGATTATGGAGACATTGCTATAGGACTTAAAAGAAAATCTGATGAGCTAGGTTGGAAATTTAGCTTTGATGATATAGCTGAACTATTTTATGAGGAAAGAGTGCCTCTTAAATATAATTTTGAGGCACTTAAAAAAGTAAGTGCAAATGAACTTGCAAATAAACATGATAAACTAGGAGCGTATGGTAAGATTATCACTGCTCTAGTCAACTATGCGGATGCAAGCCCTGTGGAATGCGGTAACTTATTGAAAGAAGATGGGCTGGACCTTGGCGATATTTTTAGGGTCTATCGTGAGAAGTTGAATTACAGTTTTTTTTGTGTTAAAAAGATATTGCGTGGGGTAGGTTATACTAGTGGTGATATTGAAAGATTAGGTATTCCAGAAAATTTTTATAACAAAAGAGAGTCTTTACGGGAAAGTCCGGATTCCTTGTACTGCACAGAATTTTTTCAGCCTCCTAAAAAATAGGATTCCTTAGTTGTTTTGGGAAATAACTGTTCATGACAAAACCAGCGCACCAGCGCCCAAAATCCCAGCATCTTTTAATTTTGATTTCACTATTTTGCATGGTTTGGCAAAGTATCTTCCTCCTACTGTTTTGTTCATGCTTTTGCTGAATAATTTCCATGCATTTGAGATTTTTCCCCCTATAACAATAATGTCCGGGTCAAGGGCATACATTATGTTTGCTAATCCTATGCCTAGATAATAGCCTATTTTTTCGTAAGTTCTAATAGCTTTTTTATTCCCCTGCAAGGCCAGTTTATGGATAAGATGCGGACTGCTGCTGCCGTAAACAGCAGTAATACCTCTTGCTGCTGCAAGGGTTTCTATACAGCCATGATTTCCGCACCTGCTTTTACTGCCATCATATTTTATTGTCATATGGCCAAACTCTGCAGCATTGCTTCTTCCATGGAATATCTTTTTGTTTATTACAATACCACCACCAATCCCAGTGCCTAATGTTATGCCTACAACATTTTCATAATTTTTTCCCTGGCCAAAAACTGCTTCTGCAAGCGCAAAGCAGTTTGCGTCATTGTCAAGAAAAGTTGGAATTTTGAATTTTTTTTGGATTATTTTCCTTAAAGGCACATTCCTTAACGGGAGATTAACAACAGCACTTTTTATAATCCCTTTTTTGTAGTCCATTGGCCCCGGGCTTCCTATCCCTATGCCTTTTATTTTTCCGGATTTTACTTTTTGTATTGAAGAAAAAATGTTTTTTATTACTTCTTTTGCGCCTTTTTTTGCTTCTGTTGCTGTTTCGTATTTTTTGATTATTTTTCCTTTTGGGGAAATTAATGCGCTTTTTATATTGGTTCCGCCTAAATCAACACCAATTATGTTTTCCATTTCAATAGGATTTTTGGTTTTTTATTCCAATTAATATTAACGGGATATACTTTAACTAATTAATCTGTTTATTCTTATTTTCCCCTGTAAAACCTTGCAGCTTCTTCCGGAGTTACAGAATTTATTATCGCGCCTGTTGAATATTCAAAGCCCCCGAATTTTCCAATTCTTGGAGTTACTTCAATGTGGAAGTGCAAATCTGTTCCTTTTGGGGCGTAATGCAGGAAAAAGTTATAAGAGGCATTCAGTTCTTTTAATTTTAGAAGTATTTTTTTTAGCGCAAATGCCATATCGTACAGCTCGTTTTCATACATTTCTGTTATATTCCTGACGTGCCTTTTCGGAAAAATCCACGCTTCAAAATTAAACCTTGATGCATAAGGGGCAAAAGCAATTACACTTTTGTTTTCCAATATGTTTCTTTTGCTTTTCGACTCTAATCCTATTATGCTGCAGTAAGGGCATTTCTTGAATTTTTTCGCAGCTTTGATTTCCTCCATTACACTTTCCGGAAGTATTGAAATGGCAGCTATCTGCGTGTGTGAATGCACAAGGGATGTGCCTGCTTTATGGCCCTGGTTCTTAAAGACAACCACGTACTTTATGCCCTTCAGCTTTGACAGGGCTTTTATTCTCAGCGCGTATACGCCCAGTATTTCTTTTATATGCTCTGCGCTTAAGTCTGAAAGCTGCTTTTCGTGGTCTCTTGTTTCTGCGATTACTTCATGAAAACCATAGGCTTTCCCTTCCCTAAGGAATTTGTTTTTTGCTTTTATTTCCGCGTTTCCTTTCAGCTCAACAGCAGGAAACTTGTTTGGAAACCACCTTACCTTCCAGGAGTCTTTGTATTCTACGCGGCCGATTTCCTTTGGAGTAAGGTTCTCGTTTCCCGGGCAGAAAAAGCATATCTTATTGTCAATTACAGGGGACTCTTCCTTAAATTCCATACGCCTCTTTTTTCTTTCAGCAGCGTAATAAACCCACCTGTCAAGTATGTAGTCCTTTCTTAGTATTCCCATGCTTAATATTCTCCAATAGGCTTATTTAAAGGTTTTGATTTGGATGTTGCAATATTTTTGTTTTTAATAATGATTATTCCTTAAAAGTTTACGCCTCCCCAATGCGGTCGGCATCTATTGGGCTAAACAGCATTAAGAACCCGCTGGCAATGCTGCTGGAATTTATATCCTTGCTTATTGAAGATTTGCCATTGCATTTCACAATGTTTAAAAATCAATTGAGCCTATCTTTAATTATGGAATTAGAATTAATCAAGAATAAACTTCCGGAGGAATTATACCAAATTCTCGAAAAAGAAATAACCAAGCTTAGGCCGGCTCAGGAAAAGGCTGTTAAAAAAGGGCTGTTAGACGGAAAGAATCTTCTTGTGTGCACTCCAACTGCTTCCGGAAAAACTTTGATTGCAGAGCTTGCCGCCTTGAAGTCAATTATTGGGGGAAAGGGAAAGGCAATTTACATTGTTCCCCTGAAGGCATTGGCATCTGAAAAATACAGGGATTTTAAGAAAAGGTATGGCGGCATAGCAAAAATTGCATTGTCAATTGGGGATATTGACAGCACTGACTCTTATCTGGTTGATTGTGATTTAATCATTACCACATCGGAAAAAATGGATTCTCTCATCAGGCATCACGCACCATGGCTAAGCCTGGTTTCAACAATAATCGTGGATGAAATACACCTGCTTAATGATGCCGGAAGAGGGCCAACACTGGAAATATTGCTCACAATCTTAAGGCAATTGCTCAAAAAATCGCAGATTATTGCCCTGTCAGCAACAATTGGAAACCCCGAGGAGCTTGCTGAATGGCTCGATGCAGAGCTTGTCACAGACAACTGGAGGCCGGTAAAGCTGCACAAAGGCGTTTATTTGGACGGGGAAGTTGAGTTTGAGCAATAGAAAAGTTTATATCTGTTCTTAGCGGGTAAATGAATAATGGTGGATTTCAGCGCAATAGGCAATTTAAGTTTTGGCAAAGGGAGCATAGCCGGAGTTGGCGGCGGATTCTTCATTATAATTGTTATTATTTATGCCATCCACTTATGGATTCAGCGGAGTTCAGAGAGTATAAGCGGTTCTGAAGAGTTAATGGATCGAGAAGTTGGGTTAGGTAATATTGCAGGCAGTCTCAAATGGTTGATTAGACATAAACATCTTGAAGCGGGTGAAGAAAGGGCTTTTGGGAGAGGGGCTGGGTTAGGATTAAATATTGCCAAAGCGGCTGCAAGTGAAGGAGGAGTGGAAAAAGCTACAGCGGCTTTAGAAGTTCATAGTTCGGCTATTATTGCTTCTGTTGAGGCTATGCTTAAGTACATTGAGGAATATTTGAAGACTGAAAAGTCAAAAATACAGCTGCAATTGAAAGGAATGAATAGAGTTTATGAACTAACTGAGACTATCAAAGATTTAGAAGGACGCAGAATAATTAATACACAAGTAGCAGGTTATTTGAAAAATCTCTTTAAGGCTTGCAACAGGCTGATTAACGATGCAGTAGACTCTGAAAAAAGTAAAGAACATGCTCATAGGGAATTATTAGCTAAGCTTAAAATAGTTGCCAAAGCAGCTACAGATGGTATCAGTAAAGCAAAAATACTCTTAAGAGATCTTTTAAAAGCAGAGAGGAAAGAAAGAAAGAGTTTTAAAAGAGAGATTAGAGACATTAAGGAGGCTATTAAGGCTAAGAAAAAAGAGCTTAAAATAACTAAAAGCTCTAAAGAAAGCAGTACAGATGCTATTTCACAACTTAGAAAGGAGATTAAGCTATTAAGGAAGAATCTTGCCGTTGTAGCTATGTTTAATAAACAGCTAAAACGCATATACAAGGTGATGGCTTTTGAAGACAGAAAAATTAAATTAATTCTTAAAAGTATATCGCTAGAAGAGAAGCAAGTAAAAAGGTATGAGAGGGATATTGGGAGAAGAGAGAAAGCTTTGGGAAGTAGATGCACTATACTTAAGAAAATTGCCGGAGAACTTGAAAAAATACCTAATAAGTATAAAGATCCATATGCGCTGGCAAAACATTTTTCTGGGGGGCTTGGACATTTTTACAAAATATATGCAGAAATAATCACTGGAGATCAAGAGTTTGATAATGGGTTGCGTAGAATACTTGTGCGCTCAATCAATATGGCCACGCAGATGTATGCTTATAATCAATTCTCCCAGAGTCTAACCCAAGCAGAGGACGCAGTTAATGAAATTTTAGCTAAGGCCACAGAATGGATATCTACAATTGCTAAAGGGGATGATCAAAGAGCTAATATCAAAAGGTTGTTAGAAGATATTAAAAAAGCAGGAGGAGAAAATGACTATGCAGCCAGAGTAAGCGAATTCCTAAAACAACTTACGCTGCGTATAAAGGAAAAAACTAGCATTGTCACTAACCAGATTAACCAACTCTTAGAGGAAGATACAATGCTTGCTAAAGAAATTGAGGCTGCTAATGAGAGAAACTCTGGTTACATAGGAGAAGCAATGGCAGCCATGGAAAATAGGATAGGTCAGATTAAAGGTAGTGGGTCTACTTGAGTTGCATCTAAGTTTACAACAAGCAATCCTATTTCAGCAAGTGCTTATAGAAGTGCTCTTTCATAAACAGAATTATCAAAGCCCCAGCCCTTCCACAATTAAACCCGGCTCGAATTCTTTTAAGTCTTTATATTCCTGGCCTGTGCCTAAGTAAATTATTGGCTTGTTTGTTACGTAGCTTACGGAAATAGCTGCTCCGCCTTTTTCATCTACATCAGCTTTGGCTAAAATAATTCCGTCTATTCCAACAGCTTCGTTAAATGTTTTTGCCTGCTCAATGCAGTCATTTCCTGTTATTGATTCGCCTACAAATATTTTTAGGTCGGGCTTTGCAACCCTGATGATTTTTTTCATTTCCTCTATAAGGTTAATGTTGCTGTGCATTCTTCCTGCTGTGTCAATTAAGACAGCATCAATGTTTTTTGCCTTTGCATGCTTGATTGCGTCAAATGCAACTGCCGCAGGGTCAGAGCCGTAATCGTGCTTTATTATTTTTATCCCCAATTTGTCTGCGTGAATCTGGAGCTGCTCAATAGAAGCTGCCCTGAAAGTGTCAGAGGCTGCAAGAATGCATGATACCTTGTTTTTTCTGAGCATATCTGCGATTTTTGCTATTGTTGTTGTTTTTCCGGAGCCATTGATTCCTAAGAATGAAATTACAAATGGCTTTTCCTTTTTTTGCCTTATCTTTTCCAATAAGCTTATCTCTTCAACATTAAACAACTCATTTACAGAATTTTTTAATGACTCTTTAACGGATTCCTCAATTTTATTCCTTTTTATCGGCTTTTCCACAAGATTTTTTCCCAGGTCTGACTTTATTTTTTCTATCACCTCAAAAGCAACATTGTTTTCAAGCAGTATTATCTCCAGGTCAGAAAACAGGTTTTCAAATTTTTCGTAAGAAAGCGTTGTTGTGGATATCTTTTCCTTTAATCTTCCAAAAAAGCCTTTTTCTTTTGCTTTTTCCTCTGGCTTTGGCTCTTCTTCAATCGCTTTTTCTTTAGGTTGAGATATTTCTTTTTTTGTTTCCCATTTTTCCCTTTCTCTTATTACAGGAGACTCTTCTTTTGTTTTCTCTTTTTGCTCTTCTCTTGTCATAAGAGGCTTTTTTTTTGCTTCCTCTTCTTCCACTACGGCACTCTCTTCTTTTTGCTCCTTTCCTGTTTCAGGAAACCCCTCTTTTATTTCTTCCTTTTTTTCTTCTAGTGCTTCTTCTTTTATCGGCTCTTCTGCCTTGGCTTCCTCTTCTACTTTCCTGGATAGTTTGGATATAGCCCCTTTTAACTTTTCTTTTAAGAATTTAAACATCTTAGGCAACCTGTTTAGTTGTTATTCTCATCTGAAGAAGCAAGCTCACTTATCTCCTGCTCAAGCAAAGCTGCTTTATAGGTATAGTCCTGCAGTTTTTTTGTGAGCCCTTCCTGCAGTTTTTGTATTTCATTAATCTGGGTTTCTATAAGCTGTTTAGTTGTGCCTATGTCCTTGGCAACAGCTGTGTTTGAGCCTACGTTCACAATGAATTTTTTGTTGTCTTTGAGCTCTGCCTTTGCATATATCCCGCTGCTTAAAGGGACAAGTATTTCTGTGTTTTCTTTTACATTTTTCATTTCTTCCAGGCTCTGGCTTGTTGCCACAAGCTCCATGAGCTGGCTGCTGAGCATTGTACCTTGCTTTTCAAGCTGCTTTATTTGCTGGTCCAGAATCTGGAATTCGAGGTAAAGCGACTGCAGTTTTTCTTTTTGTTCTTCCATTTAAACCTTTTTCTTCAGCTTCTTATACATTTCTTCGTAGACGACTCCCATGGGCATTCCCTCATGGGCCCTTTTTATGGTTTCTGCAAGCAACGGGGCTATGGAAATTACCTCTATTTTTTTTATCTTTTTTTCTTTGGAAAGCTCTATTGTGTTTGTGACAAGGATTTCTTTTACAGGAGATTCCTGCAGCCTTTTTATTGCAGGCCCGGACAGGACTGGGTGCGTTGCCAGCACATAGATGTCGTTTGCGCCGTATTTTTTTAATAATGAGGCTGCTTCTGTAATAGTGCCTGCTGTGTCTATCATATCGTCTACCATAACAACTGTTTTGTTTTTAACGTCCCCAATAACATTTTCCACTTTTGCAATGCCCTGCTCAGGCCTTCTTTTGTCAACTATTGCTATTGGTGCATGTATCACCCTTGCCAATGCCCTTGCCCTTGGAGCGCTGCCGACATCAGGCGCAACAACAACAAGGTTTTTGAGTTTTTTGTTGATTATGTGCTCTGCGTAAATTGGGATTAAGTCAAGATTGTCAGATGCTATGTCAAAGAAACCCTGCACCTGGGCTACATGCAGGTCAAATGTCATAACCCTGTCAACTCCAGCTGCCTCAATAAGCTTTGCGACAAGCTTTGCGGTTATTGGCTCACGGGGCTTTGTTTTTCTGTCCTGCCTTGAATACCCGAAGTAAGGTATTACAGCAGTTATTCTCTGCGGAGATGCCCTTTTTAAGGCATCAACCATTATCAGAAGCTCCATGAGGTGGAGGTTTGCATCAGGGCTTGTCGGCTGTATCACAAAGACATCAGAGCCCCGGACGCTTTCCAGTACTCTTGCGTAAAGCTCCCCATCGCTGAACTTATGTATGTCCATTGGGGTGAGCTGTACATTCAGCTGTCTGGCTACCTCTAAGGCGAGGCTTTTGTTTGCATTGCCTGATATTATCCTGAGTTTTTCTTTCATTTTTACCGCCAAATTGCATATTCAATAACTGCGCTTTGTTTAAAAAGTTTTGCGTTATTTTCGGGCTGGGGCAGAGCGGAACTAAAGTCAAAATGGGCTACCATGATGTCATTTGGTTAATGCCCTATGGGGACAACACGCACCATTTTGGTTAATTATTTGTGTGCTTCTGCCCACCCGCCTCCCCTAAAAGAGCCCCAGCCATGTTTTTGATAAAGCTATTCTGCTGCATTAAGCCTCTGCTTCCAGTTCCTTGTCAACCTCTTTTTTTGTGTGGAGCATTATTTCTATTTCCCCGAAGTGCTCATTTTGGCTTAAGTCTACTTTCCTTTGGTTTGTCAAGTGCAGTAAGGGGATGAATGTGTAAATCTTGTCCTCTTTTGTGTTTGAAGGCACAAGCTGGGAGAATGTGAGCCTTTTGTTTCTGGTGAAAAATGATTTTATCCTGCTGTAAACCTCCCTTATCACCTGGCTAATGTCCCTTGTTTTTTCAGGCATTCTGACATTCATCGGGGGGATGGAATTCATTACCCTTCTCTGCTTTACCTCAAGCGCCTTTTCCAGTGCATTTACGAGGTCAAAAACAGAGACTTTTCTTTTTCTCGGCTGCGGAGTCCTTGGTATTAGTGGGTGTTTTTCCGCACCCTCCGCATTTTCGTAGTTTTCCAAGCCAAGGTCTTCAAGAATCTCTTCTTCCGGCTCTGTGAGCAGCCTGTCAAATTCCGACAAATCCTCGTTAAGCAGCCTGTTTGACTTTATCTTTAACAGAATAGCGGCAGCAAGAAGCACTTTTCCGGAGATCCTGAAGTCAAGCTCTTTCAGCTTTTTTATTGTCTCTATGTACTTCTTTGTGAGCAGGCTTATGTTGATGTCCCATGGGTCCATCTGCTCTTTTTTTACCAGCTCATAAAGCAAAGCCTGCCAGGTAACCTCATCTGCATTAAACAGAATCTGGAATAATCTTTCATTATTGTCCATGGTCATTGCTTATGGAATGGTTCTATATAAATTTAATGCAAAAGTTAATTGTTATTTGATATGCTATACTTATTATTTTTTTGGAAAATAGCTATTTCTTTAAACAGGATCTACGCCTCGCCAAT
This sequence comes from Candidatus Woesearchaeota archaeon, assembly GCA_019323655.1. Lineage (GTDB taxonomy): Archaea > Nanobdellota > Nanobdellia > Woesearchaeales > GW2011-AR4 > JACPJP01. The sequence goes on along the minus strand of JAHWGX010000090.1, from coordinate 3,825 downwards.
ATGCTCGGCAGTATTAGGCATAGACAGCGATAAGAACCCGCTGGCATTGCTGCGGAAGTTTAACCCATACTTGTTGGTATACCCCCTTACCCATCAAAACCTTTTTATATTGTCTGATTTTCTTCTGTTATCCTGCGGGCCCGTGGTCTAGTCCGGTATGACAACTCGTTTACACCGAGTAGGTCACCAGTTCAAAACAGCTTTTTTTGGCTGCGCTAACTAGCTTGCCAAAAAAACCTGGGAAAAACGAGGATTTTGCTTCGCAAAATCACAGTTTTTTGCAAATCAGGAAAGCTGATGAAAGTCTGGTCGGGCCCATTGTTTTTATGCGATGGTGATCTAATGGCTACAACTGCCCTTATTTAAGGATGTCTAGTTGCCATAAATGATAGGGCCTTGCCAAGGCTCTCATCCGGGTTCAAATCCCGGCCATCGCACTCTTTATTTTATTTATTTCTCACTAACCACTGGACATTCGTGCGTGAGGTTTATAAACAACGGCTTCTCTAAAATTGGAAAAAGAGAACACACAAAACTGCCAAATTAAGATTTTTGGTCTTTGACACAAAAATCTATTACGCAGTTTTGCTTCACATTCTCTTTTTTCCATAGTTTCCAAGTTTTAGAAAAAAGTAAAAAACTTTGGAGGCGGTTGAAATGAGTTATGATGAATATTACCTAAAATTTAAGGAAGGAGAACAAACTAGATTTTTAAAACTAGTTAAAGAAAAGGGCTTTAATTCTTGGCTAAAATTAGCTAATTTTATTGGTATTGGAAGAAGCATGATATTCCTTTATCTATCAGAGGAGTGCAAATTACCTAGGACCACTTTCGAGAAACTGATTAAATTTTCCAATATTAATCCTAGTGATTTTTCATTTGAAATTGTTCCTCACTCAATTTATGGGAGCGCTAGAATTCCAGATAAAATAACACCTGAATTATCCGAGTTTGTTGGTGTTATGTTAGGGGATGGCCATATGAGTAAAGCAAATTATCAAATAACCATCAGTTGCGGTATTGTTGATGGGTCTTACATCAAGAACTATATACCTCAATTGATAAAAATATTATTTTCAAAGGATGTTTATTTTAGACAAATATCCAAGGGAGGGCTAGAATGCAAGTTTAATTCTAAGAAAGTCTGCGAATACCTTGCTTCTGATATGGGCATAATCTCACCAAAAACCAATTGTGTGATACCAAGAAGTTTCTTTGAAGATAATAGGTTACTTATAGCTTGTATTAGAGGTTTATTTGATACGGATGGAGGTTTGCATAGACATCACAAAAATTCAGCTCAACTGCAATTTACCAATAAGTCATATCCACTAATTCACTCTTTACATACTGCATTAGTTCAATTGGGTTTTAACCCATCCAAAATAACAATTAACCACAAGGAGAAGGGTACATTCGAATTGTACTTATTTGGTGGGGAGGTAAAAAAGTATTTTAAGGAAATTGGTTCAAGTAACCCAAAAAATAATCTAAAGTTTAAGGCATGGGTTGAAGAAGGAGTGATACCTTTAAATAGGGATATAAGTTTATAAAATTTGAATCTCGGCTGGCGCATTTTTCCTTTTGAGAAACTTTTAAATATGGCTCACTATTCTTGTTGGCTATTGGGCCCGTAGCTCAGTCTGGTTAGATAAGCAGCAAGCTTAGACTAAAGCGCCGGTCTTATATGACCACTAATGGTGCAATGCTTAAAGCCATTAGAAGCTTAGAGAGCCGGAAGTCGGGAGTTCAAATCTCCTCGGGCCCACTTATTTTTTTGAGAATTAAAAATTAAATGTTGACTTCTTCCAGTTCTACGCAATCAACACCCTCTAAGCCTGTTCTGAACCTCTTAAAATCACTATCTCCTTCAGGGTTTTTCCCATATGATTCCCATGTGATTGCACTAAATAAATCCAAAAACAACTTTGTAGGGATATATTCTCCTTTTTTAAGTTTCTTGAGGACCTTCTTATGCACATTATTCACATATAGGTCATGGTCTTTTACATAATAGCTAGGACCCAAGGCTCTTTTAACCCCTGATTTTTTGAGGTACTCTGCTGTAGGAGAGTTTGACATGTAAACGCTTTTATGTACAAATCTTATTCATTAGGAGTTTAAGCTCTGTTGCTTTTCTTATGTAGTACTCTGCTAATTCTTCAAGCTTTTTGGCAATGCCTTTCTTCTTGAAAGCGAGGTGGACTGCTAAATATCCTATATACCCTATAACACCGTTCCACTTATGCAGCAGATAATAGCCAAAATAAACCCCTCCGATTACTTTCTTTCCGGACTTTGCTATAACAAAGAACCACTTATTTTCCCTCATTTCTTCCTGCAGATCTTCCTTTGGGTCATAGGCTCCTTTTGTATTCCATCCAGGAAATTTTGCATATATCTTATCATACAAACTGTGAAGGTCCGGGTCATTGGGGTTAACAATTAGCCTAAAGGTTACAGATTTGAGTTTTTCTGTCTCAATTATTTTTGTGGTTTGCTCTTCTAATTTTTTTTCCAATGCCCCCAAATTTTCTTCAGTGGTTTCATCTTGGCTAACCCATAGCCTGCATTTGTCTCTTAGCTTTATTAAGTCACTTACCGGCTCATTTATCTTAAGTTTTCTTAAAAGACGGATTAATTTGTCTACTTTATGCAGTTTAGCGGATTCTTCTATATCAATATCGACTTCAATTAGAAATATTTCCTCAAAATCCTTTCTCAGATCTATAATCAGGTTTAAGATATCCCTCTCTAAAATAGCGTATTCTTCTTCGGTAGGCTTTGTTTTGATTTGCTCTATTAAACTCCTTATTGCGTTTATGTCTGTTAACTCTTTTGGTGTTCTTTTTGCAATATCTATTCCTGCTAACAAAATATCTCCATTTCTACCCTTGGAGCTTCTTGCTTTGCTTAAGTAGAATCCGTATAATCTTCTCCCTCTTTTGATTCTTTTTTCCAGCCTTCTTTCTTGATCAATCCTGTTATAATCCCTTTCAAGACTTTTTTTAAGTGCACCTAGGTCTCTTCTTATCTTACTAGAGTCTATACCTTCAATTAGAGCCAGAAGTGCGTCCACTTCCTGCAATTTTTTATAAGCCAAACTTTCAGCTTTTCTTTTTTCCTCTTCGAGTTTTACCAATATAGATTCTACTTTTTTGGTGAAGTTTTCAACTTGTTTTATAATATCCCATCTGCTGTGTAGCTCTCCTTGCTTAATTGCGCCAAAAAGAATTTCAAGCTCCTTGTCAGCCTCTCCTAAATGAGCGTTCTCTTTAAGCAACTCATCACTTCTTGATATAGCTATAGGCATGACCTAATCTAAAATTTAATTTGTTTTTAAATTTATCTGATGGGGCAAAATTTCAGTAATATTTAATAATGCAATGCCTTTTCCCGCTGATGTGCTCCCATAGTGTAGTCCGGACAATCATGCGGCCCTCTCGCGGCCGCGACTCGGGTTCAAAACATTTCTTTTCAAAAGAAATGAGCAAAGAAAGAAGGTCACATTTGCTGCGCTCAGTGACCCTTGCTTCGCAATGAAAAGAAATGATGAAAGTCCCGATGGGAGCATCTATTCTTAATCAAAATGCCCAAGCTGGTGTACCTAGCATCAACAAGGGATATTTAAGGAGCATCAGCAACTTCTTCTAGCGGAGGTTTTGAATGCAAAAAGCCATAGATATACACAATTACGACAAGCTGTTAGATGCGGAATTGGGTTTAGAGAGACTTTCGAATAATAACCAGTAAAAAACATACACTAATTGTAGAGCACATCAATCTTTGTCCGCTTTTGTCACATGAATTAATGTCCGCTTTTT
>JAHWGX010000089.1 GCA_019323655.1 Candidatus Woesearchaeota archaeon | reverse complement strand
TTTGCTGTTGTGTTTTCCCTTGTTTTTTCCATTTGAGAACAAGTTCTCGTGTTTGTAGGTTTATCATATAACCTACTAAACACCGCTAGTATATAAATTATGCGTTATTTTTGTCTTATACTAATAAGCATAGCAGCATGAAACCCAGACGTTATTATAAAAATCAAAAGCTTTTTATTTAATATTAGATTCTGGGCCTATATGGAATTAAGCGTAGTAATACCGGCTTATAATGAAGAAAGGAATGTTACAATAGTCCATAAGCACCTAAGCAGTGTATTAAAGCCCCTAAATAAGGCTTATGAATTGATATTTGTTAATGATGGAAGCACAGATAACACTCTTTCTGAACTTAAAAAATTAAGAAAATTGGATAAAAAAGTCAAAGTGATATCATTCACTAAAAACTTTAAGAAAGCGTCTGCTCTTGCAGCAGGATTAAAAAGAGCTTCTGGAGAAGTGGTAATCACTATGGATGCTGATATGCAGGACAGCCCTTCTGAAATCCCAAATTTGTTAAGAAGGGTGGATCAGGGATATGATATGGTTATAGGGTGGAAATACCCAAGAAAAGACCCTTTGCATAAAATAGTGGCATCAAAGATTTTTAATTTGCTTGTAAGAATCTTAACCAGGTCAAAAATCCATGACTGTGATTCTAATTTTAGGGTAATGAAAAAGGAGGTTATACCCCATCTCGAGCTTTATAGCGGTTTGTATAGGTACATTCCGGTAATCGCGCATCAAAAAGGGTTCAAAATCGGCGAAGTCAAAGTTAAGCACCAACCAAGAGTTTATGGCAAAAGCAAATACCCTATGACAAGGCTTTTCACGGGATTTTTTGACCTTGTAACAATAAAGTTCCTGCTGGAGTACAATAAGAGGCCATTGCATTTTTTCGGGGGCATAGGGTCCATTTTTCTGCTGTTAGGGATAATAACAGGCACATACTTGCTCTATCTAAAGTTTTTTATAAATCAGCTGATAGGCCAAAGACCACTTTTAATATTGACCATATTGCTGGTTTTTCTGGGAATGCAGTTTATATCTATAGGGCTTATAGGTGAAATGATAGCAAATATTAACCAAAAGAAGAAAGATGAATATGTCGTCAAGGAAAAATACGGATTTGATTGAAGTAATTGAAAAGCGGAGAAGCGTCAGAAGATTTCTCGAAAAAGACGTAAGCAATAACCTGATTAATAAGGTTATAAGGGCTGCTGCCTGGGCTCCTTCAACATGCAATCAGCAGTTATGGAATTTTATTGTCATAAAAGACAAAAGAACTAAGAGCAGGCTAATTAATGAGGCAGCATCCTCAACTTTGGTAGGGAGAGCACCAGCAGTCATAATTATCACATACGAAAAATCTAATTATAAAGAGGCTATACAAAGCGCAACAGCAGCTATGCAGAACTTATTGCTTGCAGCTGCTTATCATGGTCTCGGATCCTGTGCTATTAACAGTTTTGGCAACGGGAAGAAAATAAAGGAAATACTTGAAATTCCGGATGACCAGATGATTGTTTGTTTTGTTGTGTTAGGGTATAAAGATCCTAAATTTTATAGCGATTTGAGCCCTCCTCCAAGAAGAGAAACTTCCAGCATAGTGCATCTCGGGAAATTCAAGAAAAGAGGGCGTAATATTTTCTCCTATGACCCCGACAAGTGGACTTTAGAGGAAATAAAAGACTACCAAAAATATTACTGCAGAAAAACCTATCTTGGAAAGGAAATGGATATAACGACAAAAGAGGAAAAAGGTGTAGTAGCAAGATATCTTAAAAATGTGAAAAGTCCTGTATTGGACTGGCTCACATACGACGGCACTTATCTTCAGCTTTTTCCTGATAAAAAAATATTTGCTGCCGATCTTACAGAAGAAACCTCAAATTACACAAAAGCAACTGCTAAGTCGATTAAAGGCAAAAAACCTGATATTAATTGCCTTACTTATGATGCATCATCCAATAAGCTAAAAGCCAAAAATAAAAAATTTGGTACAGTTACCTCTGTCTATAAGTTCGAAAGAATCCCAAAAAAAGATTTAATTGCCCTACTAAAGGAAACTTACAGGGTGTTGGAGGATAATGGGGAGTTTATCATAATATTCAGGAAAAAAAGCCTCTTGTACAGGATTTTTTATTCTGCAATAATAAGCATGTTTGGAGATGACATAAGGAAAACCGGAATTTATGCTTTTTTTGGGCCTTACAAGCCGTTGCACTCAAAAAAATTCGTCGTCTTATTAAAGAAAGCAGGATTCACGCAAATAAAGAAGGAATGCTATTTTCCGTTTCCGCCATTTTTTGACCAAGCATATCAAATGCTTCTGCAGCATAAAAAAAGCGGAGGCACGAGCTACCTGCACAGGATCAGAAAGCATAATTTAATGACCAAGCTAATTTCCTTCTTAATAAACATTTACGGTTCCGGGCAGATAAAATTTGGCAATATTTGCGTTATAACTGCAAAAAAATAACTGAAAATGGACAAAAAAGTGTATTATGAAGCTGCAATAAACCAGATTCCAAGGATTCTTGGACAATTGGACAGAAATAGGAATTCTAAAACATATGGGTGTTTTGATAGGAATTACTGGCATTATAAAATAATTGACTTTCCGTGCGCAAGGCACCAGGAAGCGGCATTAACTCTTGCATTGCTCTATAAGCTAAAACAAAAAGATAATCCCTACTTTAGCAATAATAATGTTCTTAGGTGGGTTAATGCGTCATTAAGGTTTTGGTGTAGCATCCAGAACAAAGACGGGTCTTTTAATGAGTGGTACCCCAATGAAAGGAGTTTTGTTGCTACAGCATTCTCATCTTACGCCATCTCAGAAACCCTTATTTCATTAAATAAGGATATTGCAGAAAAAGACTTGGTTATAAGGTCATTAAGAAAATCAGGAAACTGGTTGTCAAAACACAATGAGTGGGAAGCCACTAATCAGGTGTCTGGAGCAGTAATATCACTGTTCAATATTTATTTTTTAACCAAAGACAAAAGATACCTCAAAGCCTGCCAGGATAAACTAAAGGAACTGATTGGCAGGCAGAACCCCGAGGGATGGTGGAATGAGTATAATGGCCCGGACATAGGGTACCTCTCCTTAACAGTGGATTACCTGTCAAAATTTTTTAAAAAATACCCTGATAAAAAGTTAAAAAATTCCATAAATAAGGCAATTGAATTCCTATCATATTTCATGCACCCCAACATGACTTTCGGAGGGGAGTATGGAAGCAGGAACACGGAATATATAATCCCCGGAGGGATAGAAATAAGTACGCGCCATAATAAAAATGCTGTTGGTATTGCTTCTGCTGTAAGGGAATCTTTAAAAAACTCAGTCACAATAGCTCCGTATTCATTTGATGACCGGTACCTATGCTATATAGCTTATACATGGCTGCAGGCATACTTAGAATCCAAAAATGAATTAAAACCTCCCAAATATAAGTTTGATAACAGATTCAAAAAGGACTTCACAAATGCCAAAATACTCATAGTATCAAACAATAGTTTCTATATTATTATAAATTACTCAAAAGGCGGCGCATTTAGCCTTTATCTAAAAAAAGGGGGTTATTCTATTAATGATTCGGGGATTATTGCTGTCGATAAAAAAAATAATTATTTGACGAGTTCCAGGATAGCATGCAACAACATAGAGAAAAATGGTAGCTTTATTGGAATAAAAGGCAATCTATGGAAAATAAAAAATACTCCGATGAGCCCTATTAAAAATATAAGCTCAAGGATTTTTGTTAAGACTCTTGGAATGAGTCTGAAGCTCAGTTCTTCGGTTAAAAATGTATTAAGAAAAAAATTGATAACCGGAGCTAAAAAATTTGATAGTAGGTTTACAAGGCAAATAACAATAAGTAACAGTTCAATAAAAATAGCGGATTTGTTGGTTTCTAAAAATAAAATAAAGGATGTATTTTTGGGAGAAAAGCATAGCAATATTTATATTCCAAGTTCCAGGTATTTTCAATTGCAGGAATTAAACAACAAACCCCTTGAATTTACCGATATAAACAAGAACAGTTTTAAAGTTGAAAGAGTTCTCAGCTGTGGTAAAAAGTCAGGTTTTAAGGTGCATACTTCACTTTGCTAAATGCATCCTTTTAATGTACAGAACAGAGCCTATAACTGCAGGTATCCCAAATGTTATGAATGTGTACAGCAATGAAAAAATTGCAGATTTCTCTGCTGGAATTCCAAAAAGCATGAAAAAGTATATTGCCACTATTTCTCTGACCCCTACGCCGCCTATTGAGATGGGAAGCATGGATGACAGCGCCATTAAAGGGACTATGCTCAAAATCACATAAAACGTAACTTGAGGAATGTTTAATGCTCTGATTATAAAAAAAGCCTGTATGCACAGTGTAGCCCATATTAGGATAGAAAAGAATAAGGATTTTATATAAATTTCCCTGCTGATTTTCAAAGTTTTAAAATTGTTTTTATATTTTCTAGGAATAAACCTGCTAATTAATTTTAATATTTTACCCAAGTAAAAAAATGTCAAAACCAAAACAAAAATATAAAGAAAAAGTGCAAAGGCAGAATAATTTGTGAAAAATATTTCTTTATTCAAAAAAGAAAACCCTGCCAAGACAAATAAAAGTGTAGTGGCAATATCAAATGCTTTATCAATAACGACGGTCAAAAAAGATTTCAAATAGCCTATACTTATCTTGTCTGCCAAGTATTTTGCTTTTATGAACTCCCCCAGCCTTCCCGGGGTGATAATTCCGAAAGCGTGGGCTATTAGGGTATAGGTCGAGGATGAGGCGATTCCTAGTCCCCTGTTGAAAATCTGGATAATAGTATTCCACCTTATTGCCTTAAACAGCACCTGAAAGACCACAAAAAATACAGAAACAGCAATATAGCAAAGGTTTGTGTTAAGCAACTCATTATAAATTTTGCCGATTCCTATAAACCTAAATACCAGCAGCAATAATGCTATGCTTACTATAGACTTAAAGATAATCTTAAAGGTATTTGATTCTATGATCCTAGGGGGGTTATTCTTCATCTTGGGATAGGCGGCTTATTTTATTAGAATAATATTTATAAAGATGTCGGAATTTTATCATAGTGCTGGTTAGCTTTAACATGAAATCCAAAACCTGCGCCAAATATACGAAGCTGAGCATAGCAGTCATTATTACAGCCATAATTATAAGATTTGCCCTTGCATCAATTTATACTGTTTCTGGAGATGCGTGCTGGCAGCTTTCAAATTCAAAATTCATTGCCGAAAACAATAAGCTCCCTTTATTTGAGCAGTTTGGAAGAGATGAACCTTTCTGGCCGCCTCCTCTTTTTCATGTAGTTTCAGCATTAGTGTACGGCGTGTTCACCAGCTTTGGTGAAAACATAGCAGACTTCGCAATTAAAATGATTTCTCCTGTTTTTGGGTCATTGGCTATAATCTTCTTTTTCCTTATCTCAAAAAGTTTATTTAATGAAAAAATAGCATTTTATTCTTTGCTTTTCTTTGCATTTGTACCCTTAAGCATGGACTATAGTGTATTCGCTTACGTAGACAGCACAATTACTTTTCTTGCTGTTTTAAGCGTGTACCTATCCCTAAAAAACAAGATAGTTGCTTCGTCAATCACAGCAGGCCTTGCCATATTAGCAAAATATAACGGTATTTTTATTTTGCCCATATTGCTGTACATAGTTTACCAAAATAACAAAAATAAGAAATATCTCTTAAAGAATGTACTAATCATCTCAATAATCCCATTGGCACTAGGCTCAGTCTGGTTTATAAGAAACTGGATTTACTTGGGCAACCCCGTATGGCCCTTTCTAAACAGTATATTTCACGGTTTCGCTGTGAAAACATTTGCTGAAGCAGAGACGGGATCTGTAAATTTTTTAAATATTTTTAGTATTAGTGGGATAATCGCATTTTATCTTGGAGCCTTCGGAGTGCCTAATGGGAACATAAGCGCATTGTCATTTTTCCAGATACCTTACTTGAGCCTCCTTTTCACAATATGGCTCTTAGCAACGATAATTTTTTTAGTTCCATTGTTGATAGGAATATCATCATACAAAAAATTAAACCATAGGAAGTTATTATCAATCTGGATTGGATCTTACATTGCCCTAATACTTCTTTATGTTGTAAATGCAAGCTGGTCTGTAGCAAGATTTATGCTCCCTGCCTTCCCTGCTATAGCACTGATTTGGGCTCATGGGATGCAGAAAATCAGATTTCCAAACATAAAAAAAGCGCTTATGGTATTAATTATCCTGATTGCAGTTGGATTTGTCTTTACATCTTTTGTGAAGATAAGTTTGGCAACAAAATCATGGAATTTTTACAATGACGACTTTGAATGGGCAAAGTCAAATACACATAAGACCGCCAAATTCATGACGGGGGGGCAATGCATTTCTTATAACATTGAAAGGCAAACTATAAGCCCTGAAATAAATAATTTAGAAAAGGCAGATTATATATGGGTAAATCAGAATTTTAGCCTTGATAGAAGGTCCGTACTGAATACAGAAATAATTCAGAGACTAAATAAAGATAAAATGGAGCTTGCTTATGAAAATAAAAAAACTGGGACAAAAATTTATAAGATTGCGAGTTAATTTTTTAGAGCCTGTACCTGGCCATTGTCAAAAAAGCAGTGACTCCATCTTTCCAGTTAATCTTCTTGCCTTCCTCAAACTTTCTTGGGTTGTAGCTTATAGGGAGTTGGAGTATTTTATGGCCTTTTTTCTTCAACTTGCACATTAACTCTATATCATATTCAAAACCTTCTGATTTCACAGTTATATTTTTTAAAATATCGCTTTTAAACATTTTGTAACAAGGCTCTACATCTGTCAGTTTTGTCCCATAAAGAAGATTAAAAGTTAAAGTAAGAAACTTGTTTCCAACCCAATGTGACGAGTGAATTGTTTTATTTTTTCCGAAAAGAACAAATTTTTTATTGACAAATCTTGAGCCAAAGGTTATATTTGCCTTATTCTTAAGAATTGGCTGCAGCAGTTTATTATAATCTTCCGGATCGTACTCCAAATCAGCATCCTGGAAAACAATGAAATTTCCTGTTGCGGCTTTGATTCCGGCTTTAAGGGCCGCTCCTTTGCCCCTGTTTTTATCCAGAAAAACTTTTACATAACTCCCTCTTAGTTCTTTTATAATATCCCTAGACCCATCAGTAGAGAAGTCGTCAACCAGAATTACTTCTTTCTTTATCCTCCCTAAATCTACTTTTTCTATTCTTCTAAGAATTCCTTTCAAAGTCCGTGCTTCATTATAAACAGGAATAATAATCGAGAGTTTCATTGTTGTACCTTAACCATTGCTCCGTTAGCCTTCAAAGATTTCTGGGCGCATTCTAATACTTTTGTTACTTTTAGTGCTTCATAGCCGTTAGTTAAGGGTTTTTTGTTATCCTCAATGCAATCTAGGAAGTGTTTTAATTGTCTTATGAGGGGTTTTGAGTCGCCAATATCCTGGACCTCAACCTTATCTGTAGCTTTATTATAGTACTTCAGCTTCTTATTTAGCGCATAATCATCAAAAGCTGCGTATAATTTTTCCCCAATAATAATCAGTTCCCTTCTCTTCATTGGGTAGAGCCAGCTTCCAACAGCAGTTGCAAAAATGCCATCAGGAAAATTGATATCCATTGTAACTACATCTTCAATGCCTTTTTTTAGGTAAGATGCTCCGTTTACGCTTAAAATTAAAGGATATTTTTCAAGCAAATACAAAAGAATAGACACATCATGGGGAAAATAATCCCACAACGCGCTCATATCCTGCCTTACAGGCCCATTCCCAGCGCCAATAGAGTGAATATAATTAATTTTTCCGAATAATCCTGCTTTGATGTCTTCCTTTAGTTTCCTAATCCCTGGATTGTATAAGTGCAAATGCCCAACCATCAGTATTTTTCCCATTTCATCAGAAATACTTACAAGCTCCTCAGCGTCCTTTGAGTTAAAAGTAATGGGTTTTTCCACAATAACATGCTTGTCTGACAAGAGTGCCTGTTTAGCTAGTCCATAGTGCGTGGTTCCGGGGGTCGTTATAGCAACTGCATCAACCTCTTTATCTTCCAGAATATCTTTGTAATTTAGGGTGGTCTTAACAGAGGATTTTGTTTTTACTTTTAAAAGTGCTTCTTTTATGGTGCTTTCTTCAGTATCGCATACCCATAAAATATTAGCATTATTAAGTTCATTAAAAGTCCTTAAATAATTCCTGCCCCACCGTCCGACACCTATAATTGCAATATTAGTTTTTTTCATGCCTATCCACTGAAATTTGTGCCCTTATATAAATATTATGACGTTAATTTTATAAACCGATATTAATCTCTGGCTATTAAAATATTCAGCATTAAAATGCAATGTAGAATCTGCCATGACAAGGACCTGAAAAAATTTCTTTCGTTAGGAAAAACCCCGTTAGCCAATAGTTTTCTTAAAAAAGAAGAACTGGAAAAAAATGAAAATAATTACCCGCTTGAGTTGGATTTTTGCAGTAATTGCAAGCTTGTGCAGCTAAATTACATCGTGCCTCCTGAATCGATGTTTAGGGACTATGTGTATGTTTCATCCACCTCCAGCACATTTAAAGCCCACTTTGCTATAATGGCGGAGGATATATCAAAATCATTCATGCTAAATGAAAAATCCCTTGTTGTGGACATAGGAAGCAATGACGGTATTCTGTTAAAAGGTTTTCAAAAAATGAATGTTCAGACAATAGGAGTTGAGCCTGCCACAAACGTTGCAAAAATTGCAGAGCAGAATGGTGTTGAAACAATAAACGATTACTTCAATAACACCGTGGTAAACAAAATCGTAAGGGAAAAGGGGCATGCTGATGTGATAACTGCTAATAATGTTTTTGCCCATATTAATGATATTGATGATGTAATAAATAACATAAAAGTACTGCTTAAAAAAGATGGAATTTTTGTTATTGAAGTCCAGTATTTTATGGATATGATAGAAAAGATGACTTTTGATAATATATACCATGAGCACCTTTCCTATTTTACGCTAACATCACTAAGTTATTTCTTCGAAAAGCGCGGTATGGGGATATTTGATGCCAAGAAGATAGACACACATGGTGGTTCCTTGAGAGTATTTATAAAAAAATCTGAAGGAAAGCATGAAGTTAAAAAGCAGGTTGGAGAAATGCTGGAACATGAAAAAAGTGCGGGTGTTGATAATTTTGAGCTCTATAAAAAATTTGCAGGCAAAGTATATGGCGTAAGAGAAAAATTAACCTCGTACATTAAGGGCATTAAGGCTCAGGGAAAATCCCTTGCAGGCTACGGGGCTCCTGCAAAATCCACCACATTGTTAAACTTCTGCAACATTGGCAAAGATTATATCAATTATATTGTGGATGATAATCCTCTAAAAATTGATTTGTATACGCCGGGAACCCATATCCCGGTTGTCAGCTCAGAAATTCTTGACAAACAAACTCCTGACTATGTTTTGGTACTTGCATGGAACTTCGCTGAAGAAATTTTGGCCAAAACCAGGAAATACGCAGACAAAGGGGTAAAATTCATCATCCCCTTGCCTGAACCAAGAATAGTATAAAAAGAAAAGATTTATAATAGATGTGCAGTCCTAAAATTAAATAAAATGATTCGGGGGTGAAAAACTTGCCAAATGAAATAGTAAAAAAGATTGAACCTGCATTTGAGGATGGACGCGGAGAAATTACCAATATTCTTGAAGAGCCAATCTCGCATGTCGCAATAATAACCTCAAAAAAAGGCTCCATAAGGGCTAACCATTACCATCCGGAACAAACCCAATATGAATACTTAGTCAGCGGTCGCTATGAAAGCGTGTCAAAGGACCTTAAAAAGAAAGACGCGGAAGAGGAAAAACAGATTATAGAGCCAGGCAGCTTGGTAATTACCCCTCCAATGATAGCGCATGCCATGAGATTCTTAGAGGATTCTGTTATGCTCAACCTTACAACAGGAAGAAGAGACAGCAAGGATTTTGAAGAGCACACAAAAAAATACATATTGGTAAAGCAAGAATGAAAAGCAGGATTATACAGGAAGATATTGAAAACATTGCAAAGGATATTGCAGCAGATGCAACAGCATTCAGCGGAAAGACAGTCTTAATAACCGGGGGAGCAGGATTTCTGGGGAACTACTTCATCGGTGTTTTTGATTTTCTAAATAAGAATATTTTAGACACGCCGTGTAAAATAATCTCTGTTGATAATTTCATAACTGGTGTGAGGTATAACATCGAAGAAGACCCTAATTTCAGGGCAATAAGGCACAATATAAAAGACCCATTAAAGATAAATGAAAATGTTGACTATATAATCCACGCTGCAGGCATTGCTTCGCCAAAGTTCTACAGGGAATTCAAAATAGAGACGATTGATGTTGCTACTCTAGGAACTAAAAATATGCTTGAGATTGCCAAAGAAAAAAAGATTAAAAGCATGCTTTTTTTTAGCTCAAGCGAAGTCTATGGGGATCCTGACCCTAATTTTATCCCTACTCCGGAAACATACTTCGGAAATGTCTCCTGTATTGGCCCGAGGTCAAACTACGATGAATCAAAAAGGCTCGGAGAAACGCTCTGCATAGCTTATTTCGAAACATACAGCATTCCAGTAAAAGTTGTAAGGCCCTTTAACGTTTTTGGGCCTGGGATGAGATTAGATGACTATAGGGTAATTCCAAATTTTGTTTCTAATGCATTGCGAGGAAAACCCATACCGGTATATGGTTCAGGAAATAACACCAGGACATTTTGTTACATCAAAGATGCTATGACTGAATTCTTTAAGGTGTTGCTTTCAGATTATAATGGAGAAGCATTTAACATAGGCAATGAAAATGACGAGATAAACATGGAAACCTTGGCTTGTATAGTAGCAGAAAATTTTGATAGCAAACCGAAAATAGAGAACATACCTGGACCTAATGATGCTTATGCAAGTGCAGATCCAAAAAGAAGGTGCCCCAATTTAACAAAGATGAAGACAAAACTGAATTACACGCCAAAAGTCGACCTGAAAGCTGGGGTTAAAAGATTTATTCAATGGGCAAAAGAAAAAAAGATCTAGGCTACTATGATATTTTACAATAGGCCTCAATTTCAAACTTTCTTCAAAACCCTGCAATGAATGCCCCTTTAATATTTCCGGGTAACAGGCAATCTAAGTGCATTAAAGGGTACACTACAGCAAAGCCAAATAGGGCAAGAAGGGAATACTCATGCATTTCTTCCTCAGTTTTTTTATATTTTTGAACCTATTGCAAAGCAAACAAACCAGTGAGTAGTCTAAAAAAAGTTTTTCTAAAATAACCCTAATCTGCTAAGTTAGGATTGTAATTAATTAGGCAGTTATTTTATTTGCTAAATTTCATTAGATGGTATTTTAATTATTTTTTATAACTTTGTAAACATAAACTTCATCTGTCCTAGCCAAATCCTCTTCAACAAAAAACTCGCTGTAATCTTCCTGCACAGTTGCAATCAACTCAAATTTTTCTGGATTATTTTTTATATATTCTGCGGAATCTTTGGCCAGTCCTCTGACTTCTGTATAAAACCTACCCGTCACAATATAATCAATATCATAAAGTTCTGTTAGGTAAGACAATTTTTTCGGGTCGTGATGCAAACCAATTACCCGGTTATCTGTCAAATAAATAATTTTTACAGTATAGCCTGCCTGAGCCATTATGCCTGCATCTTCTGGAATATTTGCATTTATAAAATCAGCTGTATTTTGTGCTGATACTAGTTTTTTAGTGGAAAAAACATTAGCAGGGTGTGTATAGTACCAAAAAGGCGTTATCAGCAAAAGCAAAATTGCTATAACTGGCAGAATCTTTGAACTGGGATCTAATTTCCGCTTTTTCTGTAATAGCATAATTAAACCATAACCGATAAAATAAAACAAGAATATATATGTAAGGAGGATATATCTTGGAGAAGAAAACTTCTGGGTCACAGGAAAAAGAAAAATCAGGAATAGGGCTGTAATGTAAAGGTCGACATTATTATGTATCTGTCTTGTTTTTATGAAATTTTTAATTGCTAAAAAAAACCCGAAAAGCGCAGCGAATGCAAGCGGTAAATAAATCAACAGCATGTAGACAATATGTCTAGGAAACAAAAGGTAATGCATGGTAGAGAAGTTTAATCCTACTGGTATAGACAAAGGTTCCAGATTAAACATATAGCCCAAATTAAAGATTAATCGCTTGATTGTCCCAACAAACCTCGAGTCCATTATCGTGCCGCTGTAGTCTTCAAAGTTTTGCGGGCTTAATAATTGCAGAAAGCCTAAATCTTGTGTGTTAAGGGGCATACCCTCATAACCATTAGCATAATACTCGCTATTGGAATAATGGTAAAATTTAATAGATAACCATGAACCATAAAACAGTAGAATGAGTAACAGAGGCAAAACAAGATAGGCCAAATTTGGAAATTCAAGTTTCCTGAAATTAATTCTTTCCCTGTTAAAAAAAATGTAGGATATGATAATCGACGGCAATAAGAATATAACATGGTCGGATGTAAATGCCAAGATGGCTCCAAGTATAGAAGCAAACGCAATTGATTTTCTATCGTCAAATTTAACTCCTTTAACATAAAAATAAATTACAGATAGGGTCAGCATAATTACAAATGACTCCCTTAAAACCGCGTGGGAGGGTTTAATAAAACCTACAGATAATGTAAAAAAAACCAGAATTAAAAAAGTGATATTAAAATTTCTAGTAAGCATAATAAATAGGTGGTAAAGCAAAAAGAAAGTTATAACTGCGGAAATTAAGCTTATAAAAATTGCAGCGATAGAGGGATCCTGAAAAATTAGTGTAAAAAAATATATTACATACGGATAAAAAGGAGGGTGCAGCAGGTATAGCTCGTTGTTATATAGTGTATGGCTTGGAAAGTTTTTGGCAGTCTCTAAAAATTTAAGGCTATCTGCACTTAAAAGCACAGACTTTGAACTTACAAAAAGTCTTAGGAACAGGAACACCACGAATAAGACGACAACTAAGTTTCTTCTATCGGACAATAATCTGGTTATTTTTGGCATTTTATTAATATGTATTTAAAATTATGAAATCTGCAATTTAACAGGCAAGCTATACTTTTAATATCCCTGGCTTAGGGAGAGGAACTATAAACTCTCCTTTAAACCCCTTCTCCCTAAGCTTGCTTGCCAGCTCATCAGCAATATGCCACGATAACAATAAAGCATAATCTGGCTGGTCTTCAAAAAGTTTTGATTCTTCAACAACAGGGATCAATGTTCCGGGGATATATTTTCCAATCTTGTGGGATCCCTTTATCTCCACGACATAATCCAGTACGCCGTCATCTAGCCCGACATAATTAACCAAAGTGCTTGCCCTTGAAGGAGCCCCAATACCATAAATCTTCTTCCCGTCTTTTTTAATATCCAGGAGCAGAGAATGAAGCTGGAGCTTTGAAATAATAACCTTATCTTTAAACTCCAGCAATTTTTCTTTGCTGGCCGCTATATTTTTTTCCTTCTCAAGCAGCACGGCTACTGTATCTTTTACAGTGTATCTCCCCTTCCGGGCAGCATATACTCTTATGGATCCGCCGTGAGTCGGAATTTCCTTTGCGTGTATTACTTCAAGCCCGTGCCTCTCAAGCAGGTATTTCAGGCTGTGCAGCGAGTAATATCTCAGATGCTCATGGTAAATAGTGTCATATTGTAGATTTTCGATAAGCGGAAGAAGGTAATGAGACTCTGAAATAAAGACCCCGCCATCCAAAAGCAGCTCAAGTATGAGATCTGTTATTTTATTGATGTTTTCTATATGCGCAAAAACATTTGTTGCTGTTATTATTTTGGCTTTTCCGTAATCCTCCTTAACTTTACCAACAACATCCTCTTTGAAATAATCCAAGATAGTCGGAATTCCCTTTTCGATAGCAATTTTTCCTGCATCTTCCGGGGTTATCCCCAAAACCTTATGGTTGTCTTTGAAATTGCTCAATAAGTTCCCGTCATTTGAGCCTACATCTATAATCAAATCTTCCCTGCCTATCTTCACAATTGTTTTGCACTCCCTGTACAGCTCAGCAAAATTTTCTCTTAAAATTTTTGTTGTGCTGCTAGTATAAGGGTATTCTTTTGGAAAAAGTATTTTCGGATTAACAATTAAACCAAGCTGGACCAAATGGCATTTTTCACAGTATAGTATCTGCGCAGGGTAGCTCGGCTGCTCATGCGGTTTTTGCCCAATTTGGCGCATCTGGTTGACTGGAGGCAGATAGCCCAAAAATAGTATAGGCTCCAGTTTGGGATTGCCGCATAGCTGGCACTTTTCAACGACCTTGCTGGTCCACTGAACTTCCTGGTTTTCTCCCTTTGGCATTTTTTCCAATAAGTTTTGCATTAAATTTTATTAAAAGTTTTTATTATTAAAAATTGAAGTCCGTTTGGTTTTTAATTATTCTGATTTTATTATCTGCGGTTATTATTTTATTGTTAATGGGCAATTTTTATTGGTTTTTTGCTATTGCCCTATTTTCCTGATTTTATCTGCATTTTCATCATACCACTTTGCAGTAATTTTTAAACCTTCCTTAAAAGTAAACTTAGGATTGTAACCTAACTTTATCAATTTTGTTATATCGGGGCATCTTCTTTTTGTTCCTCCTTTTGCTTCTTCACCCGGATCAATCTCAACTTCTTTCCCAAAATATTTCCCAACTTCAATAGCTACATTTTCTATTGAATTTTCTTCCATAGTTCCAATGTGGTATATATTCATAGGTTCTCCTTTTTCCAAAACAAGCATAAGTCCGTCAATAAAGTCCTCAATAAAACAAAATGCCCTTGTCTCTTTTCCAGTTCCCTGTATTGGAAATTTTATTTTTGTTCCCCTGTTTTCCCTGCAAATTTCTTTCATTCTCAGCACAAACTGCGGGACAACATGCTCCCATCCCATGTCCGGGCCATAGACATTATGCGGCCTGAATACCACCACCCGGTCAAAGTGCTTTCTTCCGTAATTTACTGTCAAAAGCTCGCTTATTATTTTGCCTCCGCCATAAGAATATCTGGGGTTCATAATGTCAGGCACTACCAAAGGAGCAGTTTCATCAGTAGGTACTTCAGGGGGGCTTTGGTAAACTTCAGAGCTTGAAGCTAGGATAAGCTCTTTCACATTTTCCTTTATACAAGCATCAATAACATTCATCATCCCCTTAACCGCTACCTCCAAAACCAGTTCTGGCATTTTATAGAAATATTCAGTTCCATTAATATAGGCAAGATGAATAATGCTGTCCATGCCATTGCATGCTTTCTGCACTTCTTTGGCATCCCTTATATCTGCCTTTATAAGCTCAACCTTACCAGCAAATTCCTTTAACCTTGCCGAAGCGCCTCTTATATCATTGTCCAATACCCTTACTCTGCATCCTTCTTTGACTAAGCGCTTTACGAGAGCACTGCCTATAAATCCTGTCCCGCCAGTAACCAGATATTTCTTTTTTTTCATCTTGTTTGCTTCTTACTGAGATGCCTCATTTTTTCCGGTATTTTGACCGAAATTTTGCTTTTTGTTTTCCCGAAAAGGAATAATCTTCTTACACCCCAAAAAAACCATTTCAAATACTCCCTTAGCCAGTTCAGCCTAAAACTGGATTTTCCCTCCCCGTAAAGCCTGTTAAGGGAAATTAAAGGCACTTCTCCAAGCTTCCACCCCGCAAGTTGTGCTTTTATTGCAAATTCAAAAGAGACTGCCCAGCCTACTGGCTTAGACTCCAATTGCATTGTATTGAACAAAGACCTTCGGAACATTTTAACTCCAAATGTCGGGTCAGTCAACCCGCACCCAGACAAGAAATAAAAGAGTTTGTTTGAAACTCTGGAAAATACTTTGCTGGCAAAAGAGCCTCCAATATTTTTTCCGCCATATGCGTACCTTGTTGCATTAACTAAATCACACCCTTCATCCATCAGTGCAACCATGTCTTCAATGGCAAGTACAGGGCCTATATCATCTGCAGCAATTATAAGAATATAATCGCCAGCTGCATTAGCTACGCCGGATTTTATAGCGGTTATTACTCCCCTGCCTAGTTGGTTATGGACTGGTTTCAGCCCGGAATATTTTTTCTGGAATAGCTCAACAACAGGTATGCTGTCATCGCTAGGCATGTCATAAACAACCAAAACCTCATTAGGGATGTCAACTATTGCTTTTAATATTCTCAGTAAAACCCTGAGATTAACCCCTTCATTAAGCACTGGTATAACAATCGATAATTTTACTTTATTTTTCTCCATTTTCCGATATCCTATTTTAACAAGTTTGATTAAGTTGGCAGCGCATGTGGATCAACAAGGCTTTATTTGGCCTTTATTTTCTCTTCGATTTTTCTCCACAAACTGCAGTCCATTGATGCATCTCTTGCCAATGGGAATGTAACAGTTTTCAGTACATCTTCCATTTTGCAGGGTTTTATCGGCTTTTTAAACTCCTTATAATTGTCATAGTCCGATTTTCTTTCCCCGCCAACATTAATTGTGCCGACAAAATCGCTTTCTAGCAGAGATGCTATTGCTTTTGCCAGATAATCCGCTGTAACC
Organism: Candidatus Woesearchaeota archaeon; assembly: GCA_019323655.1. Lineage (GTDB taxonomy): Archaea > Nanobdellota > Nanobdellia > Woesearchaeales > GW2011-AR4 > JACPJP01. The sequence continues at coordinate 2,012 of JAHWGX010000089.1, read as the reverse complement.
TTTGAAGTGTACATGTCAGTTGCAGACTCCTCAAAAGCTATGTTGTTTGGGTCAAAAAAATTTGTGCGTATTATACAAAAATTGGATAATGCATTTACTGCGCATTCTGCACCAAGTTTTGTCCAGCCATAACTGTTGTAGGGGATTGTCTCGTCTTTCTCAGAATAATTTCCTCTTATTCCGGGGTATACGCCATCAGTGGAAATATAGATAAAACGTATCTTCTTCCCGGATTTTTTTTCTTTTTTGATTGCCTCCATAACCAGATTAGCTGTTCCTAGGATATTCACGTTAATTGCTTTGGCAGGCTCATTTGCGCATTCTCTCATGCGCGCTAATGCCGCGCAATGTATAACTGCATCTATGTCATTAGAGTCAAAAAATTTTTTAATTGTCTCTGGTTTTGTGATATCAAGAGTTTCAAGAGGCGGGCTCAATAATGATGGGAAATGGCCTGAATTTAGTATAGCCTGCCCAAGTTTTCCTGAACCTCCTGTTAAGAGGATCTTTTCATATTTCATTTGAACGCGTGAGTTTTAACAAAAGATATTAAAAATTGGGACATAAAATTAAAAGTTTGCCTTCTTTGACTTATGCTCATTGTTTTTTCCTGACTGCACCCCAAAGATCCACAACATCAACATGACTTGGTATTTCCAATCCCTTATATGCAGAATGCGGCACTGCTACAATCACAATATCGCTTGAGTTTATCAGTTCCTCTTTTGAAACAAAATCTGGATTTTTGGCATATTCATCCGAATAATAAACCTCTGCTCCGTGAAACCTCAATATTTTGCCAAGCTTGAATGAAAGTGAGTCTCTTACATCATCAATATCGGCCTTAAATGCCATGCCCAATATTCCAACTTTTTTCTTGCTTAAATCATATTTTTTCCTCAAATTCTCAACAATAAAGTTTGGCAGCCCCTCATTTATCATCATCGCTGCATGGCCCAGCAAAAAATTATTGCTGTTGAAAGCAGACAACTGCATGGTATCCTTTAATAAGCATGGGCCGGCGGCAAAGCCAGCTCCTGGAACAGAATGCGCTCTTTCATAGCCTTCTCTCATTGCATGCCTGACCTTATCATAATCAACCCCAAAATTATGTGAAATCATGTAAAACTGGTTTGCAACAGCAAATTGCACATATCTCCAGGCATTTGAAAAAAGCTTGACTAACTCAGCCTCCCCCATAGAGGCTTTTATTATCTTTGGAGAGAGCATACTAAACAACTCAGAAGCCTCTTCTACAGCTTTGTCGCTTAAACCTGCCACTATCTGAGGCAATTCTTCCAGCTCTTTTATAGCATAACCCTGCACAATGCGCTCAGGGCAATAAGCGATTTTCCAATTATTATCTTTGCCCAGCAAGTTTAAAATCTGTCTGCATGTGTGGGGATAAACAGTGCTGCGTATTATGATTGTTTGCTCAGGGCTTAGATATTTCTTCAGGCTCTCAAAAAACTCCAGGAAAGCCCTTGTTTTTGGATTGAGGTATTCATCAACTGGAGTTCCAATGGCAATAACAACATACTTTGCCTGTGAGATAACACTAGCATCAAGCGAAACTGCTAATTTCCCGTTTTTAAGGGCCTTTTCCAAGATTGGCTCTGCGCCGTATTCAACAAACGGCATTATTCCTTTCTTAACAAGCTCTGCCTTTTCCTTGCTGAGGTCATTAAGGCATACGTTAAGCCCCTTATCTGCAAAAGCTATGCCCAATGGAAGCCCTACATGACCGAGTCCGCCAACTATTACTGCATCAAACTTTTTATCAGATTTGACTTCCATGATTCACCCCACAAATGCTGCTACACATGCTTGTATCTTATTTTTATATATCATGGCTCATCTCTGTATATTTAAAAAGTTTACTGATTTATAGTTACGGACATAAATAACGCATAAAATTCTGCATAAAAATATGCCCTTCCCAAAAGGACTCCAGAGCTTCTTGCATATCATCAATGCTCTCAAAATACTGTGATTTTGTTACTTTATTCTTT
>JAHWGX010000008.1 GCA_019323655.1 Candidatus Woesearchaeota archaeon | reverse complement strand
GGCAGAAGTGTATGAAGAAGCAGTAAAGCCGATTGGAAATGGCGCAATGATTATGTCAGCCAAGAAATATATTGGGAAGAAAGTGTACGTGATTGTCAGAAAGTAGGATTAATTACGCAACAGAGCAAAATAATGCAAAATAATTAATACTAGGACTAAAACTACTGGTTAAATAAGTTGGAGAATAATTGCCAATGTTTTATTAACGCTGTAGGATAAGAAAAATGAAATTTACAAACCTATTCAAAAAGAAAAAACCAAATGTCATCTTTATACTAATGGATGGAATAAGAGTTGATGTTTTAGAAAAAGTTAATTATTACCAAGAGCTAAAAAAAGATGCAATATTCTTTAATAACCTAATCACTTATGCTCCTTACACTATTGCTTCCATTCACTCTGTATTCTCCGGGATGGATGGGAACAGAAACGGGGTTAATGGCTACTATAAGAGCTGCAACTTTGATAATGAAAACTGCTTTACTTTAACTCAGTATTTAAAAGAATCCGGCTATTATACTGAAGCAGATTTGGTTGAAGAAGGAGTGCTCTCTTCCCAGGGTTTTGACAAATTGAGATTCTATGGGAGAGGAGAAATGAACCTAATTCCCAGGCATTCTGAGGTTTTAAACAGAATAAGGCCTAAGAAACCTTTCTTTCTTTTTTTAGAATTTGAGTACATACCCACACTTATGCAGAAACACGTCGTCAAAGAGCATTCCGACTTGGATAAATCATATTTCGATGAAAAAGAAATTAACCTAAAGCATTACGTTAAGTTTGTTGAAGAAACTACAAAATATTTGGATTCTATACTTACTAAACTTAAAGAACTCTCTTTGTATGACGACTCCCTGATTTTCATATTTTCTGATCATGGGTGTAGCATAGGAGACAGGTTCGGAGAAAAATTGTATGGAGTTTACCTTTATGATTATACCTTAAAATGTTTCCTTTACATAATCGGAAAAGATATTCCTAAAGGTATGACCGTAAAGAATCTTGTGAGAACTATTGATATCTTACCGACACTTTTAGATATCCTAAAAATAAAGCCACTACAAGGCAAAAAGCCACTACAAGGCAAATCATTTTTACAATTTATCTATGGTGCAAAGGAAGATAGGTTTGCTTACTCTGAAACCGGCGGCTTGGGGGGGCCTACACCTTCTCCTGAAATCCATAATGTGCAAAGTATAAGGACTAATGAATGGAAATTAATATACAATAAGACAAATAAGAAGAAAGAACTGTATTATTTAGTTGATGATAAAGAAGAGAAAAACAACCTTATTGGGAAAGGACTTAAAATTGAGGATGAACTATGGGACGAATTGAATAAAATAGAAGATGAACAAAATAAAATAAACGGAAAATATAAACCATCCAGCCAATAAAAATTATCCTACTATTCTCTTGTATAAACCCTTTAATTCTTCGGGATTTATTATTTTCAATAAAAATAAGAGGGCTACATAGACAAGTCCGGATACAACCAAAATAACAGCAGTTTCTAACCATAAACTTAATAATAAAACTTTTTTTGAGATCCAGATTACAATAATTAAAATAAACCCCGATGTCAATGTTTTTGCCCAGATTTTTACCGGAAATTGCACTTTAATAAACTTTCTTATTTTTGATAATCCCATAACCATCATTATAAAATAGGTTGCTGTTGTAGTTATAGCTGCACCTATAATACCCCATCTTGGAATTAAGATCAAGTTTGTTATCAAATTAAAAAGTGCCGCAGAATAAATTATCTGGCTGTTAATCTGCGGTTTCCCTATACCTGAAAAGAAATTGGAACAAGTAGTACTTAAAGCTGTAAATAACATCCCTATGCTCAGTATTTTCAGGGCATTGCTCGCCGGGGTATAGGATTCCCCAAAAAATATATTAATTAATAGCTCCGAAAAAGATAACATTACAAAAACTGCAGGCACTACAATTATTAGGGAGTACTTGTAAAGCGATTCTATTCCGGCTATTAACAATTTTTCTTTCTTTTTAACCCAAAATTCAGAGGTCAGGGGCAATAAGACACTGCTTATGGACCTCGGAAAATATAATAAGAGTTTAGCCGTAGGCAATGCTACATTATACAAAGCAACATTTGTCAGGCCAGTAAAATATGTTAGAACTATTGTATCAGTATAACCTAATATATCCATGCCTATAATTGTAGCAACGACAAATATCCCATATCCAGACAAATTTTTTAACAATCTTCTGTCAATGACAAATCTTGATTCAAAAAATTGCGGAAAAACATTTTTGACAAATATCCACCCAAAAATAATTGTTAGAATTGCAGGTGCTAAGATGTAAGCAATTATGGGGCTTAGTACCCCATAGTTTAATTTAAATCCGATAAGTATTATTCCTAATATTAGGGACATCCTGACAACATCGATAGCGGAGTACCAAAGCATTTCCTTGAATCCTTGGAAGGCGAATTTAAGAACTTGGGTGAAACTATCCAAGAATAATGCTATCGCCATTAATCTAAGCACCATAGCCGCTTGAGAGTAATGGAAAAAGCTTGTACTTAAATAACCGGAAAGCAAATAAACAGCTATTATAATAACAGAATTTGTTAACAGCTGTGTAAATGCTGCATAGATAATTGAGCTCTTTATGAATGTTTTGTTGTTATTATGCCTAAATTCTGGAATAAATTTTGCTAATGCTTTATCAATACCAAAGGTTTTGAACATCCCAAAAAAGCCCAAGAAAGCGAAAACTGCATAAAAAAGTCCAAAGTCCTCTACTCTTAGATTCCTAGCTAATACAAGCCTTACAAGATAACCTGCAAATGCAGCTAGTATAGACACAACAAAGACTGTTGCTGCCCCTTTAACTGCGAATTTAGTATAACTGGTCATTTTAATACACTAAAATTATTTTCAGTCATTATTGGACTGTCATTTATAACATCGGTATTTATTATGCCGGTACTTTGTTATTTATAAATTATTGCCTCTGCAGGGTGTTGTTGAAAATCTTAAAATTTATTAACCCATCTTGTCTGAAGAACAAACAAGATGGGGTGGTGGAGGTTCCCACCACATGATGAAGGAAGTTAAACTGATTAAAAAAGTTAAGGGTTTAATAGTTACGGACATAAATAACGCATAAAATTCTGCATAAAAATATGCCCTTCCCAAAAGGACTCCAGAGCTTCTTGCATATCATCAATGCTCTCAAAATACTGTGATTTTGTTACTTTATTCTTTGT
>JAHWGX010000007.1 GCA_019323655.1 Candidatus Woesearchaeota archaeon | reverse complement strand
GGCAGAAGTGTATGAAGAAGCAGTAAAGCCGATTGGAAATGGCGCAATGATTATGTCAGCCAAGAAATATATTGGGAAGAAAGTGTACGTGATTGTCAGAAAGTAGGATTAATTACGCAACAGAGCACATATTGTAAAGTAAAGTTGCAAAGTACACACTTTCAAAAAAGCTTAACAAATAAAAATAATTCCGTTGCCTTCGGCAACAAAAAACAGTCTCGGCAAAAAATTTTACTGCCAAGAAATTTTTGCCTCGAATAGATTGCAATAGATAAGCGGGGCGGAGCGATATGTTCGGAGAGCGACGCCCCGCAGTAAACTCGCGGAGCAGATTTAAAAAATGAGTTGTAACTTTTGGAAGCATACTTAACACATATATCTCTTTTCTATGAGCAATAATTTAACAAAAATATCATCAGTAATAGCTTTCAGTGTTTTCTTCTAAACCTGGTTTTGAGAGTAATAGGCTGTTCTTAACAAGCTGGTTACTCCTGCTCCAAAAACTTTTTTTCACACTCGCCGTTGCACAGTTTCAATGCCACAAAATCCTCTTCCAGAACAGAGGCGCATTTTTCATAATCTTTTGCTTCTCTTCGCCGTTATTTCCGTATCCAAATTTCCACATCCAAAAGAAAATACCAACGGAGTTAAAATCAGTATAATTACAAAGAGCATCAAAATTTACCCGCTTTCATCATAAACGCTTACACCCAACCATTTTTTCTTTGCTGATTCATAGCTTTCTGGGTTATTTGCATCGAACCATTGCCCTGCAAAAGGAAATCCCCTTAACCTGCCCTGCGCAGCAAGCTTTGGAAAAATATCCTTCTCAAGAGTTGAGTAGCCGTCGGGTATCATCTCTATGACCTCTGGCTCCAGGATGTAAAAGCCTGCGCTTATCAAATTTGACGGAGCATCTGCTTTTGGCTTTTCCATAAACTCCAAAACCCTGCTTCCGCTTAATCTCGCAACTCCGTAATGGCTTGGATCTGCCACCGTTGTCAGTGCAATTGTTGCCAAGGCATCCTTTCTTTTGTGCAATCTGAACATCCTTGGTATGTTAATGTTTTTTAAGTCATCTCCGTTTGTGACTATGAAGCTGTCGTTAAGGTGCTTTTTGGCAAGCTTTAATGGCCCTGCTGTTCCTAACGGCTTGTCTTCCTCAACATACACTATGCTAACTCCGAACTTGCTTCCATCGCCGTAATAATCCTTTACGTCCCCTTCTTTGCTGCCTATGCTCATTACAATTTCCCTTATGCCATACTTCTTCAGCAGGTCAAAGGTGTGCTCTGCTATTGTTTTTCCCTGCACCTCAAGAAGGCAAGGAAACAATTGCTGCTTTCTTTTTCCCCCGGCAAGTATGACAGCTTTCTCAGGCCTGTAGGTCCCAAGCGCTTTTGTAAGCAACAGCTCTATCTGCTGGCTTCTGTTTTTTATTATATCTCCGTCTATCCTCTTGTCTATCTGCCTGATAAGTTCGCTGTCCAAGGTTATTGTAATCCTTTCTTTCATTTGCGTATAAAACAATAGTTTGGTTTTTTTAGTTTTTTTCTTTTTGTAAAGTGATGTTCTAAGCAAACATTTTAAGAGGCTGTGCCGGAGCGGAACTGAAGCAAAAATGGGCTACCATGATTTTATTTGTAGGTATGTTACCTTAACAACACGCACCATTTTGGTTAATATCATTTTATTATTCTGCCCACCCGCCTCCCCTAAATCAGGCACAGCCCCGCGTGTATACTTTTAAGCCACTTTGAAGCTGACTTTTACCCATATTTATAAGCCTATTTATAAAACCTTCTATTTTTGTATGATAAAGTATGATAATAGAAAAGTTTAAATATAAGCCCTGAGTTTTTTCTTAATGAGGGTGATGATTTTGGATAGGAATCTTGCACTTGAATTTGTAAGAATCACAGAAGCTGCTGCTATTTCATGCGCGCGATGGATGGGGCACGGCGACAAAAACAAAGCGGATAAGGCAGCTGTTGACGCAATGAGAAAGCGCTTTAATTATGTTGATTTTAAAGGCCGGGTTGTAATAGGCGAGGGGGAAAAAGACAAAGCGCCTATGCTTTACATTGGAGAAGAGCTTGGCACTGGAAAAGGCATTGAGATGGACATTGCTGTTGATCCGCTGGAATGCACTTCAAACCTTGCTAACGGCAAGCCAAATGCAATATCAGTTCTTGCAGCAGGCCCAAAAGGGTCATTGCTTAATGCGCCCGGGAGCTATATGGACCAGCTTGCAGTAGGCCCTGCAGCAAAGGGAGTAATTGATATAAAAGCCCCAATAAAGAAAAATCTTCAGAATATTGCGAAAGCCCTTAACAAGGATATTGATGAGGTTACTGTCATGATCCTGGACAGGCCCCGCCATGAGGAAATGATAAGGCAGATAAGGGAGGCAGGCTCAAGAATAAGGCTGATAGAGCACGGCACTATATCAGCAGGAATTGCGCCCGCAATGCCAGACTCTGGTATAGATGTTATGATGGGCATTGGGGGGGCTCCTGAAGGGGTAATAACAGCAGCAGCGTTGAAGTGCATTGGAGGGGATATGCAGGGAATTCTAAAACCCCATACTGAAGAATTTAAGCAGCAGGCAATTGAAAGAGGCCTCGATATTGACAAAGTATACAAAATTGATGATCTTGCAAAAGGGGATCATTTGGTTTTTGCAGCAACAGGAGTAAGCGACGGGCCTTTGCTTAAAGGCGTTGTTTTCACAAAATACGGCCAGCTTACACATTCCCTTGTTATGCGCTCAAAAACAGGAACAATAAGGTATGTTGAGACGCACCATCATGAGAGCATTCCTTCAAAGGGTGATGAAAAATGAACGAGCCATTGCCGGGAAATAAGGTTTTTAACGCTTTAAAGAATGAGAAGTGCATAATTTTGGCATGCAACCCAAGAATCACGCTGGGTGTTGCAAAATATGTTTTCAAAGCTGCAAAAGACCTTGATGCAGCGCTTATTATGGAGTTGGCAAGGACAGAATGCAACCACGAAGTGGGCTATACCGGGCTGACGCCTGACACCTTTTCCCAGAACCTAAAAAAAGCAAACGATGGAGCGGGCCATGATGTGTGGATTTTGCATGCAGACCACATAGGGGTAAAAGAAGGTACAGTTGAAGAGATCCAGTGGATTAAAAATATGATTTCTGCCCAGATAAAAGCAGGGTATACAAGCTTTGCCATAGACGCTTCTCATTTGTTTAATTTTGAAGGCGAAACCATAGAGGAAGAGCTTGCTCCAAATATTAAGGCAACAATAGAGCTGGGAAAATTCATAAAAGAAAAGATGGCAGGCAGGGAATTCGGTCTTGAAGTAGAGGTAGGCGAAATCGGAAGAACAGGCTCTGAGGGAATGGTATTAACAAAGCCTGAGGAAGCTGTTGCTTTTATTAAAAAACTGAATGAAGCAGGCATTGAACCAAATTTAATAGCAATAGCAAACGGCTCAACCCACGGCAATATCTACGACGATGAAGGAAACCAGATTGCCCAGACAACGATTGATGTAGAGCAAACAAAATCTGTTGCCAAGGCCCTGAGGGATAACGGCTTTGATGTTAGAATTGCCCAGCATGGAATTACAGGAACCCCTCTTGATATAATAAGGGACAAATTCCCGCATGGAGACATACTTAAGGGAAATGTTGCCACGCTGTTCCAAAATATTGTTTTTGACGCTTTAAAAAAACATCATAATGATTTGTGGCAGGAGATGTTTGACTGGACAATAAAAAACAAGCCAATTCCCGGCAAAAAGCCTGAGGAAGTATTCGGCAAGAACGGGAAGCACGCGCCAAAGGCATTCTTTGACAGGATATATGCTATGTCTGCTGAGTGCAAACAAGAAATAGAGGAAAAATCCTATGAAGCGGCATGCGACCACATAAAGGCATTCAAAGCGGAAAACAGCGCTTCTATAGTAAGGGAATGCCTTAAGGGCTGATGACTTTAATGCAAAAACAAAACAGTCGGAGGTTAAAATGACAAAAATAAAAGTAGGAGTAATAGGCTATGGAACAATAGGAAAAAGGATTGCGGATGCTGTTGCATTGCAGGATGATATGGAGTTGATGGGTGTAACAGGGCATACCTACAATTACAGAATGGAGATTGCAAAGAAAAAAGGTTTTAAGATATTTGCAATGGACGGTGCGGAAGACTTCACTAAAAATAACATTGAACCCTTAGGGGATGTAAACGATTTGCTGGAAAAAGTGGATGTTGCAGTTGATTGTACGCCAAAAAAAGTCGGCAAGGAAAACAAGGAAAAATATTATTTGCCAAAAAAGGTAAAAGCAATATTCCAAGGAGGGGAAAAGGCTGAGGTTGGAGAGGCCAGCTTCACTGCGCAATGCAATTATAATGAGGCTTTAAACAAAAATTATGTGAGGGTTGTGAGCTGCAACACAACAGGCTTATGCAGGACTTTGTGCCCGATACATGAGAAGTACGGGGTTGAAAGCGTCCATGCAACAATGGTGAGGCGAGCAGCAGACCCGTGGGACATATACCACGGCCCTATAAACGCAGTCGTTCCTGTCTTAGAGCTGCCATCCCATCACGGCCCGGATGTCAAAACAGTATTGCATGATATAAACATATTTACGACAGCACTGTCTGTTCCCACGACTTTGATGCACATGCACAGCTTAATAGTTGACTTGAAAAAAGAGGCATCTGTTCCTGAAATTCTGGATATCTTCAGAGAGACAACCAGAATAAGGGTTGTAAGAAATGCAGAGCGTGTAAGGTCAACAGCAGAAATAATGGAGTTTGCAAAGGATATAGGCAGGCTGAGGGGAGACATGCCTGAAATCTGCGTCTGGGAAGAAGGAATAGGGGTTAAAGGAAAGAAATTATTTTACCTCCAGGCAATCCACCAGGAATCTGATGTTATTCCTGAAAATATAGATGCTATAAGGGCAATAACGGGGTTTGAAGACGGGCAGAAAAGCATAGAGATGACAAACAGGGCCTTGGGAGTGAATAATTTTTAAAAACAGGGAATTCTGTCTTATTTAGGAGGTGGCAATAATGAAAATAGGGGTAGTAAAAGAAATAAAAGACAAGGAAAACAGGGTTGCCTTGACTCCCTACGGGGCAAAAAAATTAGCTGAAGCCGGAAACAGTGTTTTTGTTGAGACAAATGCCGGCCTGAACTCAGGGTTTACTGACGGAGACTATAAGGATGCAGGAGCAGAAATTGTTGATAAGGAAAAAGCGTGGGATGCAGATTTGGTGGTTAAGGTTAAGGAGCCTCTTGAGCAGGAATACCAGTTCTTAAAAGAAAACCAGATTGTTTTTACCTACTTCCACCTTGCAGGTGTTGTAAAGTCCTTAACTAAAGCTTTATTGGACAAAAAAACCGCTGCAATTGCATACGAAACTGTAGAAGATGATTCAGGAAAACTGCCCTTACTGGCTCCTATGTCTGCAATAGCCGGAAACATGTCTGTTACAATGGGCAGCTATTACCTTGCTAAATCCAGCAACGGGAAAGGCATGCAGCTTGGCTCTGTCTTGGGAAAAAAATACGGGAAGGCGGTTATTATCGGAGACGGAATTGTCGGGAAGCATGCTGCAAAAAATGCATACGGCATGGGCTCAGATGTTTACTTGTTTACGCTGTTTATGGAAAAAGAGAAAGAATTAAAGCAGGAAATTGGCCAGGGCATTAATGTTGTTTTGTCCAGCCCGGAGAACATAGCAAACCATGTGAAAGATGCGGACCTGGTTGTGGGAGCTGTCTTGCTTCCCGGAGCAAAAGCGCCAATTGTCGTTACAGAAGAAATGGTAAAAAAAATGCAGCCAGGTTCTGTGATAGTTGATGTCAGCATTGACCAAGGAGGATGCATCGAAACCTCAAAGCCAACAAAGCATTCGGATCCCGTTTATGCAAAGCACGGCGTGACACATTACTGCGTCACAAACATGCCTGGAGCGTATCCAAAAACATCAACTATTGCGCTTACAAACGCAACTTTGCCTTACACACTTAAACTCGCGGAACTGGGAATCAGCGCGTTAAAAGAAGACAAAGGCTTTGCAAAAGGGCTAAATACCTGCAAAGGTTTCATAACCTACAGGCCTGTAGCAGAATTTTTTGGGATGACGGACAGGTTCAAGGACTGGAGAGAACTGGTTTAACAGGACTCATTTTTGCTTGTTAACCAGCTTATCAATCTTCTTCTCTATCCTGTCTAATTTCTTTGAAAGATCATCCCATGCATCGATTACAATTTCATGCGGAGGCTTGGGCCTTAAATGCAATGGTACAGGTTTTCTTTCCCTAAGAAAATCCAAAATTCTTCTGTCCTTTAAAAAATAATATTTCTTTCCTTCTTTCCATTCACTTTCTATTAAACCGATTTCTTCCAATAAACTGAGATGAAAATCCACTGTCTGCGGTTTTTTATTTATTTCATTGGAAATCTCGCTGAGGTATCTTTCTTTTTTTGCCAAACTTATCAGTATCTGTCTCCTTACATCAGAAGCCAGGGCTTTATGGAATACCTCATCATGTAAAGGCGGCATGATAGTATTGTTTCGACATTACTATAAAAATCTTTTCTTCGATTTAATTAGAAAAACCGAAAAATTTAAATATATGCTTGAATTTCTATTATAATAGAAAACTCGAAATAGAGGTTGATAAAAATGCCGCTGCATAAACACATACCGCCACACGCATTGCCTGTAAGGCTTGAGAACAGGATAAAATTTCTTTTTGTCAGCTTCATTTTCTCATCATTGTTTACAGTTGCTTTTGCGTTAACATTGAAAGTTTTTGGAGTGCCAATAAATGTGATATTGCCGTCAAGCGCACCCGTTTGGATGGGGACTTTAACTATAGGTTGCATGGTGCAGGTTGAAAGATAAACTGGAGGTGTGAACTATGCCCAGACCGCCATATGAACGTGGCTATGAAAGACCGCCGCACGAGGAGATATTGGAAAAACTTGATACAATTGAAGAAACATTGAGAAGGATAGAAGGCAAATTAAGGTAATTTTTTGTTTTTATTTTTTTTATTGCTTTTTCCCTTTGTGCTTATTATGTATATTTTTTATTTTTGATGTTTTATTTTTTAATTATTATTTCACAGCTTCATCAAAAAATTCATTGGCTTTGTCCCAGTTAACAACATTCCACCAGTTTTTAATGTACTCGGGCCTGTTCCAGAAATATTTGGCATAATATGCGTGTTCCCAGACATCCAATACCAACAATGGTGTTTTCCCTTCCATTACCGGAGTGTCATGCCCTGATGTGCTTTTGATGCTTAATTTTCCATTATCAATGCAAAGCCATGCCCACCCTGAGCCAAATACCTTTGCCGCAACATCAGTAAATTTTTCTTTAAAATTTTCAAAACTCCCGAATTCTTTTTTAATTGCTTCTCCAACAGCGCCTTTTGCCTCTCCTCCTGCATTAGGCCCCATTACCTCCCAAAACATTGAATGGTTTAGGTGCCCTCCGCCGTTGTTTCTTACAGCTGTCCTGATATTCTCAGGAACTTTATCCAAATTTTGCAGTAGCTCCTTAATTTCCATATTCTCAAATTCAGTGCCTTTAATTGCCGCATTTAATTTATCCACATAAGCCTGATGATGCTTTGTATGGTGAATTGCCATTGTTTTTTCATCAATATGCGGCTCAAGAGAACTGCAGCTATATGGCAACTTTGGCAGCTTGTGCATCTAAATCACCCCAATTAATGAATTAATACCTTAAAATATAAATAAATTTCTATGTTTTACTATTAATCATTTTTATTGTTGGCAATAATTTTGTTTTATTGAACAATCATAAATGAATTAAATACAATAAGTTTTTATATGAATAACCAAGTATAAAACAAAAAAGAGGCAAATATGTACGATATTGTCATTGGCCGTGATGCGGAAGACACAAAAAAATACGGGGACTTGGGTACGATTTTTATAGGCAAGCATTACGTGAAGATGGGGCAGACTACTTCTTTGTCCAACAGGATACTGATTGATGTTGCAAGAAGCCATGTGGTTTTTGTTTGCGGAAAGCGGGGCTCAGGAAAGTCCTATACCATGGGGGTTATTGCAGAGTCTATGCTTGACATGCCCGAGGAAATAAGAAAGAACCTTTCCATAATTATACTTGATACAATGGGCATTTACTGGACTATGAAGTACCCCAACAAAGAAGACAAAAAACTTCTGGAAGAATGGGGTCTGGAAGCCCGCGGCCTGAAAGTGAATATTTTCACGCCTTCCGGATATTATAAGAAATTCAAGGAAGAAGGAATCCCGACGGATTTTCCCTTTTCAATAAAGACAAGCGAGCTTTCTGCTTATGAGTGGTGCGAGACATTTGGCGTGGAATTAAGCAGCTCTATAGGGATTTTGATTGAGCGCGTAATAGAGGACCTTAGGGAAAGCAAGGAAGACTATGACGTGGGAGACATAATAAAGATTATACACAAAGACGAAAGGTCAACTAAAGAAGTGAAGGATGCAGCAGAAAACAGGTTTTTATCAGCAAAGCATTGGGGCCTGTTCAGCAAAAAAGGCTCATTGCTGGAAGACTTGGTAATACCCGGGCAGATAACTGTTTTGGATGTCAGCTGCTATGTTTATACGCCCGGGGCGCAGAGCTTAAGGGCTCTGGTTATAGGGCTGGTGTCGCAAAAGCTGTTTGCCCAGAGGATGGTCTCAAGAAAAGGGGAAGAGTATGAGGCTGTTTACACAGAAACTCACCTGTTTGGCAGGGAAGGCAAGGAAGAAAAAAAAGAGCCTTTGGTGTGGCTCATCATAGATGAAGCGCATGAGTTTATTCCGAATGACGCTAAAACAGTAGCCACGCAGCCCTTAATAACACTGTTGAGGGAAGGAAGGCAGCCCGGAATAAGCCTTGTTTTGGCATCCCAGCAGCCTGGAAAAATCCATAATGATGTCATAACGCAGTCGGATATTGTCATTGCCCACAGGGTGACTGCAAAAATAGATACGCAGGCATTAGGATCCCTGATGCAAAGCTACATGAGGGAAAGCCTGGACAAGCAGCTGAATTACCTGCCAAGGGTAAAAGGCGCTGCATTAATATTTGACGATATAAATGAGAAAATATATTCCATAAGGGTAAGGCCAAGATACACTTGGCACGGCGGAGAAACACCTTCTGTTATCCTGAAAAAGAAGAAAATATTTGAGCTTTAATGCTTGCGGAAATATTTTATTTGATTGAGCTGTAATATCAGGACTACAAGCACGGTTGTTATTGCCATAATAACATACTCGCCTAAACCTGCTGTGAGGCCTATTGCTGCAACTGCCCACATTGAAGCTGCTGTTGTCAGCCCTCTTACACTGTTTTCTGCCCTGAAAATAGTTCCAGCTCCCAGGAAGCCTATTCCTGTAACAATCCCTGCTGCTATCCTTGAAGGATCTGCTTCTGTAAAAGAGGTTATGCTTACAACAGTAAACAAGGCTGAGCCGACAGCAACGAGCATAAGCGTTCTTATCCCTGCCGGCTTATGCACAGTTCTCCTCTCAAGCCCAATTAAGCCCCCTGCTATTGCAGCCAAAACAAGCCTAAATAAAAGCTCTGGTTCAGTTATCATAATCTTCATTGATTTTTGCTTGTTTAAATATTTTTTTGTTTGGAGTATTTATTTTAAGAAAATTTATAAATAATGTTTTATTATCACCTGTTATGGCATTTTCAAAATCATTTCCGAAGCAGAGCAAGACCAGCACTTATCCCCAATGGGAAGAGGTAACTTTAAGCGAGGCAGAGGAAAAAGAGCAGGAAGCAAAGTCAAGAGTGGAAAACATAAAGCTGTTTGAGGAATGCATTGACGACGCTAAATCAATTATCCAGAAAAAGGGCCTCAAGGACTACCAGACAGACTTGATTCATGTTGCTATCGCCCTGTTTGAGAAGCGCGCATCTCATGTAATCTATCACAAGGAAAGCAAGGCAAAGGAAAAGTTTGATGAGATGTTCAAATCTCTTTAAGCTAGGGGTAGCCAAACTCTATCGAATGGTAATAAAGAACTATGACGCAGGCGATTTTGCGATTATTCTCTTTTAGGTTTGAATTTATCCAAAATAGTTATTATCAAGCAAGAGATTATATATGCTGTTAGCAATAATAATACGAAGAATAACCGAACAGAATATTCGCCTAATCTTAGGGCATTGTCAATTAAGGAGAAACATCCGCCTCCTTCCATTCCTATACATACTATCGGCATAAAGAAGTAGAGAGTAATGGATGTGGAGAGTATAATAAACAAAATCACTTTTCTCCAATTTGGTTTAAAAAATTCTTTAATTGTTTCTTTGTTCATCCTATCATAACCGAATTATATGGATTACCCTAAAACCTTCCAAAACAAAGTCACGAGTTGGGTACTCTATTAATGACTATTTCCCCTTTTTCTGCCCTACAGGGTACAAAGCAGTATCCGGCCCATATGTCATTGATATCATGGAAGCCATAAACATCAGCGTAAAAAATATTGTAAAAGTCATGCCCCATGTGTAGTCTTTTGGAAGAACATAGACCACAGAAATCAAAATTCCCACTATGCTTGTAATCATATAGCCCCCGCTTAGAGGGGCGACATTACGCAACACCATATTACACACCTCTTTTACTTGCTCTTATCTGCAGATTATTTAAATTTAACGAATTTTAGCTTCCCGATATTCTTTCTTGCCTCTTCTACGCCTTTAACGAACTTATCCATGAATTCTTTCATCTTTGTACATGCGATCTCTTTTAGCTCTCCGGAAGTCATTTTCCCGGACTTGTATCCAGCATAAATTTTGTTTAGTTCCTTGTCGTCCTCTACCAAATGCTGTTTCATCAGCTCGAAAACCATGTCCTTTTCTATAACAGCGCCTTTTTTCCTGTGCTCTTCCAGAGTATCCCTTCCTCCGCTTAAAGCGCTTTTGATTTTCCTGCTTACTGATTTAATGTCCTCGGGCAGCTCTATGCAGCTTTCCGGCTTTGACTTGCTCATTTTTATTGAGCCGTCCAGGGATGGTGTGTATTTGTGGTACAGCCCGGCCGGCAGGAAAAATTTTCTTTCCTTTACCCTCCTGACAATATCCCTTGTCAGCCTTATATGGGGGTCCTGGTCAACACCGACAGGAATAATCCCGGGTATCCTTTCCTTAAACTGCGGATATAAAATATCCGCTACCTGGGTCATAGATGCCATTATCTTGCCGGGGTCAGCGCTTCCGTATATCGCTTTAAACTCATTAAGCGTGATTTTCTTTGCAAACTCATAGGCATTATTCATAACTTCCTTGTTTTCTGACTGGAAATAAAAAATGGTTTTACTGACATCCAGGCCCAAGGCAACATACGCAGGAATATGGAAACTAACAGCCCTTTTTCTTGCCTCCTGCAAAGTAATTCCTCTTGTGGATGCAGCCTCCAAATCCGCGACTAAGATGTATGTTTCTGCTCCATGCTCCTGAAAGTACCTTATGTTCTCCACAACCATCTTTGTGCCAAAATGAATCTTCTCATTGGAGGGCATTATCCCGCTTAATACATAGTATTTTTTCCGGTTTTTTATTGCATTAGAGATTATTTTCAGGTCCCTGCCTGCAAATACTATTCCACGGCGCATTATTCTGTTGGGATTTGGGAACAGCTTTGCATCAAAAACCTCCAGCCCAAAATCCTTTACAATTTTCTCATAATCTTCTAATAATCCGGAGCCCCAAGGGTCAATTATTTTTATCATTTTTGTCATGATTTTTAGTTGGCTTTATTTAATTTTCTAATTTTGATGGGGTGTACATCCTGGCAGTATTATCTTCATAAACCAGCTCAAAACCTTCAATTCCTTCCATATTAATCATTCTTTGGAGCATAGAGGCATATAACGACGTCCTTGTCAGCTCAATACTGGAAATTTTAAATAAAACATAGGCTTTGTCAGAATCATCTGTTGCAACCAGAACGTAGCCAGCGCCATATTTTTTCATTATTTCCATTGCCTTAGAAACGTTACTAGTTGTCAAAGCCAAAGCAACATCATTTATTTTTTCCTGAGAAGAGAATTTTCCGCTCTTCTCCTCGTCCCATTCTCCGCTTGCAACGCTCCACATAATTTCCTCTGATGGTGAAAAAATAACAGCATCATTGCCTGTATAGCCCCTTATCATGTGGCCGTAGTCCCACCAGCACAGGAAAATTTCATCTTTAATATTTTCTTTAACCCAATTTAAGGCATTCTTAAGCCCAGGGTCAAAATAGTTCTGGAATTCCCGGCCGCCTTTTTCATAAATTATATCTTGTCTTTCATAGCCTTTGCCTTCATAATCCCCTTCGATTGTTATGATTTTGGCATCATCGCTTATTTGCTCTGCAGAAGTTATTTTCTCAGCAGGCTCTTCAATTTCCTGGGTGCAGCCCATAACAAAAATTATTAGAAATAAAAATAAAATTACCTTTTTCATAAGTTCGCCTCTTTTATAATAATATAGGAGGAATATTATTTAAAACTTCTTTTTTAGAACAATATTATCAAAGCAGCTCCAATTATCATAACAACTGCACCTATCAGCCTAAATGGAATATTTTTTTCTTTGAACAAAAGCCAGCCGTATAAAACTGAAAAAATCGAGCTTGTCCTTTTTATTGAAATCATATAGGGCACTATTACAAGCTGGATAGCCAACGCATGGAAAATCAGTATCAAACCAAAAAATAAACCAGAAAAAAATAACATTTTAAAATTAGATCCTAATTGGACCAAGTTTTTTCTGGATGCGAAAAAGGATATTGCTAAAAATGGCATTGCTATACATGGAAGATATATTGCGCTAAAAAACAATGCCGATGATTTCTGGATAATTATCTTGCCTAAATTTGCAGTAATGCTAAATAAAAATGCGACAATTATCATGTAAACACAGCTTTTTTCCTTGAAAACAGACTTAAATGGCTCTAAAATGCCTTTCCTGATGTCTTTGAAATTTAATATATACGCGCCAAAAACAACAAGCATTATCCCGAAAAAACCTATTATGCTGGGCAGTTCCCCTAAAATAACAAAGCTCGTTAAAACAAGAAAAAGCGGAGTCAAAGAAAGAAAAGGAACGACTAAGGACAAATCAGCGTTTCTTATTGCTTTTATATAAAGCACCCACGCCAGAACTTCCAAGGGTATAGAGAGGCATAGCACCAGCCAAAAGCCGCTTTCCAGCCGGGGCATTGGTATAAAAAACAGCAATAAAAGAACAAAAGGAGAAGCATACAAAAATCTGGCCAGCATTAAAATATAGTCATCAGCATTAGAAACCTTTTTTGTGAAAGCATCTGCAGTAGCCCAGCTGAATGCGCTTAATAACGAGTAAAGAACCCATAGCATTTTTATTAATTATTCTTTTTTATTTATTGAAAAATTTATTTAAAAATTATTGATTAACTTATTTTATTGAGTCTTTGATTTTTTGAATGGCTTTTACCTTATTTTCGCTCTTAAAAATAAAAGAGCTTACAACCAAGACATTTGCTCCTGCTTTTACTGCCAATGGGGCTGTCTTGTCATTTATTCCCCCGTCAACCTCTATATCCAAATCCGGCTTAATTTTTCTTAATTCTTTAACTTTTTCCAGTTCGCTTTCAATGAATTTCTGCCCCGAAAATCCAGGGACTACTGTCATGATAAGGACCATATCCACCTTGTCCAAAACATTTTTTATAGCGCTTAATGGCGTTTTTGGGTTTATCGCAACTGCCGGCTTGATTTTATTGTTTTTAATAAAATCTAATGTTTTTTCCAAATTAGTGCAGGCCTCATAATGCACAGTTATATTGTTTATTCTTAAGTTAGGATTAGCCTCTATAAAACTCCGGATGAACTCTTCACTTGGCTCCTTTACCATCAAATGTATGTCAAGCGGGACTTTTGTATTGAATTCCTTCAGAAGCTCTGCCTGCGGAGTTAAATTAGGGACAAACCTGTTGTCCATTACATCCACCTGCAATAAATCGCAATAATCCCCTATTTCACTAATCTCCTCCTGCAGCCTTGCCCTATTTGCAGAAAGTATTGAAGGAGAGATTTTTATTTTTGGCATTTTTTATTATCTATTTTTACTTGTTCTTGCATATAAACATGCAATGGTCTTTCTGGTACGGCTCTAATGGCCTGTAGTCAATTATTGTAAGCTCTTTTTCAAGCTTTTCCCTCACCTCCTTGAAAATCTGTTTTGGGTACGTGGTAACGTCAATGCTCCTTGCCTTTACTGCTATTATTGCATAGCCGTCTTTTTTCAAAAATGTGTCTATATTCTTTAAAAATATATCCACCTGGTTTTTCTGCGCAATATCCTGGTAAATAACATCAACTGCGCTTATCCTTTCAACCAGCTCTTTTATATGGTTTGCGTCTGCCAGTATAGGCGCAATATTCTTTCTTCCATCGCAGTTAAAAATCAGGTCCTTTGTTACCCTTGGCGCAACATCAACTGCAAATACAAAGCCGTCTTTGCCGACAATATCAGAGACGTGGCTTGCAGTTGTCCCGGAAGCGCTTCCAAGGTACAAGACAACATCGTCTTTTCTCAGAAAAATGTTGCCGCAGCCATTTAAAATCGCGGCAGCCAGCTTGCTGCTGTGGGCGTCCCACTCCCTGTACTCAATATTATTCTGCTTAATCAGCTGCTCTCCATAAACCCTTCTTCCAGGGGTTAAGTTTAGAGTATACAGCTTTTTTCTTCCTTTGTCTTCATAAACCTCAAATATTTTTGATTTTGTTATCATCTT
>JAHWGX010000088.1 GCA_019323655.1 Candidatus Woesearchaeota archaeon | reverse complement strand
GTTGGTCTTTGCACAATTTAAAATGTCCCTCATAATGACATTTAGTGGTAGAGACATGTTCATTTTATGAGGGCCAGGACTAGGTTTAGTAACAAACTTCATCCCTTTCTTCTTGATCTTCCAATTTCTTGGCGCAAAATTTCTTTTAAGGTGTTTTGACATTTTGTTTCCTTTTAGATATCTTGTTTCTCATTTTATCTTCCATATTAAGTTCTGTAATCATTAAGTTTGATGGGTGGAGGGAGTATCTGGATTTGGTACCATCCTTCTTTAATACTTCAATGCCGCTGACATATACCTGTGTTCTCTTTAAACTGACTTCATCAACCCTACCTTTCTTGTTCCTAAACTGTCCTCTCATTACCTTAACGCTGTCACCTTTTCTTATGCCTATGCTTCTCTTGTTGTATTTTTTACGCAGCTCTTTTGAAAGGTGTGAGCCAACAAATTTTTGTTTTGTGTGCAGTGGGGCATAATGCCTGTACTTCCTTTGTTTCCTTGGTTGCTTGCTTCCTGCCCATGAACTTGAAAATTTTGTTTTCATATGAAACACCTTAAACAGCCTAAACAACAATGCTTGCTATTTTCGCAACGCCCGGCCATCTTTCACAGACTTCTTTGGCTATAGCCCCTTTGAATATTGTCCCTTTGGGGTTTCCCTTCTCGTCTTTCAAAACAACTGCAGCATTATCCTCAAATTTTATCCTTGTTCCATCAGCCCTTCTGTACTCTTTTTTTTGCCTTACCAGAACTGCATAAACTACCTGCTTCCTCATATCAGGCCTGCCTCTGCGCACAGATGCCATAACAAGGTCTGCAACACCCGCAGCAGGTACTCTCCCTTTGGTTGTTTTAAGTCCTATAACCGTAAATATCTTGATTACTTTGGCTCCTGAATTGTCACAGGTCTCCACAAGGCTCCCTATAGGGATGGCTTTTGTTATTCTGGATTTTATTGCCTGCATTTAATCACCTGACGAGTCTGTTTTCTCTCCGCTGGTTTCTTTATCCTCTTTCTTTTGCTCCCTGAATTTTGCCTCTTCCTCAGCATCCATCCTTTCCTTAAACCCTTTTTCCTTTCCCAAAACCTCTACAACAACAAAATTCTTGGTTTTGCTTAATGGCCTGCATTCAACGATTTTGACAATGTCCCCGTCATGAGCATTGATGCATGCAGGGTTGTGGGCCTTGACTTTCGTCTCTCTCTTTTCATATCTCTCATACTTTTTCAAAAAATGCCTCCGTTCCCAGCCAATAGCCGCAGTTTTCTGCATTTTAGTGGATATTACCGTACCTGTAAAAGTCCTGCCTCTGCATTTCAATCTGCCATGGAATGGGCAGTTTTCGTCATTACACTCTCCAGACGGCTTTACAACTTCTATTCCTATGTTCCTTTGTTTCATTTTTCCTTTTTTGTGTTTTACGCAACCTTTACCACATCAGGCGGAAAGCCCATTTTCACCAAAATCTCCTTAACTTTGCTTTTGTGGTCCCCCTGCAATTCTATTTTTCCTTCCTTTACAGTTCCTCCGCATGCAAACTGCGCCTTCAATTTTTTTGCAAGGTCCTTGATGTCAATGTCTTTTTGGTCTATGCCCTCGATTATTGTGCAAAATTTTCTGAACTTTTTCCTCTCAAGATAGACTGTTATTAATTGGCTTTCTTTTGCAATTGTTTCGCAGACACACAACTCTTTCACGAGTCCGCACTTGGGACATACATCGCTCATGCTTTTTTACCGACCTCCATTTTCTTTATTTTTCCTTGTTTTTGGTTGATAATTGTCAGTATCCTTGCAATGGTTTTCTTTATTTTTCTTAACTGCCCCGGGCTTTTAAGTGCAGCCCCTATAGCCGCTTGGGCATTCATTTTAACCAGCTCCTTCTTTAGCTCAAGGATCTTTTCATTAAGTGTAACTTTATCCATGCCCCGTATTTCTTTAGCTTTCATTTTCGTTTGTTTTTACCATGCCTTTTTCACTGGACTCTTCATCTTTCTTTTCTTTTTTTACCTTAGCTTTTCTTCTGGCTTTAGGCTTCCCCTCTTTCTTCTCTGCCTTTTTTTCTGCTTCCTCTTGGGCTTCCTTAACCTCCTCGATTTTTTCTTCCTTTTCCTCAATTAACTCAACTTTATCTGGCAACATGGTTCCCGGAGGCATTATGCTTACCTTAACGCCTATTACGCCTGTTTTAAGTTTTGCTTGTGCGTGCGCTTTGTCCACCCCCGCTATCGCAATATCCCCGCATTTCTTGAGGTAGCCTGAGTAAAACCTCCACGACTTTGCCCTGCTGCTGGGTATTTTGCCGCTTACTATTATTTCAACACCTAATGCCCCTGCACTCATAACATTCTCCATTATTTTATGGCCTATCGCCTTAAACTTTTGAGCCCCAAATCTTTCCAGGGAGCCAGTAATTTTTTCAGCAACTATCTTAGCATCAAGGAAAACTTTTTCAACTTCGCTTATTTCCACTTGGGGATTTTCAAGCTCAAATCTCTTTTTTAATGTCTTTGTCAACTCTTTTATATTCTCGCCCTTCCTTCCCACTATGAGCCCAGGCCTTGATGCGTAAAGGATAATTTTTTCTCCTAAGGGTGTCTTTACCATTTTTGTATTGCTATGGCCAACATTCTTTAGGTTATGCATTATGTATTCCTGTATTTGATGCTCCTTCATTTTTTGCGCTACAAATTTTCTTTCTATCATTTTTTAGGTTTGTTCCCTTCTTTGGCCTTGGTTTCTTTTCCCAGACCCTCCGGATTTTTATTTTGCTTTGCCTTTCTTTGCCCCCCTTTCACATTCTTTTTTTCTTTTATCTTCTCATTAGATTTTTTATCCTTGGCCCTTTCCTGAACAACAATCTCCACATTGGTTCTCTTAGCCCACCTGCTCCTTTTCCTGCCGTAGTGCATCACTTTTGAGGCCATATTCGCGCTTATATGTATTATTTCTAAGTTAGATGTTTTCATTCCCTTAAACTGCGCATTTGATTCAACACTATTTATAAGCTTTAAAATCTCCGTCGAAGCTTTTTTGGGGTACCTCCCGGACATAATACCCTTTTTATGCCCCACATTCTTGTTAAATCTCCTGAATGGAATTGCACGATTAAGCGTGATTGCTCTGCTTAAAGCGTCTTTAGCGTAATTTACATCTTTGCCCCTTATGAAATTACAAATCTCTACGCTATGTTTGAATGAAATAGGCAAAGACCTGCCAATAGCCTTAGCCATGTACTCCTTGTTATAACCTTTTGCTGAATACTTTATTGCCATTTTACTTAACAGATAATGAAGAGCTTGACCTTGTAGCGCCTATTCCTGGTGCGGAATGCTCAACTCTGCCCCTTGTTAAAACAAATTCCCCCAGCCGGTGCCCAATCATCTCATTAATAATTATTACTGGAATGAATTCCTTGCCGCTGTAGACACTTATTTTTTTCCCTATCATCTCAGGCAAAATTATCATGTCCCTGCAGTGAGTTTTAATGCCACTTTCATTTTTTCTTACCTTTTTAAGCAAAATTTTTTGTTGCTCAGTAAAACCCTTCTTGATGCTTCTCCTTTCTCTTGCAGGCATTAAGCTGGCTAGCTCATTCAAGCTAAGCTTATTCAGTTCCTCAATTGTTTTACCCCTGTAAGTAAATTCTTTTTTTGCCATTTTACGCGTTACCTTTTCTTGCCTGTTCTTTTAGGCGCAATTTTTCCAACCTTCGCTCCAGGAGGCGCATTTCTTGAAGATTGTGTAGGGCCCCCTTTTGATGCAGAGCTTGAACCTCCGAAAGGGTGGTCTACTGAATTCATTGATGTTCCTGAAACTTGTGGCCACAGCCTGTTCCTTGCCTTCATAGCATAATACTTTTTACCGGCTTTCAAAAAGGGCTTTTCTTTTCTGCCGCTGCCTGCAATTACGCCTATTGTTGCTCTGCAGTCAGGCAAAAATTCTCTTCTTTTTGCAGAAGGCATCTCAACAACAATGCTGTTTTTCATTTTAGTGATTATCTTTGCAAAACCTCCTGAGGACCTTACAAATTTCCCCCCATCTCCCGGGAATGATTCTATATTATAAATTGCAATTCCTTCAGGTATATTCTTCAATGGCATTACATTTCCCTTTTTCACACCGATATCATCTCCAATCTCCACGGTCTCCCCTACCCTTACACCTTCAGGAGCCTGTATCAAAACCTCAGCCCCATTTTCATACTTGATTTCTGCAAGAGGCGCACTATGGCCTTGGCAGTGCACAAAGTCAATTATTCTTCCTTTTAGGTTTTTTTCCTCAAATTTAGGGTATTTGCTTTGACCCTTGTATCTAAAGCTGGGAACCCTGTACCTGGGGCCTCCTTTGCCTCTTGCCTGTTGTATTAGGTTTTTTCCCATTTTGGCCTCACATCAATCCAAGTTGAGTTGCAATGTCAATTGCCGGGCTTTCGTCTGAAAATTTTATGTATGCCCTTTTTTCCCCATTCTGTGTGTAGGTTCTTACATTTTTAACTTTGGCTTTAAACATATCTTCCACAGCTTTTTTGATGTCCTCTTTGCAAGCGCCCTTGTCAACTACAAAAATCAGCTTGTTTTGGCTTTCCATAGTCCTTATCGATTTTTCTGTTGATAATGGGTATTTGACAATCTTGTGTGGGTCCATTTTCAGCCACCAAACAATTTTTCCTTTTTCAAAGTTTCAATTGCGCTTGCTGTCCATAATGTCAGCCTTCCAGGGGATTCTCCAGGAGCAAGCAGCTCCAAATTAATGTCCTTTACCTCCACAGTTTCTACACCAGGGATATTCTTTGAGGCTTTTATTACTGTGCATTTTTTGGAAACAACAATCAATGGGCCTTTTTTTGTTTTGTATCTTCTTCCTCTTAATTTTCCTTTTCCTGCCCTGAATTTTTTATCTCTCACCCTTTCCAGCTCTTTTTCAAGCCCCAAAACTTTTAATATTCTTACAACATCTTTTGTCCTGCTTAGCTCTTCAAATTTTTTGTCTATGGCAAAAGGATAATTTTCAGGGACTTCATGTCCTCTTTTTCTTGCCAAATCACTGCTTACACTGGCAGAGATTCCGATTCTCATTGCCTTTTTTCTCTCCTTTTTGTTTATTTTTTTAACAACTTTTTTTTCAGCTTTTGGAGGATGCGCCCTTCTGCCTCCTACTGTATTCGGAGCAAAAGCACCTACCCAGTGCATTCTTGTCCCTCTTCTTGATAATACCTTTCTTGGTGTTCTTGATATGCCTAAGCCATATGAGCCCCGGTATTTCCTCCTTCTTTTTGAAAGCGTTGAAGATGCCCTTTTTCCAGCTTCCTTCATAGAACCATATGGTTGTTTCTTATTGCTTCTTAATGCAAGAACAGCCCTTTTTATCAAATCTGCCCTTAAAGGCTCATTGAACTGGATGGGCAGATTTACTTCTCCCACCCTATTCTTCAAAGTGTCAAAAATTGCAAGTTTCATTTTAAGCAGCCTTTTGGTTTAAGTTTATGTATTGGATAACTGGAGGATTTTCAGGTATTTTTTTTGAGGGCTTGAGTGGCTTGCTCATCCTTACCAGCCTTTTTTTTGCTCCAGTTACAGAGCCTTTGACAAGGATATAGCTATTCTTCACCACACCATATTTTTCAAAACCGCCTTTTTTGTTTATTTCCGTAGCTTTGCCAATTTTCAAAAGCAATTTATTGCGTTCAGTTCTTATGTGATAACCCATTTTTCCGGCCTTGGCTTGCCTCCACATAATATGCCCCTGGGCTCTCCACCCTCCAAGGCTTCCGGGGTTCCTTCTGCTTTTCTCTGTTTTGTGGCGTTTCAATGAAATCCCAAATCTTTTTACAGGCCCTTGCACACCTTTCCCTTTAGATACTGTGTGCATATCCAGCTGTTGTCCCTCATTAAACACTTCAGAAATGTCTATCTCTTTCCCAAGTTTGCTTTTTGCGTAATTCAGCTGCTCTTCCTTACTGCCTCCAACAGCAATCTCAAATACCTCCGGCTTTTTCTTCCCTATTCCTGTAAGGCCCGGCAATGTATAGACTAATAACCTCACATAATCAAAATCAGACGCAATTTTCTTTTCAGCTTTAGCATCACTTTTTTTCTGTTTTTTTGGCAGTACTATGGCCCTTTTAAGCTCTTTGTCAAGATCTTCAGCAAGCAGCTCAGAAACAAGTTTTGACCCGTTTATGGTATTTTTATAAAATTTTATAGAAGCAGCTTTTAGCGGAGGGCATTCAATAATTGTCGCCGGGCAAAAAATGTCTATGCCTGCTGTTGTCGAGGCTTTTCTGTTATCATTTACTATCAAATGAGTCATGCCGACTTTGTATCCGGCAAAACCCAAAGGCTTGGCATCCTTGCTTTTAGCCCACGACCTAACCCTGGCAAAAATCCTCTTGGACCTTTTTCTTGGCCAATACTGCAAACTTCCGCTTCTTGGTGTTCTTTTCTGTGGCATGGTATTTTATCTTTTATTATTCCTGATAACATAGACAAGTGTGAATAACATAAGCCGTCTATGCAAAAAAAGCCTTTTATTGAAGCCCTTTTGTAGAAAACAGTCTTGTTGAACTGTACTGAAAAGGGCGTTCTTTTCAGGCTGATTTCACCATGAGGGTAATATGCTTTATTTATAAAGGTTGCTATAATTTCTTCGGATGCCGTTAGGGTAATCAAAAAGGGCAAAATCTATGTTGCTGCCTTTTTGTGAGCAATATAACAAAATTAAGAGCATCGACTTTGAGGGGGATGTCCCTTACGGGGACAAATGTCGATTATCACAGGAACATAAGGCTATTGCGAACTCGGCAGCAACCGCGAAAGCGTGATTTTGCCCTTTGTAGAAAACTTAACCCAACTGCATCATTTCTTCCCTTTATTCCCACCAGCTTTCCTGGAAAAAAATGATTTTCTTATTGAGTAGCTGACAGGATTTTTTATTCTGCTGCAGAGATTGTCTGGTCTGCATATGCCTATATCCGCATAATACATAAGGTTATTGCAGTTTGGAGGCAGTATTTTTTTCTTTTGCGCCTTGTGGTACCTAAGTTGGCCCACCAAGTAATTTTCTCTTAAGGGGTCATTATTCTTTTTGTTCCATTCCTTCAGGTATTCTTCTATTTCCTTGTAATCCCAGCCCAGACTTGAAAGGAAATTTATTAAGATAAAAAGTGTGCGTTTCCTTCCATCAGACAAGCCGTTGCTGATTAATTTAATGCATGGAGGAAAAAATTTCTCCGGCAGAGCAGCCTTGATTTCGTAATCCTTTTTTGCTTCAATATCAACAACATTTTCTTGGTTCAAGGAAAAATCAAATGCCTGCATAATTAATTTTTTTGCTTCGCCCTTGGAAACTTTTTCCCTGTCCAAGAACCTGAATTCAGAAACCTTAACCTTCTTTGGATCAGCATCCTCTTTCTTAAAATCCAGAACATCCTCTGGATTTAATGGCAAAGATACCAAACCTGATTTTTCATGCAGTGAGTGAGGCATCCTAAAGAGATGTCTTGAAGAAATCAATATAGTATCAATATTCAAAAAAGGCTCTGCATTCAATCTTGCGACATTGTCCCCGAATTCATTTTTTTCATGGTAGGTTATTTTGTCCGGGTTTTCTTTTGTTTTTTCTACAATTTTTGAGAAATTATTTTTCTCAAACTCCATTATTTTTTCTCCAAGCGGTTTCTTAATTAGCTCTTTGATGTAATAGGCAATTCTTCTTGCAGCATCGGGAAACATATTAGCTGTTTTTTCATTCCCTATTGCTGCGGGGAAAGCCTCAAACGGAACCCCAATATGAAAACCCTTATTCCCTGAAAACTTGCATGATACAGACTGAACCTCACTAAATCTTAATGCCTTTACAACCAAATCAGCCGCAATTTTGGAATACTCGTAAAAACTGCAGTCAATGTCCAAAACCAGGTCCCAGCCGATTCTCAAAGACTCAATATCCTGCTTTTTCATATTCGCGCTTAGCTGCAAGGGATTGCTCCACAGCTCCTCAGAAGCATGAAAGGAAGTGGCTTTCTGCTTTGCCAGCTCCAAGACATCATTTGGATTGTTGAGAACATCAGGCCTCTCACCAAACTTATCATTGTACCTAACAGCAACCTCCCTGTTTTCAGCATTTCTTATCATTTCCTCCTGCACATCCCTTCTCTTATAGTAGCTTAGGGTGACATTTAAAGGCAACATACTGCAGGGTGATGTTTTGCTGTATTTAATAATTATCTTTAAGCAAAGGGCAATTTTTACCCAATATAAAAACATCAAAAATTTTAAATAAATCCTTTCTACGCTTTAACTTAATGAAACCTTTAGAAAAAGAATTTTTCGAGCATATAAATAAGCTCAGGCAATCTGAGACCTTGGTCATAGTAGAAGGGAAAAAAGACAGGATGGCCTTAGAAACTTTTGGAATAAAAAATATTGTTGAGTTGAATAAAAAGCCTTTGTTCGAGATAATAGAAGGCATTTCCTTGAAAAATAAAAATTGTATTATCCTGACTGATTTAGATAAGAAAGGCAGGGAACTATACGCAAAATTAAATCACGGCTTGCAGCAGCTAGGAGTTAGGGTAGACAATAATTTCAGAAATTTTTTATTTAAAAATACCAAATTATGGCAGATCGAAGGCCTGGAGACATATATGGAAAATCATTGAAACTGTAGGTTAAGTCAGCTCCTTTACAGTATAGTGGGTTCCAATCAGAACTACAACACCCATAACCAAAGAAATCCATAAGCTTAGCTCAAAATTGTCTGGAAGCAGGTATATATCAAGCAATCCCCACACCCCTCTCCAAAAAGAAACAACAGCAAAACCAATTAATAATGCGAAAAGGATTTGTTTAAACTTGCTCATCTGTTTGAATTTATTCCACATAGGAATTGTTTGCAAAAACACCAGAATATAAAGTTTTCTAATACTTTCCAACAAAAAATCTAAAGCCCCAAAAGTATACAAAGGGGGCTGTGCCTAATTTAGGGGAGGCGGGTGGGCAGAAGCACGCAAATAATTAACCAAAATGGTGCGTATTGTTAAGGCAACATATCTACAAACAAAATCCTGGTAGCCCATTTTGGCTTCAGCTCTGCTCTGGCACAGCCCTTAAAATGTTTGCTTAGGGCATTGCTTTACAAAAACACAAAATTAATTAATGATTAAGCTTTTCCGGGATATAAAATGGTACTGACAAAATCGCTGGAAAGGCTAAGCACAGGAGATAAAGCTCCTGATTTTAACTTAAAGGGAATAGACGGAAAAAACTATACCTTAAACTACTTCAAGGACGCAAAAGCTTTGCTTGTAATATTTATGTGCAACCACTGCCCTTATGTAAAGCCCAAGATTGAAACCATAAAGAATCTGCAGGCAAAATACGGGGAAAAAGGCCTGGTTGTTGTCGGAATTAACCCCAATGATCCGGAAAACTACCCTGAGGACAGCTTTGACGGAATGGTAAACACAGCAAAAGAAAAGAATTTTAATTTTATTTATCTTCATGATGAAACCCAGGAGGTTGCAAAATCCTACGGAGCATCATGCACTCCGGACCCTTTCTTGTTTGATTCCAGTAAAAAATTAGTTTACCATGGAAGATTTGATGATGCTTTAGAGCCCGGGCAGGAGCCCACAACAGCAGACATGGATGACGCAATATCAGCAGTCCTGGAAGGAAAAAAGCCAAAACATGAATTTCTTTATTCAATTGGGTGTTCTATCAAGTGGAGAAAATAAGTTATCATTGCAATATTCTTCTCCTATCTCCAAAGCTACAACATCATGAGGTATCACCTTTTTTAATAGGTAGGGACTATTTGGTGATGTTTTTTTAAAATAATATAAATCCTCTTCGCCAACGCCCCAATCAGTTCTGAAAACAAAATAACCCATATGTTTGCCATGGGGGACTAATCCTGCATTTAGAATCTGTTCCCTAGATACTCCTCCCCCCAATCGCTGTTCTAAGTTGTCGCCTTTGTGATTAGTCATAGTAAGTCCCTACTATTTAACAACCACTATTTAAACTTTTCTATTTATTAGTGGTAACAAAGCAAAAACATTAAATTTTTAAATTAAAATGCCTTACACAGCATAGGTGGTTTTATGATTAATCAATTAAAAACAGTTATACTGCTTGGGTTATTGACGGGCTTATTGCTTTGGGTAGGCCAGTTAGTTGGAGGTCCCAGCGGCTTGACAATAGCTTTAGTTTTTGCAGTAATAATGAATTTTGGCGCTTACTGGTTTTCTGATAAAATTGTTTTGGCTATGTACAGGGCTAAGGAAATAAATGAAGCAGATAATCCAAGACTGTTTAAGATTGTGCATGAGGTCTCGCAAAAGGCAAATGTTCCGATGCCTAAGGTTTGGATAATACCAAGCGATTCGTCGAATGCCTTCGCAGTAGGCAGAACTTTTAAGCACTCGGCTGTAGCATGTACAAATGGAATTTTAGATTTAATGAACCATGACGAATTAAAAGGAGTGATAGCACACGAAATATCGCATATTAAGAACAGAGATACATTAATTCAAACAGTTGCAGCAACTATTGCAGGAGTTATTTCCTATGTTGCTTTCATGGCTAGATGGGCTGCTATATTCGGAGGATTTGGAGGGAGAGATAGGGATAACAATATAGTTGAACTTCTTGTATTGGCAATTGTTACACCTCTCATAGCAATGGTAATCCAATTAGCAATTTCAAGAAGCAGGGAATTTCTCGCAGATGAAACAGGAGCAAAAATAGTGCACAGCCCTTATGGTCTGGCATCAGCATTGGAAAAACTGGAAAATGATGTAAAGAAACATCCAATGAGGCTCGGAAACCCATCAACTGCACATTTATTCATAACAAATCCATTCAGGGCAGGAATGCTTATAAGATTTTTCTCAACCCACCCGGACATAAAAGAGCGTGTTAAGAGATTAAGGGCGATGAAATTTTAATATTTTTATTATCTCTTATTTGAAGGCTTTATTAACTCTCTCCCTTTATCTACAATCTTCCTAATATTTTCTCCTGCTTTAGGAGCAGCGGCAATTGCAGTCACTCCTGCAGCAACTGCTACTAAAGTATTTGCATCAACACACTTTTTTTCTACATTAGTCGCTTGTTTCGGTTTTTCAACTAATTTTATGGGTTTTCTTTCAGACATTTTTAATTCCTTATTTAATAAAGCCTTCTTCTAAATCTTATTCTCTTGACGATAGGAGGCTTTACGCTAACGTGTGCATGACCCCTTCTTAAACCAAGAGTAACGCCTGCCTTTACCGGACCTAGCTTAGCTCTCCTTGCTATTTTTCTTAATACTCTTCTCATTTTTTCACCTCAAAAAGTTTTATTTGGCTTGGCAATCAAATATTGTGTCACTACTTATGACAATATTTTCACATTTCCAATCTTCAGTCCAGCCGGTAGGGACATTTATGCTAGACGTATGCTCGCCATTTGGCTGAACCCAATATTCGCCAGATGAAACGTGCTTAACATCCCCTTTCACGGTTTTACAATCTGCTTCAACTAAGACCCTGCTTGGCTGGTTTTCCTTATTTTTAATCCAAACTTCAAAATCCCTGTCAAAGATGCCCCCCCCCATCCCCATCAACTACCTTGTAGTCAAATTGCGCCGTTCTTGTTACTAGTTGGCATTTACAGCTTGGCTCATAACTTACTCCTCCAGTTACACAACCCTGCAACAAAACTGTTGCAACAATCAAAATTCCCATTCCAAAAATTATTTTTTTCATTTTTTATCACGCTCCATTTGTTTTTTTTATTAGGGTGGGAAAATACCCTCAAAACCGAAATTTATTTAAGCACAGAAATAGCAGCATCCTTAGGTTTAAAAAAAGTGGAAGAGGTGGACTGCTACTTTTGTGGTGGTCCATCGAATCTGCTTATTCTACATTTTTATCATCACCCGCTTCATTAGTTTTAATTTCCCTTTTAAAGATGGGTATTTGAAGTTTGTTTATATCGTTAAGAGAAATTGATTTTTCTTGTGATAACCAGTATACTTCTCTCAAATATTTAATTATATCTCTAGTATTTGAATTAGTTATTTCCAAGATTTTATAGAGTACATCATCAGAAATAGATATTTTTTCAGCTCCCCATGCCTTGCATCTATGTTCAATTAATTTTTTTATATGCTCTATGTTCAATGGTTTAACACTATCGGTCATATTCCTACTATCTACAAAATCAAGTTTATCTATAAGTAAGTTATACCTATCCTCCCTACAGGAGATTATAACTCCAAAATTCCCTATAGATTTTTTGATCATTTTTTTTAGATTATCTATTTGAAAATCTCTAGAACCAGGTGTTTCTATTGCATTCTCAAATTCATCTATTGCTAAAACAATACCCTTATAACCTTTTTTACTAATTTGACTTTGTAACTCTAATAGTAATGTCATCAAATCTTCAGTATCGTGACAATAATCATATCTTTCTGTTATTGATTTAGTCAAATTTTTATCCTGCGATAAACTATCAAAAATTTGCTTTGAGAGATCATAAATAAATGATTCTTGTTTTACTTCACAACTTGTATAAAGGTAGAATAATTTGTTCTCCTCTGTAGCTAATTTTAACAAATACTTTAAAATATGAGTTTTGCCAACTCCTTCTGGTCCCTTTAGTATTTTAAAAGGAACTGTCTCTCTTAATATTACCTCTTTACAAAAATTTTTAAAAGACAAACTAACCTCTTCTTGATTTTCAACATAACCATCTCTTTCTTCAGGTATTGTAAAAATAAATGGATTAATTGATTTATGTTTATTAAATAAATAAGAAAAGAGACTATCTTTTAATTTTCCTAGTTCAAACGCTATTGGGCTTAATTGTTTATTAGTTTCTTCAAATTTATCTATGTAATTGTTAATTTTAGAAATTGATGGAAAATATTTCCTAATAGCAATATTTTCTTTTAGTGTACTTAATCTAACAAAATTAAATATATACTTCTGTTTCACTAAATCTTTATTTCTTTTTTCACGTTCTACTATATTTCTAAATGGTATTTTAATCTTATTTATTTTTTCATGAGTCTTTCTTCCTTTTATCCATACTTTTTCTACCAATTGAATATTTATAGAATGAACCAATCTTTCTATATCAAAAATCTTTTTATCTATACTATCTACAAGCTTACTTACGTTAGTAATTAACTGATTTGCTATCCTCTTTCTATCTCTAATCGAATTTATAACATTTTTTATATTGTTTTCTACATTGGAATCTGTTGAAATAAATATATAATTATCTTCAAAACCTTTATTTTGATGCAAAATATAAAGTTTCTTAAACTCCTCCAGCCCTTCCATTAACTTATTATTAATTTTTTTATTATGAGGTAATGATGGATCTACTATTATAAAAGGTGCTACACAATTAGCAGCAAGGCTAATATTAAAAAATTCTCCCAATATTAATTCTATTGGTCCAACATCAATAACACTAGTAAAGTGTTTTTCATTACTTTTATCTATAACAACAACTGCTATTTTTACATCTCTATCTGCAATAAAATTAAAAAAATTCTTAACATCAATAACAAAAGGCGATCTACTATCAGAATATTTAAAATCTGAGATTTCATAATCTTCAGCTTTAAAAAAAGATTTTATTTTATTTAAGAAAATATTCTCTGTTTTTTTCCCAGGTTTAATATCAGATATAAAAGCTTCTGACATTGATTTAATTTTTGAATACAACTCCCTAACATATGTGTCACTCATTGAATATTTTTTTGGTCGTTCATTAGAAGAATAAACTTTACCTTCTATTTCAAATTCTTTTAGTATTTGGTATACACGAGATCTTGTAACTTCGGCTTTTTCAACTACCTCATCAACAGTTAAAACGTTATTGTGGAGTAGGATGAAGAGTATTTTTGCCTGTAGTTTATTGTATCCTAAACCTAATAATAATATTTCTTCATTCATTTTTCACGCCAGGGGGGGGATTTGAACCCCCATACCCCTAAGGGTGCGATTTTGCAGATCGCCTCCTTGCCTGATTAGGAGTCCCTAGCTGTATAATATGGAAAATGAGCTGGTATTTAAATGTTTCCAAATATTTGGAAACATTTCTATTTTTATGTTGGAAGTATTTATAAAAAAGAATAATTCTCTTTAAAATGCCTGATTAGGAGTTCTTTTACTCCTTTTTCTTATTATTTTCTAATATCGTTTCCATCAACCAATATTTCCGAAACATAACAAGCCCAATTAACACAACAGAAACAAAATAAGGAAACTATTGCTTTGTGTAAATCCCAATAATTTCCACTCACAAACTCTGATACTCCCTATCCACAATATCCTTTATCCTCTCTGCTTTTTTCTTTCCTATCTTTTCTACTTTCTCAAGCTCTTTTTGCTCTGCATTTACTACATTCTTAACGCTCTTGAAATACTTGAGCAATGGCTTTGCCAGTCCACTCCCTACTCCGGGCAGAGAACTAATAATATATTCCTGCTGCTCTCTAATGCTCAAATTCTTTTTCTCAGGGTGCAAGGAAAAATCCTTTCCTGTATCTTCCTGCTCCCGTTTTGCTATTATGCTGAGCAGCTGTGCAGTATCCTTAAAGTTTTTAGTGTACAAAATCGGGACCCCATAGCTTACTGCTATAGCGGCTAACATCCCCCTTATGGAATTCGCATGCACATTCCTTACAGAATAGATATCCTCAACCCCTTCTATTACCAGCAAAGGCCTCTCAAAATTGCTCTTGAGGTTTTTGATTTGCTGCAGCAATCTTCCGTCAATAATGCTCTGGACAAAATCCTCTGAAGTTTTCAGCTCCACTCCAACCCTTGAGCTTAAAATATAGTCAGCCTGCAAAGCATCCAGCTTCAAGTCAGCATCAAGCTCTACAAGCTCTTTTATTATTCCGGAGCCTTTCTCGCGGTAATCTGCAAAAATCTTTACTTTGTCCCCGACATATTTTGTGATTTTTTCATCCTTTGAGTTCAAAAATAGTGTAAGCTTTTTCTTTAGGTTGTCAAGGTTTCTGTACATTCTTTTCTCTTTGTGATGCGCTGCCCACCTGAAGCCCTCATCCATAGTGTCTTTGGTAACCAAAACAATAACCCTTCCTTTGCCGTGCCTTCCAGTCCTTCCCCTTCTCTGTATCTGCCTTATCGCGCTCGGAATAGGCTCATAGAAAACAACTGTATCAACCTGCGGAATATCCAAACCCTGCTCTCCAATTGATGTTGCAACCAAAACATTAAACTTCCCCTCCCTAAACTCATCCAAAACAGCTTTTTGCTCTTTTTGGCTTAACCCCGTCTCTCCTTTCTTCAATTGTCCAACAAACAATTTAGCATTAACATTCTCAATAGAATTAAGCTTCTCTACAACATCAACCGCATTATCCCTGTACTGATTGAAAACAATTATCTTATTGTCCCTGTTTCCCTTAATATCGCTTTCAGCAATTTTTTGCAGCTCTATCAGCTTTGGATGCTCTGCTTTTTCCTCGTACAATCTTGAAACCTTAATGAATGCAGAGCGGAAATTCAAGTCTTTGACAATATTTTTTACAGCCTTTACTTTCGTAGTTCCTGCGTCATTATTAAAACGGTCCATATATTTGTATAAAGGGATTATGCCCTGCGTTTCCAGCAGCTCCAAGCCATGGCTGACTTTCATTATCTCTGCTAAAACGGATATTGCATTCCACAAAACAAAATCTTTCTCTCCGGTAGAAGCCCTTCCTCTTAACTGAGCCTGCAGATTAAGCAAGTCAGTTTTATTTACATACTTTAAGTCAGTTCTTCTTAGTATTCCCCATTTTTTCAGCTTTTCAAGCCGTTCATTCAGAAAATCCTGCAGGTATTTTCTCACTTCCAAAAAAACCTTGGGCAGCTCTACCTTAACCCAGTCAATTTCAATTTCATGGACATAAGGCCTGACATCAGGGTCTTTGTCAGTTCTTATTTCAATTTCCTCTATGTACAGATTTTTGCAGACTTCCTGAATTTTTTCCAGGTCAGAGCCCGGGCTTGCAGTCAAGCCTATAATCCTTGGAAAATTAGATTTTTTATGGTATTGTTTGGCAACCCATGTGTAAGCATAGTCCTTAACAGCATTATGGGCCTCATCAGCTATAAGCAAAGAGACATCTTCCAAACTAATCCTTCCGTTTATTATGTCATTTTCTATGCATTGCGGTGTGCTTACAGTCACCACAGCATTTTTCCAGAATTCCCCTCTTTTTGCCGGGGCAACAGAGCCTGTAAACAAAGCTATTTTATTTTCATCCAAATCAACGCATTCTTTTACCTCATTGCATATCTGCTCTGCCAATGGCTTTGTCACTGTTAAAAAAAGTATTTTTGAGTTGGGAAATGAGTTAAGCCTTTGCACAGCAGCCATTATGGCTGTTTTTGTTTTTCCTAATCCCGTAGGCAGTATAATCAGGCAGTTTCCCTTGGCGCAGGAAGCCATAATCGTTTCCTGATAAAGCCTCGGAGTGAAATTTTTGATGTTCACCATGGCACTAAAGAATGCGTTTTTATTTATATATATTATGAAGTTTTGGCACTGCATAAAAAGCTGGCATTTTATGAGAATTTAGCGCTCTGAGAATCTTCGTGCATAAGCTTTAGAAATGAACATCCCTAAGGTACCCCTTGTTATAGAGGTGGTAGCTGAACAAAATGCCCAGGACAAACAGTATAACAACGACTTTCCTGCTTCCGTAATATGTCCCAAGAACATAGCCGATTATAAAGCCTATTATGATAACATAATATGGGAATGTAAGCTTCTTTTTTCTTTCGTAAATCAGCCTTCCCCCAATCATGCCGCTAATAAAGACAACAAAATAGCTTATGACCGCGCTAAGGCTTGTTGCCCACAGCCCGAATATAAAGCCTATGACCATAATTACAAAAAAGAAAAACTCTGCCCAGTTCTTGAAAAAAAACTCCGCCATTTTTCCTCTTTAGTATTTCCACGCTTTGCTCTCAAAAAATATATAATATAAAACCCACAGCACAATAGCAATCAAAAATGATGAAATAAGCGCCAAGACCATGCCTATATTTGAGCTTAGTAGTATAGCTGCAACCACAATAGCAGATACTGAAAATGCATATAACATCCTGCTGCCGTAAAACGTCCTACTGCCATCAAGGGGAGGTATTGGAAGCAGGCTGCATACAGCATAAGCAATGTTAAAAGCAATTACTTTCTGTATTAATGAATTAAGTGCAATAGCGCTTAATGCCTTAAATACCGCAGCAAGGAATATTGTGGCAAAAGACCCAGTCACTGCAATCAATCCTATTGCCCAGTAATTGATTCCGTACCTGAACCATCCAAGCCTGTGTCCTGCCATATGGTGCACCATAAATCCCCCAGGGAGTATTAGCCACCACACTGCTCCATTAGTCAAAAACGCAATTATCAGGCCGAATAACAAGCCATAGCTCCACATTTTCCATTCCAGTCTGTAGCCAGTTCCTAAAGACCATACTCTCTGCACGGAAATATGAACCAAAAAAGACAGGGCAACTATTAACACTGCATTAAAAAAATTAAACAGCCCTACTCCAAAATTAAAAACCTCCCCATAGCCCCAGTCCCTGAAAGAAAAGACAAAGGCTGTAATCAGTATCGCTATAACAAGGCTTCTTAGCTCTAAGGGGGTAAATTTAAAATACCTCTTTATCTTGTCTTGTAAATCAACTATTTCTTCCATTAATCCTATTTTTATAAATATTATATTTAAATATATTGTTTTGTAACAGCAACTATAATTCAGTTAAAACCTCTACTTGCCAGAACTATGCTCACCCTATCTTAAAAGAATAAGTAATTCTTGGCTTTTTTATCAGCCTTAAAATATCGTCTTCATGGCCTGCCCCAACTATTGCCAGTATTTTCTTGTCAGGATTTTTTTCCATAACTCTGCTTAAATTTTCAGCCAGAACATTGTTTCTTTCCTCTATGAGTACCTTGTAAACATTGGGGTACCTTTCCTTTACCTCCCCAACTAATTTTTTAATTATTTTTTTGCTCGGGACTTTAGTGAGGTCAAACTCTATTGATTTCTTCCTTAAAAAAACAGCCTTAACAACATCAACAAAAAAATTCCATTTTTCCTTCCATGTCAGGCTTTCTGAAAACCTTTTTAATGTAATCTCTATATCCTGGTCTATTAATGCTATTTTTAGGCTATGCTTTTTAGCCAGTTTAACAGCCTTTTTCATTTCAGAGCCTGGAGCTACACCCACTATTTTTCCAAGCTTTTTCTCAGCCCACGCGCCTATTAATGAAAAGAGAAAGCCCTTAAGCCCAACCCTCTTTATGTCATATACGCTTACCCTGCCTTCTTTTTTAAACAGGCTGTAAAGCCTCTTCCTGTCAAGCTCCAGGGCAATTATATCTGGTTTTTTCCCTTCAATTTCCTTCTTGACATCATCCAGGCTTTGTTTTGCTATATGCGATGTCCCTATTATTGTGAGATTATTGTAATTCATGTTACCTAAGACAACAGGCATTTTTAAAAAACTTCCTATAATTCAAATGAGGATATTCCATCCAGTCTGTGATTGGCGGTTGAGATACAGGCATCTCGCAGCAGATATCCATATTCTCAGAAATCCTGCCTCAGGCATTAGAGCGGGAATCCCAAGTTTGTTACTGAGGGTGTCGGATTTTTGTTTAAGTCTAGCATTCCTCTCTCCTTATAATGCTTAACGAGTTGTTGAACCTTCTTACGCTCAAATCAAAAACAGACGCTACCTCAGATGGTTTTCTTCCCTTTCTTATAACTTGGCTAATTAGCCACTTGATCCTGATTTTGTTTAACTTTGTCATAGGTCCAAGTGGGAAGTCATTTATAACGAACTGTCCTAATTTAATGTGCTTAATCTGATATTAAAAAAATCATTCCAAGTCAAAGGTTTGCTTTGCAAACCCTCTTTCATAGCAGGGGTTTTCCTGTTCTTTGCTTCAATAAAATTATGCTGTATGGAAAATATTTCCAGCCTTTGCTCAATGCATATTTTCTTTTTTGCAAATGTTCTTGCTTTTCTTGTATAGCACGAAATCCTTTCTCTTAACTTGGAGCAAAAGCCGTCAATTTGGTTGATACTTACTTTGTCTTTTGGCATGTTTCCAAAAATAACTTTGCTTATAACCCCAACAACCTTGCCATTTAGCCTAGCCTTCTTCCTGACAGCATAATTCAAAGCCTCTTTTGGAAAATGGC
>JAHWGX010000087.1 GCA_019323655.1 Candidatus Woesearchaeota archaeon | reverse complement strand
GGGCAAAATTTCAGGAGTCTTAAAGTTTAATATCATGTCTCCCTGAAATTTTGACCGTCTGACCGCCATTATATTAAAAAATTTTAAATTATGCACAATATGGAAAAATTTGAAATTGTAATTAACACCTATTAAGCGCATTAATATAACTTCTGTGTGAGTATTTTGGAGTTATTGCGAAGTTATATATACTTTTGGCGATTAATAGGTGTTATGGAAGTTGGAGTGAAGGGTGATGTGAATGGCATTGGAAAGCTGATTGACCAGATGAAGCTAAAAGGCTATTCCCCGCAGACAGTGAGGGCTTATGAGGGAGTTGTGGGCAATTTTCTCAAATCCGGGAAATGTGCCAGGGATTACCTGCTGGAAAAGGCCGATAAAAGCAGGTCTACAATGAGGGCCACTTATTTTGCATTGCAGTTTTATTTTGAAAATGTTCTTGGTGAGGAATTTAAAGAGAAAATCCCATTGGCTAAAAACCATGAAAAGCTCCCGGTTGTTTTAAGTAAAGATGAAGTGAGTAAAATGATTGAGCTGACATCAAACATTAACCATAAGTATTTGCTGATGTTCCTCTATTATGCCGGACTGAGGCTTGATGAGCTGGTAAACCTTAGAGTTTCTGATGTTGATTATGGAAGGGAAGTGATTCATCTTAAGACAACAAAGGGCAGCAGGGACAGGATTGTTTTTCTGCACCAGAAATTAAAGGAGCTAAAGCCGATGTCAGATGGCTTTATGTTCAAAAATCTTAGGGGAAGCAGATACACAAAAAGGTCTGTGCAGCAAATAGTGGCCTGTGCTGCAAAAAAGGCAGGCATAAATAAGAAGGCAACACCCCATACTTTAAGGCACAGCTTTGCAACCCATCTGCTTGAAAACGGGGCAGACATAAGGTATATCCAGCAGCTGTTGGGCCATAAGGACCTTAAAACAACGCAGATATACACCCACATAGCAAGCAGGGATGTGAAAAAACTGGCAAAACTGCTGTAAGGGTAGTATAAAATGAGGTTTAGCATCAATTTAAGTGCATTCTGCCAACAAATTACAAATTAGCAAAGTTTTATAAATAATTTCTCTATCTAGAGGAATAGCGATAGCGCAAATAAAATAAAACTGGAGAAAATATGATTTTAAGGTGGTTTGCATCGCAATAAAAAGTTTAGGCGGTTATGGAGGCACTTAAATTGTCCTTTAGAAACCGAGGGGAATCTGGGGATAAGGTGCTTGGTGAAAAGGAATTCCTTAGCGTTCTAGGAAGCACAGTAAGCGGGCAATTATACGATCTCAAGAATATTTGTGATTTAATTTTCTCAAGTAAAAGTAATGCCGGTAGAATACTGCCGGATCTTTTAAGAGAGACTACTGGTGATGACCAAACCTATGAGGCATTGATGAGATTCGGAGATAAAATGGGCATGGATGTAAATTGGGTTGCATTTAGTCAAGCAGGCCGATATATAATTGAGATGCTATATCTTGGACATGATCCGCAAGCTGCAAAAGAACTTGCTCAAGCTGTTACTATAGATAAAGTTATAGAACTTGCTGATCAATATAAGGGTAAACCAAATGAGAAATTGGTTATGCAAATAGTGGGAGGAGTGGCCTATGCAACACGAGATCCAGAAAGTGTAAGTTCGGTAGTTAAAAAAATACCAGATTACAGCGAAAGCATAGTTAAGAGCTTAGAAGTAATTGTTGGAGATGTAACTATGATATCTCATGGGGAGAATGGGAAAAATCGGGGTATAGAAGCAGTAGATTTAATTATCAAAACTCTAGGTGAATTTGGTGGTGATTCACCAGAGGTATTATATGCCATGCGTAGTGCGTTGTCTACTTTTCATGATGTTGAAGCGGTGTGGAGAGTATACAAAATTGCATATAAGTTTAAAGGTGGTGAAGATTTAACCCCTGCAATGAAGGCAATTGAAGGATCAGTCAAATGGATTACTGGTCCACTAGATAAACTAGACAAGACTATGAAGAAAGCATTAAATCTTGAATATATAGAAAAAAAATTACCAGAATATAGGCAATCAGCTTAATTTATTTTTTGTTTTATTCCTTCTTTCTTTTAGGATTCAGCAGAAATCTGGCACCGCAGCCACAGGCTGGGGGATTGCCCGCTCTTCTCCTTAGATTCTGATTTCAAGGTGGTTGTATCCAAAAATACGGCTGTTCCCGCCCTGCAGACGGCAGTTAAAACCTCAGGTTAAAAACCTGTGAAATGCACGATTCAGGCAGGGCAAATTAAAAACCTTTAAATATCACTGAGATGTGGTTCTATTCATGGAGGGGCAAAAGCAGTTGGCAGTGCAGGAGCAAAAGGGGACTAAGATAAACAGGCTTGTAATGAGCGGCTTTAAGAGCTTTGCAAAGCACACTGAGATTCTGTTCAACAGCAGCTACAACTGCATTCTTGGCCCTAACGGCTCTGGAAAAAGCAACATACTTGACGCATTGTGCTTTGTTCTTGGGAAATCCTCATCAAAATCGCTGAGAGCGGAAAAATCAGCTAACTTAATCTACAATGGAGGAAAACTAAAAAAGCCTGCAAAGCATGGCGAGGTTTCAATTTACTTTGACAATAATAAAAAAATTTTTCCCACAGAAGACAGCGAGGTAAAGATTACAAGGATTGTAAGGCAAAACGGCCAGTCAGTTTACAGGATAAACGACAAGACAAGGACAAGGCAGGAGATAATTGACCTGCTCTCAATAGCAAAGATAAATCCTGACGGCTATAATATAATCCTGCAGGGAGACATAGTGAAGTTTGTGGAAATGCATCCTGATGAGAGAAGGGAGCTTATAGGGGAGATAGCAGGCATTTCTGTATATGAGGAAAAAAAGCACAAGGCCCTTTTGGAGCTGCAGAAGGTTGATGAAAGGCTCAATGAGACAGAGATAGTCCTTACAGAAAGGAATACTTACCTCAAGGAGCTTAAGAAAGACAGGGACCAGGCATTAAAGTACAGGGACATGAATGACAGGATAAAGCAGAACAGGGCATCTTACTTAAAAATTCAGATTGACAGCAGGGAAAAAGAAAAAAGCGAGATGCAGAACAAGCTGGAAGAAACCAATAACGAGCTGAAAAAAATAAATGAAAAGATTGGCTCTTTAAAGCAGCAGAACCAGGAGAAAAGGGGGGAAATAGAGCAAATATCCAAGGAGATTGAGGAAAAGGGCAACATAGGCCAGGTAAAGCTGAACAAGGAAGTTGAAGAGCTGAAGATAGACATCACCAAAAAAAACTCAAGAATAGACACTATAAAAAACGAGCTGGAGAAAATAAAGAACAGGAAGGCTGACCTTGAGAACAGCATCAGGGAAATACAGGGCCAGATAAAACAGCTTGAGGCAGACAAGGAGAATATGCAGAAGGATATTTCCTCCAAGGAAAAGGAAAAAGGCATCATAACAAAAAAAATCCAGGACTTCAGGGAAAAACATAAGCTTGAAAACATAGCTGATATAGAAAAGGAAGTTGAGGAAATTGACAGGAAAGCAGAAGAGCTGGAGAAAGAGGTGCAGTCAGCAAGGGAGCAGCAGCACAACCTGATAAGGGATAAGGACAGGATAGTGCATGAAATGAGCACTATAGACGGGCAGATAAGCAAGGTGCTGGAGGTAGAAAAGGAGAACAAAAAAAAGCTGGAAGAGGTCAAAGACAAAAGAAACGAGTTCAAACAATCCACTCTTGAACTCACAAAAAAGCTTGAGGAGGACACCTCTCTGGCTGCCCAACTGTCGCAGGCAAGAAAGAAAATACATAATGCGGGTGAGGAGCTTGCAAAACTGAAAGCAAGCCATTTGAGCGCAAGGGAACTGAGCTATGCAGACATAGCGCTCAAAAGGATTTTGGAGCTTAAGAAGCCGGGAATTTACGGCACAGTTGCAGAGCTGGGAAATGTAAAGTCAAAATATTCCCTGGCCCTTGAGATTGCTGCAGGAGCAAAGCTGAAAAGCATTGTTACAGAAGATGACAAAACAGCCTCAGAGTGCATCAAATATTTGAAGGAAAACAGGCTGGGTGTTGTGACTTTCTTTCCACTGAACAAAATGAAATCAGAGCCTGCAAGGGAGGAAATACAAAAGATCTCCAGTGCAAGGGGAAGCCACGGCCTGGCTATAGACTTGGTATCATTTGACAGGAAGTTCAAAAAAATCTTTGAGTATGTTTTTGCAGACACTGTTGTGGTGGACAATATAGATGTTGCAAGAAGGCTAGGCGTTGGCAAGGCAAAATATGCCACATTAGATGGGGATGTTGCGGAAAAAAGCGGGGCAATGCACGGCGGCTTCAGATTAAAAAGAAAGCACAGCATGGGCTTCAGGGAGCAGGACATAGCAAAAGAGATTGAAAAATATGAGGAGGAAATTAATGAACTTAAGGATGAAATAGATGCTTTGGAGAAAAAAAGGATTGGGAATGAGGAAACAATAGCAAACTTAAGGGCAAAAAAAGCGTCCCTTGAAGGCGAGATAATAAAGACAGAAAAGTCCCTGCACCTTGAGGCAGCAGACCTTGAGGCTTCTGAAGGCAAAAAGTCCAAACTGCAGGAGCACGAAAAGGAGGCCAGCAAAAAAATAAGGATTGTTGAGGAAAAACTTGCATCTTTGAATAAGGAGCTTGCAGCCATAAAAACAGAGAAGCAGAAATTAAGGTCAGCAATATCGCAATTAAGCAATCCAACATTGCTTGCAGAGCTGAACGCTTTTGAGGAAAAACTAAAAGAGCTTAATGAGGATGTTATAAGGATTGACTCTGAAATAAGAAACCTGGACAGCCAGGCAGAGAATGCCTGCAAGAATGAGCTGGAGAAAACCGGGAAGATAATAAAGCAGCTTGAGAAGGATGAAGAGGAATTTGGCAATGAATTAAAGAATTTAACGGAAACTGTGAAAGGCAAAAACATTGAGCTGAAGAAAAAGGAAGAGGCAGCCCAGGATTTCTATGCAAAATTCAAGGGGCTTTTCCACCAAAGGTCAAAGATTGAGCAGGATATCCAGAAAAACCAGGGTACGATAGAAAACAGGCAGGAT
Organism: Candidatus Woesearchaeota archaeon; assembly: GCA_019323655.1. Classification (GTDB taxonomy): domain Archaea; phylum Nanobdellota; class Nanobdellia; order Woesearchaeales; family GW2011-AR4; genus JACPJP01. The sequence goes on along the minus strand of JAHWGX010000087.1, from coordinate 4,176 downwards.
GAAAGCAGGAAGGTTGAGGTCAGGGCAAATACTTTGTCATTAAAGCTTGCTGAAATAGAATCTGTTCTTTCAGGGCTTAATCTTGAGTTCCAGCAGTATGAAGGCGTTAAGCTGGACCTGAGCAAAAATGAGGAGCAGCTTAAGAATGAAATAAAAAAGTTTGAGAGGATGAGGGAGCAGATAGGCTCTGTAAACATGAGGGCCCTGGAAATTTATGAGGAAGTTGAAAAGCAGTACACAGAGCTTGTCGGAAAAAAGGAAATGCTGGGGAAGGAAAAAGAGGATGTGCTCAGGATGATGCAGGAGATAGAGGGCAAGAAAAAAGAGCTGTTTATGAAAGTGTTTGATGTCATTAATGAAACATTTAAGAAATTCTTTTCTTTGCTTACCACAAAAGGGGAAGCAAACCTTGTGATTGAGAATGAGGAGAATCCCTTTGAGGCAGGGGTAAGGATAAATGTCAAGATAACGGGAAGCAAGTTCCTTGACATAAGGAGCCTTTCCGGAGGGGAAAAGACAATGACTGCACTGGCTTTTATTTTTGCAATCCAGGAGCACGAGCCTGCGTGCTTTTATGTCCTTGACGAGGTTGATGCTGCGCTTGACAAGCACAACTCCGAGAAGCTTGCAAAGCTCGTGAGGCAGTACTCTGAAAAAGCGCAGTACTTAATAATGAGCCATAATGACGCAGTAATATCAGAAGCAGACAGCTTGTATGGCATTTCCATGAATGAGTTTGGAGTTTCCCAAGTAGTCAGCTTAAAGATTTAGATATTTCTGAATACAGAATAAACCTTTTTTACGCCTGCCAGCCATACCAGGAAGAAAAACTGGAAAAATAAAGTTGCGAATTGCAGGATTATGATGATAGTTGTATTTTTTTCAAACACATATGCTAATATGGCCAGCAATGTTAGCAGTGGCACAGAAACAACTTCATTTCTAAATTTTTTATCAGTATACTCTTTGATGAGCTTGTTTTTGGTGGATGAGCCAACGGTTTTGTAGATAATCATTGCAAATGAGAATAATACTGCGAATGAAGCAGCCCATATCACCATCCTATCAAAAAACAATACCCCTGCTGCCATGCAAATCAACGGCGCCAAATTGAGGGCGTAATTGCCGATAGTCTCTTTCTGGTCTAGGTACCGGGCTATGTAATAAGCCCCAAAACCTATATGCAAAATCAATATCCATGTGGAGAGGTAAATCAATAATATGCCCGTATCCGAAATCTTATCGGTTGACAGTGCAAGAGCAACCAGCAGAACTAAAACATATGCAGCGATTAAACAAATTTTCACTATTTTATTTTTCTGCGCTTTTTCCATTTTTGGGCTATCTATTGGGATATATTTAAAACTATGGAGCATGCCTAAAAATCACTTAGGGGTTAGCATCAGATTAAATTTAAATTGTTTCTAAAATATTCTTCAATCTGTCGCTTCGCGGCAATATTTAGTGCTCGGAAAAATTTGTCTGCAACTAAATTTTGCCTCGCATACTTATTCAATAATAAAAGGCCCGCAAATTGATGCTAACCTTCATTTTTTAGACACGTTGTGAAACCATGTGATTTTATGCCCAAATTATTCTTTTTTATGGAAAATGTTCATCTTATAATTAAATAAATTGCTTCTTATCTCCCCGAATAAGAGCCTGTAAAAAGGGCATAAAGCGTATTTCAGCAATAAAAAAAACCTATTTTCGTCCTTAAATCTCCTAGTTGATGCCTGCACTCTTACTGTGTTTAAAACCCTAAATCTTGTAAATTTCCTGCTTCTGTTCACATAATCATTGTCTTCTGCAAATTTTATTGTGCTGTCAAATCCATGAAGCTTATTATGCATCCCTTTGGTGGAGAATATGCATTGGCCGACCATATGCGGATAAATGTACTGCATTAAAAAAAACCATCCATTTAGTACAGCATAGCCAAATTTGTCAATTGCATTCCCTGATTTAATGGTGAGGCAGCACCCTGCAACCTTCAGGTTCCTCTGGTCAAGCTCTTTAAGCGCCTTTTCCAAAAAATCCTTTTCTACGGAGATATCAGCATCGTTGAATAATAGCCTTTCGGATTTTGCGTGTTTAGCCCCTAAGTTCCTCTGGTAAGAGACATTTCTCTTGTTGGACACAACCAACCTTATTTTTTTATATTTTTTTGAAAACTGGCGCACAATTTTTTGGGTGCTGTCTTCAGATTCCCCGTCAACAACAATTAACTCAAAATCCTTGCAGGTCTGCCTGAGATAGCAGTCAAGAATACACCTAATGTAATCTTCTTCATTTAATGTTGGAATAATTATGCTTATCATTCGTATCTTCTCCGCATCAGGGGATTTATGCCAATAAAGTAAATTTATAACTGTTTATGTAAAAATGGTTAAATTTAAATAATTACCTGCTCTAATTCTGTGCTGCATAAAAAACACTGCTGGGCAACTATATGAAAATTGCAATTTTTACCGATACCTTTCTGCCAAATCTTGACGGAGTAGTTACTTCAATAACCAACTCAACAGGCATTTTGGCCAGAAAGGGCCATAAATTCCTTATTATAGCCCCGGACTATAACAAAAGGCAGGGAGTAAAACTGCACAAAAATATCAAAGTTGTCCGCATTAAATCAATTCCGCTCCCGGGTTACAGGGATTTCAGGTATGTTTTGCCTTTTTTTAAAAAATGCCTAAAAGAAGTGAAATTGTTTAATCCTGACTTGATTCACATGGAAAGCTACTCCACGCTGGGGATTTTTGGCTCAAAAATTGCAAAAAAATTGAGCCTTCCCCTAATAGGCACATACCATACGATTGCCGCTGAATTTGCGAGATACCTGTCGCCGTCAAGCCTGCTTTGCCTTGAAAAGTTCTTTAGCAGGCTTAAACCTCGCAAGTCTGTCTTTAAGATTAAGACGAAAGATGATACTTTGACAAAGAGAATCATCTGGAAGGTTACAATAAGCCTATACAATAAATGCGATTTAGTAATAAGCCCTTCTGAAGCAATAAAAAAAGTTCTAAATAAGAAAGGCTTAAAAAGAAAAGTGGTGGTTATCTCCAATGGTGTTGACACAGGATTATTCAGGCCTAAAAAATTTTATCGCAAAAAAATAAAAAAGATTATTCATGTCGGCAGGGTGTCATACGAAAAGAATATCGACAGGATACTGAAGGCCTTTTCCCTATTGCCGGAAAAAATAAGCGGCGTAGAATTCAGCATAATAGGCAACGGCCCGGCATTGGAATCGCTGAAGAGGTTATCCGCGGACTTGGGGATTGCCCAACAGGTAAAATTTTTAGGCCCCATCCCCCATAAGAAACTGCCGTACTATTACCAGGAGTCAGATATTTTTGTGACTTGCTCTACAATGGAAACCCAGGGCCTTGTAATTCTTGAGGCAATGTCAAGCGGTTTGCCTGTTATCGGAGTGAATAAGTTCGCAATACCGGACATAGTCCGGGACAGGCACAACGGCTTAATTGTCCAGCCCTCGGACATTAAAGGCCTGAAAGCTTCTATGGAGGCTCTTATCAAAAACCCCCGCTTGGTCAAAGCCTTTGGGAAAAATGCGGTAAATTCGGCAAAAAGCCACGATATAAACAAAACAACAAAGCTATTGGAAGAGGCATATAAAAAAATCCTGCTCACTAAAAAGACCAGCCAGACTAGACAAATTGGTTGATGGGGGGCATGATTTAAAAGATGTTGTTAAAGCTAGTTGAATTGTAAGTACAAATTTCTAAGCCTAAACTAAATTATTAGGATGTTCTAGACAGTTTATTTGTAACCTCCTTCTTGTACTTAGCAGAGAGCCACCTCATAACCAAAAGCTGTTTAATTACTTCAAAGAAAGAAACCGCTTTGCAAATCTGCCCAAACATTGCAAAATCATGAATCCATCCCCTTATAAACCCCTCTTTCATCTGTTTTGTGGTTTGCGCAACATTCGGCCATTTTACAACCATAAATTTTAATTTGTTATCTAAAATATATTTGTTCATTTTTGCTTCAATTGTATACCTAGTTGCAGTTTTTAATAGTTCTTTAGTGCTCTAAGGGTTTAAACCCCCGCCCTTCAGGGCGCATTTTCTCAGAAAAATTTTTGTGCGGCTACGCCGCAGAATAATCTGCGGACGAAGCTGCGCACACATACACAAAACAAAATAGCGT
>JAHWGX010000086.1 GCA_019323655.1 Candidatus Woesearchaeota archaeon | reverse complement strand
TTTCTCCCTCATCCAGCCGTCATAAATCCTATGCCCAACTTTATCCAGAAATTTTCTCCTGTAATCGCTGTGCTTATAGAGGACAGCCCTTATATTTTCTATCAGCTTGGATCTCAGCGCAGGCTTCCTGTTTATTAAAGGCACCCATAATGTTTTGCTCCTTATGTCGCTTAAGATAGCGCCTTGTTTGCCTATAGCCAGGCCCGGCTTTTCAGCTTCTATGATAACCCTGGACCTTTGAGGGTCAAAGATTATTTGGTCAACGCCAGCTTCCTCAGGAATTATCTTCTTAATCTCTTTTTCCGCATCCTCCATATCCATTGTTATGCTCGGATCCGGCCTTAACTCAACCCTTTTCTTTATGCTGTCGACTATCTTTTTAATCAGGCCGTTGTTATTCAGGAAAAAGTTCTTGTCTTTTGTATACAGCACGATATTCGCTGCTTCAAAATTCGCCTCGCTTATCTTATCAGCAGGCAAATCCTTCATTATTTCCTTGATTATTTCTGCCATTTGCGCCTCATTAAAACATTTTTAAGAATTTTTAATACCATTTCCCCATCAATAAGACTCAAAATTGCCCTCCAAGGTTAAATCCTGATTTGGTTTAGCATATTTTTATTTTGAAAAACTGAAAATCCCGCCGTTATCCTTTGTTTTTCAATTCCAAATGCAAACTATCATCCTGCTTTAGAACTTTACTGAACTGCTCTTTGGGAGAATAATTTAAAAATTGATTCTTGTATCGATTTCCTTTGAAAAAACCTTTTTTATCCCATCCTGGGTTATAGTCACAATGTCCACGCCATTGCCGGATGCTATATCCCTCTGCACAGCGGCGTTTATTGACTTTGCAGCTAACTTAACGCCTTCGTCTACGCTCATGTTTTTCTGGTATAAAGTTTCCATTACCCCGTAAACCATTACGCTTCCAGAGCCAGATGACACATAGTCGTCAATCTCTACGATGCTTCCGTCAGGGCTCAGGTCATAAAGGTGGAATCCGGACTCATCTTTGCCTCCCACTATAAAATGCGATATCCCCGGAATCAAGCTTAATTTTCTTATGTTGTTGTAAACCAGCATCGAGAGAAGATTTGCAGCCTCTTTAACAGTGCTTTCCCTGTCTGTCCTTATTTTCTTCAGCCTCAGCTCGGCTTTTATGTATTTTGCCAGCAGCTGGACATCAGATACTGTTCCTGCCACAGTTACGGCTATGTTATCGCTTATGCTGATTACCTTGTCAAACTTTTTATAAGAAATCAGGTAACCTGATGTTGCCCTTTTATCAGCTGCCAAAACAACGCCCTCCTTGCACATCAAAGCTACTGTCGTTGTGCCAGTTTTCATTAAATCCTTCTCTTCAGCCATTTTATCTATTATCTAAGAACTCTTAAATTTTGGTTAAACCTATGTTCTATTTAAATGTTTTGATTTTGAACCGAACGCATTGGAAAGTCATGTCGGGTTTTGTTTAAGAACAATTTTCACTTAAAGCTCTTCTCAAACAGCTCATTCATCGCATTAACAAAGAAAGGGCTTTTTATCCATACTCCTGCATCATACTCCGGCTCTTTTCCCGGCATGACAAAAAATACCTCTTCATTGTCGATATTTACAAACCTTCCGTCATGCTTTGTCTCAAGGATTTCCGCATTCCCAAAATCAAAACCTGCCTTTGCGTTTGTGTAAATCCTGACTTTAACCTTCTTCTTTGCCAGATTCTCCTGTACTTTCTTCAACACCCTGCTTTTGTGCTTTATGCCTTCCCCATTTGTAACGATGGTAATGTTTCTCTTTGCCCTCAAAAGCATTTCCTTCAAAAACCTGTTAATATTATTTCTCCCAAACACAGAATCTGTTATATTTTCCACATCAACTTTCTTGATTCCGGTTTGGTGCAAAAGCTCAAGCTCTTTGAAAATATCTGTCCCTTCCAGCTTCTCCACTGTCTGTATCTGGTGCTCGGATTCTTCCTGCAGCCTTTTCTTGACTCTCTCAACAACAGCCTCAGGCTGCACAGCAATATACTTTATTGGCTTGCCTATCTTCATAATGATAAAGCCCTTCTTTTCCAGGCTTTCCAGGACATCATAGCACCTGCTTCTTGGAACACCGGAAATCTCAGCAAGCTCTGATGCAGCGGCTATTCCCCTGCTCAGCAAAGAAGTCCATATCTTGATTTCATAGATATTGAGCTTAAAACGCTGCCTTAGCTCATTCAAGGATTCCCTTTGGAGTATCATTTTATTAGAGGGAATATATTTCCCTATTTAAGCTTTTCTATTATTTATCACCTTAAAGTAAATACAATTTTGGGCAAACAAACAAAATAAAAAATTAATGTAAAAAGTAAAAAATAAAGAAATTAAGAAGGTATCTTATTACCCTCTCTTCCTGAACAGCACTACAATCAACAGGATTGCTATCAGAAGCAATAAAACTTCTCCTGCAATCAAGGCAATCAAAAATCCCTGTGTCTCAAATAAGGATTTTTCCTCTGTTGCCGGCAATACTGGAGTTGTCACTTCTCCTGTGGTCATGCCTGTTGGGGTCTCTGGCTCGCTTGTTACCGGAGGCTGCACGACTACAACTTCTTCCTCTTCCTCAACACATTCTCCGTCTTCACATACCTCATTGCTTCCGCAGTCATCATCAGTCTCACATTCAGCCTCTTCCTCAACAAAAATCTCACATTGGTTTACAACCAATTCTGCTGTCTCTGTTTCTATGTCCTTCCCGTCATTGAAGATAACCCTTGATTGGATGGAATATATTCCAGGCGCTACATCTTCAGGCATATTAAATGTGAATGTCTTGCTGAACTTGCTGTCATCATCAAAAGCATCGTTGCTCAAGTCGAATGTCTCCCTGAAACTTATGCCCAATTCAACATTGGAAACTTCAAGAACAACATCATCCTCATCATCAGCCCCGGTGTTTATAACGGCTGTTGAAAGCTGCACACTTCTGCCGCATTTTATTTCTGATGGAGTCAATGAATTTCTTGTGAACCTTACTTCGTTGTCCTCTTTCTGCACTTCAAGCTGCAGCTCATACTGGACTGCATGCGTGGTTCCGTTCTCGTCTTCTCCCTCTATTTCAATCAAAACATCATACGTATCCTCTTCAACTTCCAAAGCAATCTCAAACTCAATATCTATTGAGTCATCCTTTCCTGCCTTCAAGTCAAATTCCTTTGCATCTTGGTCCAAATCATCACCATCGTCAATGTCAAAGATGGTTACAGTAACGTCTATGTCCTCTATTTCTAAATCTTCGTCTCTGGTAAAATTATTTGTGACCTCTATGCTAAATTGGACAATATCCCCTGGCTTTGCTTCCTCGCTTATAGTATCGCCGAAGCCGAGATTCTTGTCTGTCTTGCTTCCGACCTTTACATCCATGTCGGTTATAAGAAGCTTTCCGCCTTCTATCACATTTCCGAATTCAGTATCCGCTATCACCATTGGCACCATTGCAAGGGCCAAAATTAATCCAACCATAACACTCAATATTTTTATTTTGTTCAGTATCATTGTTAAACCACCCTAATAGCAGTGAAAAATAGAACTAGTATTTAAACTTTTTGTTATTGAGCAATGGTAATATATGTTTAATATTAGGCAATGGCAAAAATATTGGAGGTTTCCTAATACCAAAAAATAACATCAAAACTGCTGCCTTGCGGCATCTTCCCAGTCAGCTGTCCACATAGTGCAATGTTTTTTATCCTCCCAGTAATACCAGCATCTCCTGCCGAAGTTTCCCCACCTAACGCAGCCAGCACAGCATGCAGGCGCATTTATCTTCTTTTCCTGTTTTAGCTCAGCTTGTGCTTCCATCCTATAAGTACCTTCTACAAATGCTTATTATTATATTACTCTAATTTTGATCTAAGGCAAAAATCTCTCCGGATGCTTAATCTTATCTGGCAGGTATTTGTCAATAACATAATTCAGCCCCCATTTTGCCAGTGCCTGCTGCTCTGCCCTCACTTTCATCGCATTTAGCTGCTTCAGAGCTTTCTGCCATTCCTTATGATGAATAATAAAAGGGTCATTCTTTAACAGGTCTTTTATCTTTTTGATGTCCACTTCCTTTAAAGGATGCGAGGGCAGCTTATAGTCAATAATATCCTGAGGGGTTATGCCCAGGAATTTTGCCCTCGGAACGCAAAAAAATTCATTGATGTGGGCGGCATTTCCAGAGCCCACTTTTAATGTCCTGTAAATAGAGCCGATTCCGTAAGGGTCTCCGTCAACAAATACATAAACAGGCAGCTTTTTTTCATCACTCAATCTTCTGATGAACCTTCTGCATGCCCTTGTAGGAACACCTCCCATAGAAACCAGAATGCAATTCGCCTTTTTCCAGTAATTATGCTTTAGCAATCTCTGAAACATGCCTGCTGTCTCTATAGCCAAAACAAATTTGGCATTGGTTTCAAACTTCAGGTGCTCTACAGAGATGGGTATTGAGTATGCTCCGGAGCCGAATTTAGTGCAGTCTATTCTTATTGGCTTTCCGGTATCAGTGTCCTTGTCGACAACAATAAGCTTTCCTGCGACTTCCCCTCCCTTTTCTTCAGGTATAAAGCCAAGCTGCTCTCTGTTAACCATCATCATAGCCTCTAAGTCATCCATCACTGTATCTGACTCTGGCTGCTCCTTGAAAGCTGCTTCTGCCCAATTTTTGGATATATAATACATCTCTCTTTTTGTTGTTATGTCATCACTTTGAATAATTGTTTTTGAGTGGGACATCATTCTTAGTGTCTGAGCAAAAGTCTTGATTGTAGACGCTGTTAAAGTCCTTTCCTTTGTCTTGCCCAGAAGTTCAAAAAACCCGTCTTTGGGGTCGTACTTTACATTGCTTAATGACCTTAAAGGCATCTTAAGCTCCGGAGCATTTTTATGCTTTATTTTTGAATAAACATCCTTTGCAGTATCAGTTATTTCGTGCAAAACCTTATTACTCCCTGCCTTATTCATTTTCTTCGCCTCTCTCATTTTCTTCAATTTCTTCTGATTCTTCCTGACCTATCTTGGCGAACTCCTCGTCATACTCCAAATTTTCAGCCTCTACTTGCTCCAGTTTGCCCCTTTTCTTTTCCAGAATTTCCAGCAATAATTGTTCAACTTTCTTTTCCTCCTCTTCTTTCAGGCCAATAAGCTCCTTCAACGCTTCTCCCAAGTGAGGTATAAACATCTGTATGTAATCCCTTTTCTTGCTTTCATACTGAACGCGCCTTTTTTTGCCTATGTAGCTTGACAGCTTTCTCCCGCATTCCTGCAAAGCCAGCTTAATTTCCTTGATGATCTCAGGGTAATGGGCAATAGCCTCTTTGCTTTCTGAAGTGAAGGGAACCCACACAGAGTTTATGGAAATTACAATTGTAGCCGGGCCAATGGGCAAAGCGCCCCTGCTTTGGCTAAGGCCGTAGTTTCTCCACGCAGTGTTTATTACAGATTTTGTTATTGCGCATGCACCCTGCTGGTAAAGCAAAGGAACCCTGTTGGCATACCTTAGCACATGGATAGATTCTTCTGAAGCCTGCTGGCCGCCATAGGCAATGCCTGCCTCAACAACAAAAGGGTTTCCCCTGTAAACTGAGCATGGCCTTGTGGTCGCGCAGTAAAATTCAGCGCTTATCTCTTTCTTCAGGCCTTTTTCAAGCAAGTCCCCGCCAATAGGGCTTATGCAGTCCACTGACGGCGCAATTATTTTTGTTTTTTTAATTCCCTCTATTAGCTTTTCAGCCATTTCCCTGCTCACATCCCTCGGTTTTGTCTGGGGCAGCAGCGCGGCATTCTCGCAAATCTGCTTGGCAGTCCCTGAACCCACTCTTGAGAATTCATTCATCAAAAAGCTCTGCAAAGTTCTTGCTTCACTCAGCTTTAGCATTGACAGCAAAATTCCAATCTCAACACCATATGGATGCGGTTTTATTTCCATAGGCTTCTTGGGCATCTCATCAGAGGCTTTTGGAAAAATTATCTGCTCTGCCTTGGGGTTTGTGTAGATTATTGCAACATGGGGATTTACTATTGCGGTCTGCTTCAGATACTGGTCAACACTTTGGTCGCCTTTTTGGTAGCTGCCTTCCAGGTCCATCTCTATCTTTGTCCCGTGCTCCTTGTTCCATTCAACAACCTCCTCCTTTATGATTTCAGGCTTGTTGTTTTGGGTGTCTATATGAAGCTCATAATAATGCGCAGGATAATTTTTTCCTATCCTGGACGTTATTCTTACAGGCTTTCCTGTCGTCAGCTGGGCGTATAAAACAGAAGCGCTTATCCCTATGCCCTGCTGCCCCCGGCTTTGGCTCAGCTTAAAAAATTTGCTCCCGTAAAGCAGCCTTGCAAAAATATTCGGAATCTGCTTTTTCACAATTCCGGGGCCGTTGTCCTCTACAATAACCCTGAAGCGGCCATTCTGCATATCTATTACCTCGACATTTATTTCCGGCAAAATGTTTGCTTCTTCACACGCGTCTAAGCTATTATCCACAGCCTCCTTTATTGTGGTCAGCAGGGATTTACGCGGATTGTCAAAACCCAGAAGATGCCTGTTCTTTTCAAAGAAGCTTGCAATAGAAATGTCTCTCTGCTTTTTTGCCAGCTCAATTGCTATCGGTGTTTCCTCTTTTTTATCCACTTATACCATCTCCATTATCCTCTTTCTTTTCAGCTCTCTCCGCTTTTTTTCAAGCCATTTATAAACGTTTGCATGAGTGCTTCCATGAAGCAGAGCCTCAATTGCCCTCTTTGCCATCGAAGCTGATTCCGGCAGGCCGATAATGCTTATCGATTTTCCATAAACTGAAATATAAGCCTCTGAAAGCTCCTCTATCAGTTTTCTTGATTTGCCTTCTTTGCCTATTACTCTCCCTTTTAACCTTAACATTGTGTTTCTTGACTTTCCCACATAGTCCTTTAGGCTTATGACTTCAAAAACATAGTCCTGCTTCAGCAATAATTTTGAAATTTCCGGGTTAAAGCCCCTTCCCACAGACATAATTATTTCCCGTGCAGTATAAAGGCCTAATGCATCTTTCCCAGAGACGAATATGTCCCCTTCTAGGGAATCCACTTTTATTTTTGTCTTTGTCTCGGATTCTATGCTCTTTTTGATATCTCCACTCTTGCCTATCAAAACCGCAACCCTTTCCTTAGGTATTTTTAATTCATAAGAATACACTGCCATACTAAAGATGAAAATCTAATTTCTTATTAAAGGTTTTTGTTAATGCGGCTTTGTGTAAAAAGTCAGTTTTATTTAAGAAGTGATTATTTTATCTTTTGTTTAATTTTTTGAATATATCAATTACAGCAAGCAAAACTCCAATACCCATTAAGCTATAACCTATTAATCTGCTATCCCCAAAAGCAATACCTGCTATAATAAACCCAAAAGCAATGCTTGTTAAGGGTGTAAGCATCTTCTCTGTTTTATTTTTCCTTTTCCCCCCTACAAAGAATCTAACTAAGGCAATAATAGCCAAGACTGCTATGGATATAGCAATGTAAATTTGGGATGAAATCATAAATAAAGTATTAAATCAGGGATTATATAAATTTTCCGAAATTCAAAAACCACTCGCAGAAGCTGCAGGAGTTGTAGCTCAGATTAATGCGTTGAGACAAAATAAGCAGGTTATATGAAGCCGAATCAGGGTCTTGCAATTAGCCTCAAATTTGCCGATGGAAATCCCAACAACGAAACATTTAAATATAGAGTAGTCCTCTCATGTGCTGCATCGCCACCGACTATATTTTAGATATTTAAATTCTAAAATTAACATTGGATTTTGAAGTTCATGTGCTTGATACTGCTATCAAGTATATGTAGTTTTGTAAAAGCGACCATAAAAGCAAATCCTGTTGATCCTGCAGGAGATTGCTGCTATTGGGATTCGACTAAGCCATGCAAGTCAAGGGGTTCTTCGGAACACCGGCAAACTGCTCAGTAACACGTCGATAATCTGCCCTTAGGTCAGGGATAACTTCTGGAAACTGAAGCTAAAACCTGATAAGGAAATTCTACTGGCATGTGTTTTTCCTCAAACGTGAGGCCTAAGGATGAGTCGGCGGTCGATTAGGTTGTTGGTGAGGTAATGGCTCACCAAGCCTATGATCGATAGGGGCCTTGAGAGAGGTAGCCTCGAGAAGGGCACTGAGATACTGGCCCTAGCCCCACGGGGTGCAGCAGGCGCGAAACCTTTACAATGCACGAAAGTGTGATAAGGGGATCCCAAGTGCCTTGCTTTTAGCAAGGCTTTTGCCATATGTAAAAAGTATGGCGAATAAGTGGTGGGTAAGACTTGTGCCAGCCGCCGCGGTAACACCAGCGCCACAAGTGGCAATCGCTTTTATTTGGCCTAAAGCGTCCGTAGCCGGTTCAGTAAATTTCCTGTGAAATCGTTGGGCTTAACTTAACGACGTGCAAGAAAGACTGCTGGACTAGGGACCGGGAGGCGTCAGAGGTATTCTTGAGGGAGCGGTAAAATGCTATAATCTCAGGAGGACCCCCAGTGGCGAAGGCGTCTGACGAGAACGGATCCGACGGTGAGGGACGAAAGCTGGGGGAGCGATCCGGATTAGATACGAGAGATCAGCTAAACGTGATCTTTGGAGTTAGCTCGGAAAGAATCGTTGATGCTACTGAAGTACGAG
>JAHWGX010000085.1 GCA_019323655.1 Candidatus Woesearchaeota archaeon | reverse complement strand
TTAAGCTGGAAAACAAGAAGGAAGAGCAGCACATCAAGAGGCTTTTTGAGATAAGCCACGGCAAAGAAATAAGCCCCGCAGGCATTAGCATTTCCCATGCAGCCATGGTTGCGCAGATAAGCCCGAATGACGATGATATTGTAAAAAGCCTTGAAAAAACAGGGCACTATGATAAAAAATTTGAGGAAATGGTTTTTAACAGAATCCAAAAGGCAAAAGTGTGGCTGGAAAAGCATGCTCCGGAAGATGTTAAATTTACTTTGCAGGACGAAGTCTCAGGGGATTTAAAATTAAGCGCCAAAGAAAAAGAGGCTTTGCATATTGCTGCCAAAGCCCTAAAGGAAAAAGAATGGGACGAAAAAACCCTGTTTGAGGAATTCTATAACATATGCAAGAAAACAGAAATCAAGAACACTGATTTTTTCAGAGCTGCTTATAATGTTTTGCTGAATAAGGACAGAGGGCCTAAATTAGCGCCTTTTATACTCGCTGTTGGAAAGGAAAAGGTTGTTGGATTGTTTGAAAAGGCATGAAATTTGGTTAAAAAATAGAAAGGTTTTTATATAAGTTGTTACTTAGTAATAGTTACTAATAGTTTATTTTAAGAAATAATTGAAAATTAAAGCGAAAGGTTTATATGGAATTATTGCATTAAAAATCCACTAAAGGTGATTTAATATGAAGGAAGAAGAATTTGAAGCAATGAAAGTATTGCTTAACAAAAAAAGAAAATTACTTGACACAACAGAATTGGTTCATAGCGAAACTTATGATAAAGTAGTAAGAGAGTTATTGTCAGATGAAGGGGGGAACATAGATTACGAGAAATTAAAGGATACCCAAGTTCAACAAAAATTTGCTGATAAACTTAAGGATCATTATTTGAAAGCTGCTAGAGAAGCTTTGGGCGTTAAAGAAGAAAAGGGAGAGTTTGAAGATGAGCTATTACTCGAGGCTTATCATGGAGTTACAAGCCAATTTTTCAGAGACCAGATATCAGCTAAAAAGCATAAATACACTAAACAAGAACATAGCGGAATCGTAGAAGAATTAAAAAAAGAACAAGATAAGAAGTTAACACCACTAGTGTATAGCAAGTTCAAGGAAGAAGATATTAAGGATGCTATTAAGTATATGAAGGTTGATTATATCAATCCAAAGAAGCTTACGAGAGCAGAAGCAATTGGACTTTTAGGACAGTACCATGAAACAGGACTAACCTCCAAGATGGTAGAAGGAGAGCGTTATTACATAAAAAAGCCTTAAATAGTTCTTTATTCTTCTATTTTTATTTTAAAAAACCGAAACCTTTAAATACTACTTTTACCACTATTAAATAGTTACTTGGGTGGAAAATGGAGTTAAGCGATAGGGTAAGCTGTGAAAATCTTAGTAGAGATATTTACACCCCTCATTTCTGCGGATATGATAATCAGGGCAGTACACTAGAGGTGATTCCAGAAGGCGCTCCTTTTAATGATGTTTATAATGAATTCCCTTTGTCTTCTGGCTTTAGAGAGAAAACAAGCGCCCAGACATGGAATGAGTTGATGGATTATTCAATAACACTTACCAGTGTGGGAGATTCTGTTGTTTTTACCACATCAGGGAACAATTTTGTATTTACAAAAAATGATATTGTGAAATACGGATGCGCCCATAGCTGGGACGAGTCTATGGACATGATGAATGGTTGGATAGGAGCAACTTTTGGACAGCATTCAATAGAATATGTAAAACCACCTGAATTTACAGAACTTACAGTTTCTCGTTACGAAAGATTAGCAGATTCTGTGACAATGAAATATGTCACTGATATTGTTGGATATTATGGCCCTATCAACGAACTAGGCATACAATTATCAAAGGCTGAGACATTGAGGCAGGATTTAAATAGGTATGAGGAAAGCCGGGAGGGAAAAGAACTGGCAATTGAAAAAGGAATGCGTGAAGATATTGAACATGTCGGAGTTGTATCTCACAAGGGAACAGTTTATGAAATAGTCCGGTTTAAGAATGGCAAAATAAGGCTTTCTACTGGTACAGAAGCTTACAAATATCTTTCAAAAGAAGCAGAAGAGTATGGAGTAACATTAGAAGACATGATTATTGCTTCCTTAGGAGAAGAAGATATGCATTTGTATAGGAAATCTTTTGATAAAATGCTTACAACAAGGGGACGGCTTATTAGAGAGGAAAGGGAAACTAAACAAAAACTTTTAGCATTTTATACAAGGTTAGCAAAAGAGGCTGAAAACAATCCAAAGCTAAGAGACCAATATATGAAAGTAATTGAGGCAATCAAAGATGATATTGAAACTGTTGAAAGATATGGAGATGACTCCAGGCCCAGAGAAGTTGAAAAAGATGAAGGAAAAAGCTCTGGAGAAGAAAGTGAATTGGAAGAAAAAGCAGGAGCCGGGAGGAAGGATAACGATACAGAGCCTGATCCAGATAGTACAAACAATAATGATGTTTATTTTGCAAAAGAAGTTGATAAGCCAGAAGAAACTGGAGAAAATCCTCAAGAAAAAACTGATGGTGATGTGGGTTCTGGCGGTGCAGATGCGCCTGAATAATTTTTATTTTCACTAATTATTGCAAATATTAATAAACAACCTTCTTCCTGTTGATCCGCATAAAGAATTAACAGGCGGATACTGGCTTTTAGAGGGCATGTATTTGCTGGCAAAAAACCACAATATTTAAATAGATATTAACCACTCTTGAATAATATCAGAAGATTAAAATGAGAAAATTACCCTTAATAGCAGCTTTGATTTTGTTTTTATTTACAATAGCTGTTTATGCTGATCCGGGCTTTGAAATTACTGAGGATTCTGTAAGCCTGTCTGGGACTCATAATCAGCCATTGTCCTCAAGCTTTACAGTTAGAAATACTGGAACAACGGATTTGGCAATTAACTTTACAGCTACTGCACTTGCCAGCGGCAGCAACCAGCTGTATGTAAGCAGCTTAAGCAATATAACTAACATAACCCCCGGCACAAGCAAGACAGTAAGCTTTTCTGTTGTAGTGCCGGAAAAGCAAAGGCCTGGCATGTACACAGGCACCTTAACCGCAACATCCGGAAGCCTTTCTGATACAGCAACAATAAATGTTGATATAACGCATTCCCCCAGTGTAAGCACTGTCTCTAAAATAAATTTAGGGCACGCAAACCTTAATGGAACTTACACAAAGACATTTGATATAACCAACACTGGCAATGATGACATTACAGATGTTGACTTTGATTTCAGCGACAGCGATTTTGATTTCGTTGCAAACAAAACCGGCTTTACCCTGCCTCTTGGCGGGACAGAAACAATAAAGTTTAACATAACCATTCCTGCTGATTCCTCAACAGGCAACGTAACTTTGGGCTATGTGAGCATCGACTCAGCTGAGCTAGACACAAGGTTATTTGACATATCTGCAGAGGTAGGCGGTGGACTTGAAATAGAAGACCTTGATGTTTCGCTTAGCACAAGAAAAGGCGACAGCGCAAGCGATACTGATGTTTCTGACGGAAACAAACTTACTTTTGAAGATGAATTGGTTGGACCAGGGTCAGAGCTGACATTCAGCTTTGGCATAGAAAATACCTTTACTGATGATGATGGGATAGACATAAATGACATAGCCATCAGGCTGGTAATAGAAGAGATTGATGACGGAAGCGACATTGAACAAGAGTCAGAAGAGTTTAACCTGGACACTGAACAGAGCGAGGATATTGATGTAATAGTGGATATACCCCTTTCAGTAGACCAAGGCGTGTATGACATATTCATAGAGGTTTTAGGCGAGGATGATAACGGAAATGAGCATAAAGCGGAAATGAGCATAAAGCTGGATATTGACAAGGAAACAAGGGAGGTTATAATAAGCGAGGCTTCCCTGTTCCCTGAAAAAGTTAAATGCGTTGGAAGCTCCACACTTACTGCCACTATTAAAAATCTGGGCAGAAATGCCGAGCCTAGGGCAAAGCTTGAAATTACTAACAAGGATTTAGGAATCAATTTTGCCCAGAAAAATATAGAGCTTGAGGAAGACCCGTTTGACGGCGATGATGAGTTTACAAAAAGGCTTCCAATAAACATCGGCAAAAACACAAAAGCAGGAACATACCCTATAGAAATAAAGGCATATCTGCAGGAAGAGATTTTATGGGAAACAAAAACAGTTAGTTTGGCTGTTGATGCCTGCAGCGCTGCTGAGGAAACAGGGGAAGGGGATGAAGGGGAAGAAACAGAAGTAACAGAAGAAATCAACGAAACTGAAACTGTGGAGGCTGGCCAGGAAGAGGAAGAAGAGACAAGTGAAGGCGAGGAAATTCCAATACTGGGCCCAAGCACAACAACAGAAGTTTCTTTTACCCAAAGGCCGGTATTCTGGTTTTTTGTAGTCACTTTAAACATAATTATAATCGCGGTTATTGCTTTCCTGGTTGCGAAGCTTATCGGGAAAAGGCAGTAATTAGGGCGCAAGCGACTTTATTTTGCTGTTAAATTGCTATTCAATGAATTTACTTAAGGGCACACAATTCTAGTTTTGTAGAAAGTGGATGTATTTTTAGCAAGATATTTATAGGTAAATCCTTTTTAGGTTAAGAATAATTCATTCAAGTTGTAAATAAGCCATATCTTCTGTTAATATTATATGTAATGAAACTTTTTGTTTCTTAAGTGTAGAGCACATCAATCTTTGTCCGCTTTTGTCACATGAATTAATGTCCGCTTTTTGAGTATTTTTCTTTCCTTGTTAAAATACTTTTTGCTGAAATAAACGCTTGCAGGGGTATTCCAGCCAAGC
>JAHWGX010000006.1 GCA_019323655.1 Candidatus Woesearchaeota archaeon | reverse complement strand
GCAAAAAGATTTAATAAGTTCTTCCAATCATTTGGGTATGGTAGTAGGTTCTCTTTCATAGATTATCACCAAGATTTCTATGAAATGCCTACTACTTAATGATTTTTAAAAACACGAAAGTCCAGAATATCGTAAGCTTTATAAATGAAACTTGATTTCTTTTTGCTGTAAAGCCCGAGTTCGATGTGAGCGCTTTTAGGGTTCTTAAAGTGCTATATTCTCGGCTGTTATTTTTGTCAAGATGGCAGAACAAAAATCTGAAAGCAAGGAGCAGAAAGAAAATTTTAGGTATTTTGTAAGAATTGCAAATACAGACTTGGACGGCAATAAGCCTATAGCCCCTGCATTGAGAAAAATTAAGGGAGTAAGCTTTATGTTTTCCAATGTGCTGTGCAATTTGGCAGGTATAAGCAAAACTTCCAAAACAGGCTACTTGAGTGATGAGGAGATAAAAAAGCTGGACGACATCTTGAATAACTTGCCAAATTACAATGTGCCTGTCTGGATGCTCAATAGGAGAAAAAACTATGAAGATGGAACAGATTGCCATGTTATTACGGGAAATCTGGCCTTTGCAAAAGAGAACGATATCAAGATACTGAAAAAAATGAGGTCCTATAGGGGTATAAGGCATGGCCTGGGGCTGCCGGTCAGGGGCCAAAGGACAAAATCGAATTTCAGGAAAAATAAGGGAAAATCTTCTTTAGGTGTAAAGAAAAAATCAGGAAAAGCAGGTAGGGTATAAAAATGGGAAGCCCAAAAAAACAAAGAAAAAAATTTTCAAAGCCAGCACATCCATGGCAGAAGGAAAGGATTCTGGCAGAGAAGGAGCTGTTAAAGGAGTATGGGCTGAACAGGAAATATGAGATATGGAAGATGAGCTCCATTTTGAAGAATTTTACCCGGCAGGCAAAAAATCTTGTAAGTCCAGAGAATCCTCAGGTTGAAAAAGAAAGAAACCAGCTTTTAACAAAACTTTTGTCTTTAGGCTTAGCAAGCAAAGACTCAAAAATAGAGGATGTATTATCCTTGACACTTAAAGACATAATGGAAAGAAGGCTGCAGACCCTGGTTTACAGAAAAAATATGGCAAATACCGTTAAGCAAGCCAGGCAGCTTATTGTTCATGAGCATATTTCAGTTGGCGGAAAAACAATTACAGCGCCTTCACATCTTGTGCCTTTAAGGGAAGAGAACAACATAAACTTTTCCCAAAATTCTGCTTTTTCCGACCCAAGCCATCCCGGAAGGGCTGTGGCTAAGGAAGAAAAGCCTAAAAGTCCGGCTAAAGAAGCTGAGAGCAGCAAAAAGGGCAGTGAAAAGACAAAAGAAAAAAAATCAGAAAAAGGGGCAAAGGAAGAAGCAAACAGGAAAGAAGAAAAAAGGGAGGCAAAGCCTAAAAAAGCAGCAAAAGCCCAAAAGGAAAAACCGCAACTGGATAAAAAAAGTGGAGAGCAGGTTAAGGATAAAAAGGATTGAAAATGATGGCTAAACAGGAAAGGTGGGGAATTGCGCATATCTACGCATCATACAACAATACAATAATACACATAACTGACATTACCGGAACAGAGACGATAAGCAAGGCATCCGGAGGCATGGTTGTAAAAAGCGACAGGATGGAGAGCAGTCCGACTGCTGCAATGGTTGCTGCCAAGAGGGCTGCAGAGGGTGCAATAGAAAAGGGGATAAATGCGATTAATGTAAAGATAAGGGCTCCGGGAGGGCATAACAATCCGACTGGCCCAGGCCCGGGTGCGCAGGCCGCTATAAGGGCATTATCAAGAATGGGCTTGAGAATAGGCTTAATTGAGGATGTTACGCCTTTGCCTCACGATGGTTGCAGGAAAAAAGGGGGCAGGAGAGGCAGGAGGGTTTGATTTTTAATTAAGCGCCTTGGAGGTAAAAATGGAGATAAGGGTTTTGTCAAACAATAAGGATGAAGGAAAACTTTCATTTATTGTTAAGGATACAACACCTGCTTTTGCAAATACCTTAAGGAGGATCATGGTTGATGAAGTTCCGACTATGGCCATTGAAGAGGTGGAGTTCAGAAAAAACAATTCAATTTTGTATGATGAAATGATTGCGCACAGGCTGGGTTTGGTTCCCTTGAAGACAGACCTAAAGTCATACACCCTGCCAGAAAAATGCAAATGCAAGGGGGAGGGCTGCGCAAGATGCCAGCTTAAGCTTACACTAAAAGCATCAAAAGGCTCTGGAATTATTTACGCTTCAGAGCTTAAAAGCAAGGATCCTGCAGTGAAGCCGGTTTATCCAAAAATGCCAATTGTAAAATTGCTGAAAGGGCAGTCTTTGGAGTTAGAGGCCACTGCTGTTTTGGGCAAAGGTAAAGTTCACTCAAAATGGAGTCCCTGTCTTGCTTACTACAAGCATAAGCCGATAATACAAATAGGGAAAGTAAAAAATCCGGAAGAAGTGGTGGAAAAAACCCACGGAAATATTTTTGAGATTAAAAACGGGAAGTTAGAGGTTGTAAAGGACAACCTGTTTAAGTATGACCTTGCAGGCATTGCAGAAGAGATATCCGGAGGAGAGATTCAGGTCCAGTATGACAAGGACATCATTTTTTACATTGAATCATGGGGGCAGCTGAGCTGCAGGGAGATTTTGAATCAGGCAATAAATATTTTTAATGAAACTTTTGAGGAATTTGGTGAGGAAGTAAAGAAACTTGAATGATTAAATCACGCATCTGCGCCGCAGGCTTACAAGCCCAATGCGGGGGTGGCAGAGCCTGGCCAAATGCGCAAGGTTGAGGGCCTTGTCCCTCAGTGGGTGCGCGTGTTCAAATCACGTCCCCCGCATTAAACAAAAACAAAACAATAATTAAAATTCAGTTAAAACCAATAATTGTTATTGATAAAATAGGGCATTAAAATTATAAAAAATAAATAAAATTATAAAAAATAAAGATAAAGAGTGCTAACAAAAATGAAAAGGACAGGCTCAACAAACCCCCTGCTTAGGGACTTGGTTGCGGAATTGAAGAAAAGGAGTAATGAGCAGTCCGTAAACTTATGGAAAAGAATTGCTCTTGACCTGGAAAAGCCGACAAGGCAGAGAAGGATAGTAAACTTGTCCAAAATAAACAGGTATGCAAAAGAAAATGAGGTCATAGTTGTTCCGGGCAAGGTTTTGGGCTCTGGGATCTTGGAGCATAAGCTGACAATAGCTGCTTACCAGTTTTCAGAGCAGGCAAAAAATAAAATAGAGCAATCCGGAGCCAAGATAGTTCCCTTATCGGAGCTAATCAAAGAAAAGCCGGATGGCAAAAAACTGAGGATTATAGGCTAAAATGATTATCGACGCAGACAATCTTATACTTGGAAGGTTAGGCACGTATGTGGCAAAAAAGGCGCTGCTTGGAGAAAAAATAGACATTGTTAACTGTGAGAAGTGCGTTGTTACAGGGGACAAATACCAAATTTTGGAGAATTATGATAAGTTCCTAAAGCGAGGCATACCTCGCAAAGGGCCATTCACTTATAGGATGCCTGACAGGTTTGTTAAAAGGTCCATAAGGGGAATGCTGCCTTACAAAAAGGAAAGGGGGGATAAGGCATTAAAAAACATAAGATGCCATATAGGTATCCCGGACAGCATGAAAAATCAGAAATTTGAAATGATAAAAAACGCGGATGTTGGGAAGCTTCCCAACTTCAAATATGTAAGGGTAAAAGATATTTGCGCACACATAGGCGCTAAACTAAAATGAAAACAGTAGTACTATCCTCCGGAAAAAGAAAGATGGCCATAGCCAGGGCTGCAATAAGGCCGGGAAAAGGCACAGTAAAAATAAACAACCAGCTTTTGGATTTTTATGAGCCTGAAATTTCAAGGCTTAAGCTTAAGGAACCCCTGATTATTGCAGGAGACATTATTAACAAGGTAGACATAAGTGTCAATGTCCACGGAGGAGGCATTTCAAGCCAGGCTGATGCTTCAAGGCTTGCCATTGCCAAGGGCTTAGTGGAATTTTCCAAAAGTGATAAGCTAAAGGAGCAGTTTTTGGATTACGACAGAAACCTTTTGGTTGCTGATGTTAGGCGTAAGGAGCCTTCAAAGCCAAACAGGCATGGGCAGGCCAGGGCTAAGAGGCAGAAGAGCTATAGATAAGCTTATGCAATAAAATAAAACAAGGTGGGCAAAAATGATTATTCCAATACGTTGTTGGTCTTGTAACAAGCCAATAGGGCATCTCTGGGAGCAGTTTCAGGAAAAGCTTGCCAAAGGAGAAGACAGAAAAAAAGCTTTGGATGAATTGGGCCTGGAAAGGTACTGCTGCAGGGCAATATTCCTGGGCCATGTGGACCTTACAGACACAGTTGCCCAGTTTAAGAAGTTCTGAATAAACCATAAACAATTTAAATAAATTCTTTATTCTTTTATCTTATTTATGGCAGACCTAAAAAGAATAGCAGAGAAATGGCAGAACAGGTGGGAGTCCTCCAAGGCATTTCAAGTGAAAGAGGGTTCTAAAAAGAAAAAGTGTTATGTTCTTGAAATGTATCCCTACCCCTCTTCAAGTTCTTTGCATATGGGTCATGCAAGAAATTATTGCATTGGAGACTGTTATGCCCGTTATAAAAGGATGCAGGGCTTTAATGTTCTATACCCCATGGGCTATGACTCTTTTGGATTGCCGGCAGAAAATGCCGCAATTAAATTTAAGTCTCATCCAAAAATATTCATAGACGAGGCAATTAAAAGCTTTGTCAGGCAGCAAAAAGCCTTAGGTTTGAGTTATGATTGGTCGCGAATGATAAAGTCCCATGACCCAAATTACTACAAATGGGACCAGTGGATTTTCTTAAAAATGTATGAAAGAGGTTTGGCTTATAAGAAAAAATCTTCTGTAAATTGGTGTCCTGAATGCAATACCGTATTAGCAAATGAGCAGGTGCATGACGGAAAATGCTGGAGGCATACTGAAACCCAAGTTGAGCCAAAGGAGCTGAACCAGTGGTTTTTCAGGATAACGGATTATGCTGAAGAGCTGCTGAAGGATATTGACAAGCTGAAAGGATGGTCGGAAGATGTCAAGCTAATGCAGAGGAATTGGATTGGCAAGAGCTATGGGGTTACCTTAAAATTTGATGTTGTCGATGAAAATAATAAAAAAATAGATGAAATTGAAACATTTACAACCAGGGTAGACACAGTCTATGGAATAACCTACCTCGTTCTGGCAGTTGAGCATCCCAAGGTGATTGAATGGACCCAAGGAACAAAATACGAGAAGGATGCTAAAGACTTTATTGAAAAAGTCAAGAAGCAGAGCATAATTGAAAGGACAGCTGAGGGCAAGGAGAAAAACGGGATTTTCCTGGGGAAATATTTTATTAACCCGTTTACGAATGAGAAATGCCCTTTATGGACAGCCGACTATGCCTTGTATGATTACGGCACCGGCGCTGTAATGGCTGTGCCTACTCATGACCAAAGGGATTTTGAGTTTGCAAAAAAGTATGGCCTTCCGTTGAGGGTTGTTATCAATCCAAATGATTATGGGCTGAATGCTGATAAAATTGCCAGGGCATTTGTTGATGACGGGGTTATGGTGAATTCCGGAGATTTTAATGGCATGAGCAACAGGGATGCTATGGGAGATATCGCAAAGCTTGCAGAGAAAAAAGGGTGGGGAAAAAGAACTGTCAATTTCAAGCTCAAGGACTGGCTGATTTCAAGGCAGAGGTTTTGGGGATGCCCTATACCTATTGTTTACTGCGACAAATGCGGAATTGTCCCTGTTCCTGAGAAAGACCTTCCTGTTAAATTGCCTGAGGATTATAAATTCACAATCAGCAAGGGAAATCCCCTAGAGCATTGCAAAGAATTTGTCAATACAACATGCCCCAAATGCAGGGGCAAAGCTAAGCGCGAAACAGACACCATGGACACTTTTGTGGACAGCAGCTGGTATTTCTTAAGGTATTGTGATGCTGGAAACCATAAGGAAATTTTTGATAAGAAGAAAGTTGCTTACTGGATGCCTGTTGACATGTACATTGGCGGAAAAGAGCATGCGACAATGCACCTTATATACTTCAGGTTCTTTACGAAATTCCTGAGGGATTTGGGATTGTTAAAAATCGATGAGCCCGCGCTTAATCTTTTCAACCAGGGAATGCTGCATAAAGACAGTGTTGTGATGAGCAAGAGCAGGGGAAATGTTGTCACGCAGGAAGAAACTGCCGGAAAATACGGGATTGATACAGCAAGGTTCTTCCTCCTGTTTGTTGCAGGGCCTGATAAGGATATGGAGTGGGATGACAAGGCTATTATGGGAAGCTACAGGTTCCTGAACAAGGTTATAGCTTTAGCTGAAAAAAAAGTTGCAGGCACTAATGATGCAAAATTGGATAGCAGGATGCACAGGGCAATAAAGCTTGTTGCAGAAAACATTGAAAGCTTTAGATTCAACATTGCTTTGGTGCATCTGATGGAATTTGTGAACTGCCTAAGCTCAAGGGAAGCCTTGACTAAAGAAAGTCTGGAAGCGGTTGCACTTTTGCTGAATCCTTTTACCCCCCATTTGAGCGAGGAGCTCTGGGAAAAAATAGGAAACAGTCAGTTTGCAAGCCTGCAGAAATGGCCCAAGTATGACGAAAAGAAAATTAACAAAAAAATTGATGCTGAAGATGATTTTATGCAGAATACAACAGCCGACATAACAGCCGTTATAAAGCTTGCAGGCATACAGAAACCATCTAAAATAAGGCTGTTCACAGCAGAAAAATGGAAATATGCCTTCTTCAGGAAATTGAAAAAAGAGATTGAAAAAACAAGGAATGTTGGGGAAATAATCAAAGAAGTCATGCTAAAAGAGCATGGAAAAGAAATTTCTGCCTTGGTCCCAAAGCTTGTCAAGGATCCGACAAAGATTCCTGAAATAGTCATCGACAATGAAAGCGAGGTTCTTAATGAAAACAAGGATATGATTGAAAAGAAGTTTGGCTGCAAAGTCGATGTAATAAAGGCAGAAGAAAGCAAAGAGGCAAAGGCAAGGCAGGCAATGCCAGGCAAGGCTGCAATACTGGTTGAATAATTTTTTTCTTTTAATGGGCAATATTAAGATAACCGAAAATTTTATAACAAAATCAGTAAAAAATTAAGAATATTTTTATTAATAAGAAAAACTGGAAAATAATAATTATAAAAACTGTGTTGTATCAACAAAAATGGAAATCATAGTTCTTGGCGCAGGCGCTATAGGAAGCCTTGTAGGAGCTTTGCTCAGCAAAGGGAATAATGTTGTTTTGATAGGAAAAGAAGAGCATGTGAATAAAATAAAAAAAAGCGGCTTGGAAATAAGCGGCTGCATTAAAGATAATTTTCAAGTAAAGTCTAAAACTAAAATCAGCAGTATCGATGACAATGCGCTGATTATTTTAACTACAAAGGCTTTTGACAACGAAGAATCCTTAAAAGAGATTAAGCACTTAATTAAAGAAAATACAATTATTCTTTGCCTGCAGAATGGCCTTGGAAATGAGGAATCAATAAAAAAAATTGTAAACTGCAGGGTAATCAGAGGAGTCACAACTTCAGGGGCATCTCTTATTGGCCCGGGAAAGGTAAAATGCAGCAATATCGGAGACATTTATTTGGAAGACTCCAAAGTTTCAGGAAACATAAGCGGTGTTTTGAGCCAGGCAGGACTAAAAACAGAGATAATCAGCGACATCCAGGCTATGATATGGAAAAAATTAATTGTAAACTGCGCCATAAACCCATTGACTGCAATCCTTAAGGTAAAAAACGGGGATTTGCTGAGATTCCAGGATCTTATAAGATTAATAATAGGGGAGCTGGTGATGGTAGCGGAAAAAGAAGGCTTTAGTTTTGATGAAAAAGAAACTTTTAATATGGTAATACAAGTTATTGAGGATTCTGCAAATAACTGCTCATCAATGCTGCAGGATATTCTGAAAGGCAAAAGAACAGAGATTGACTACCTTAATTATGCAGCGGTCAAGATTGGAAAGAAACATAGTATTAAATGCCCTATAAACGAAGGCTTGTCAATGCTCATAAAAGGCATGGAGGGTAAATGATCTTTAATGTCTCCATATCAAATTAAATTTACTAATACAAATATTTATATACAAATTTGGATTTAACTGTCATTATGAAATTGGAAAATATACTCGTAGTTTACACAGCTCCGCAGAGTGCTGCAGAGAGATCCACACTGGGAACAGTTAAAAGGATACTGAAAAAATACAGAATTAATTGCAGGTTAGCGCATAGGCACAAGCTGGATAAAAAGCTGTTCAAAAACAGGGATTTGGTTATTGCTGTCGGCGGAGACGGAACTTTTCTCAGGGCATCCCATTTCATTTTTGACAGGACTCCTGTTTTTGGAGTCAATTCAGACCCAAAACACAAGGAAGGCTTTTTTATGGCTTCTGAAAAAGATGATTTTGAGGCAAAGCTCAAAAAAATTTTATCAGGCAACTGCAAAGCAAAAAAGCTTCAGAGGCTTGAAGCCCGCATAAACAATAAAACAGTTCCAGAGCTCGCATTGAATGAATTCTACATAGCTTCTAAAAAGCCCTACCACACAGCAGTGTACACTCTTGATATAAGCGGCAGAAGAGAAAGGCAGAAGAGCAGCGGAATTTTGGTTTCTGCCGCTGCAGGAAGCCGTGCATGGATAAAAAGCGCCGGGGGAAAAATCCTGCCTTTGGAATCTGATAAATTTGAGTATTTAGTTAGAGAACCATACTGCGGCAGGGTCTCAATAAAGTGCGGTTTGGTTAACGGCATTTTAAGAAAAAATGAAAATATAAGCGCAGTATTTGAATTTGGCAAAGGTATTTTAATTGCAGATTCTTTAAGCAAAGAATACGCATTTAAAGCAGGACAGAAAGTAACTGTAAGGCTTTCAAAAAAACCTTTGTACTATATTTCATTTTAAATTTTTATATTCCCTTTTAGGTAAGGATATTGGGACAGAAAAATATAATAAGGGGTAATAAAAGTTTTATTTATTTGACTAAAATGAAGGGCATATTTTCAAAGCCAAACCAGATAAGCTACATCAGGATTCTTTTAATCCCTTTGTTTATTGTATTCCTCCTGATGGACTTGCCCTATAAAGATTATATAGCAGCCTTTATTTTCATAGTGCTGTCTTTATCTGACGCGCTTGACGGGTATCTTGCAAGGAAAAGGCACGAAGTGACTTCTATGGGGAAGATACTGGACCCAATTGCAGACAAGCTGTTAATATCGGCAGCGCTGATATTCTTAATAGGCAGAATACAGCTGTGGATGGCTGTTGTTATTATTGTAAGGGAGATAGTCATCACCATTGCCCGGATATTATTCCTGCCGAAAAAAGTAGTCATTAGTGCGAGCAGGCTTGGAAAAGCAAAAACCATTTCGCAAATTATAGCTATACTGGCAGTTATACTCCGCATGCCTTTTAATTGGTGGCTGATGCTCATAGCAGTTATAATAACAGTTGTTTCTGGTTTGGATTATCTCCTGAAGATGGGGAGGCTTATAGGAGAGAAAGTCCTTAACATACCTAACATAATAACAACATTCAGGCTTTTGCTTATTCCTTTGTTCATAATTAATTTAATGAAGCCCAACATGAATGTTGCATTGATTATTTTTGCCGTCATTGTCTTATTTGACAAATTAGACGGTATATCTGCAAGAATATCGCAACAAATCACCAGATTTGGAAGGATTTATGATGCATTTACTGATTTTACTTTGGTCGTGTCCTCGTATGTAGCATTTTTTCTTGTAGGATTTTTAGATTTTTTTTGGATTATTGTTTTTTCTGCGCCTTCTCTGGTTATAATACTTACAAGAACAAAATACTATTCCAAAATAAAAGAAATTCCCCAAGATGTTTTAGGCAAAATTTCAATAGGCATTTCGTATGTTGCGGCAATTGCCGTTATTATTGATTTTGTGTATAAATTCCAGATATTGGTTATAGTTGCTGTACTGGCTTATGTTTATATGGTTAATGATGTTTACAAAATCTATACCCTTGCAAAGAAAAATCGCTAAATCTTCCTGAACCTCACGCGTGATACCATCAATACCCCCAGAAGAATATAAACATAAGGGTAAAAGTCAAGAGGCATCTTAAGTATAAACAAAAGGGGTATTATTATCCCATTCAGTGTTATAGGCATTCCTGCATAGCTGTCCTTTAGGTTCATTATGTTGTATCTGGCTAGCCTTAGAACCCCGCAGAACAAAAAAATTGCAAATGAGGCTACAGCCAAAGGAGTCTGTATAAGGGAAAAACCAAAGATTGCAGGAGCCACCCCAAAGGATATTGTGTCTGCCAAAGAGTCTAATTCTTTTCCAAAGGCATTCTGTTGGTTTAGCTTCCTTGCCAACTTTCCATCAGCATAATCAGCTGTTACAGCCAAAAAAAGCGAAATCATTGCAAAAGTATAATTTTCACTTATCACAAAAAATATTGCAGTCAGGCCGAAAATGACGTTTGTAAAAGTAAATACATCCGCGAATTTGATCATGCTGGATATTTTAAACTCGCTTAGATCTGTCTTTTTCCTCAAAACAAACTCCGATTTAAAAACCAGCTCCAAAGCCGATACTGCTGTCAGAGCTATTGCAGACCAGACTAAAACCCAGTCTATAGCTCCAAGGAAAATAGGCAGCAGCGCTATGATTTGCGAAAATAATGTTACCTTCCCTACGAAAGTAGCTTTAAACTCCCTTCGGAAATCCTTATAAAACAAATAAGAGCCCCCGATTATTGTGAGCAAATCTCTGCCTAAGAAAACCAGCATAACCCAGAATGGCAGCAGATTTATTGTCATTAGGGCTAAGGCGCTTAAAATCACCAGCAATTTATCAGCCAGTAAGCTTAATATAGACCGTAACTGAGACTGTTTTTTGTATACAAATCCCTCAAAGAAAGACAGGAACGCAGCAAGGGCAAAAAGAAACGCTGCTATTTTTAGCCTTCCAAAAAGGATTATAAAAAAGACTATTAGCGCCAGAAGCAGCCTGAACAGGGTAAATGTTACAGGAATTTTTTTTATAAGGTCATTCTTCTTAAGTTTTGTTTTCATGTTTTCTCGCATACAAAGATGAAGGTAGGAGGCAAGTTTCTGAACTCCAGGCTGACTGATGTTTTTTTGAAATAAAGGTTGAGATAACTTTTCATATGCTGGGAATTCTGGTAAACAATGAACTTGCCGTGGTTTTTCAGGCTGTTCTTTGTTTTCTTAACTATGCTTAGTCTGCTTTGTTTATTCATCAGGGAGAAGGGTATTCCAGAAACTACATAATCAATATTCTTCATCCCGCGTTTTTTAAGGCAGGACTCTATGTTCTCAACTGTATCATTTACGACTTCCAGGCGGGGATCATGGATATTCTCCTTGAGAAAAGCGCAAAATTTTTTGTTTGTCTCAAAACATATCAGCTTTGCATCCGGCTTTAGCCCCTCCAGCAAGGCGATGGTTGTGTTTCCTATGCCTGGCCCGTACTCCACTACAACATTGGCATTTTCAAAATCAATGCTGTTTACTATGTGGTCTATTACATACCTTGAGCTAGGGGAAACAGAAGCAACCTCTTTTGGCTTCTTGAGGAAATTTGAAAAAAAAACTAGTCTAGAGTTCATCTTAAATCAGCTATTACAGTATTTCCACCCCTGACTTTCTGCCTGTTTTTTACCAGGATCTTTATTTTTTTTGACGGAATTATCAAAGTTACCTGGCTTCCAAGCACTATCCTGCCTATCCTCTGCCCTTTATTAACTTTTTCGTTTTTAGCTGCAGTGCAAATTATCCTTCGTGCAAGAAATCCTGCTATCTGTACAACCTTTACTTTTCCGATTTTTTTGTTCTGTATTATTATTTCGTTTTTCTCGTTTTGCAGTGAGCTTTTGCCGTAAGCAGGAAAAAAATTGCCCTTTTCATGCCTTAATGAAACCACCTTTCCATCAACAGGGCTTCTGTTAATATGCACGTCAAATGGGGACATGAATATTGAAATCACATAGCACTCTTTTGCTATATCGCTCATCATAACATCTATTTTCCCAAGAAATCCCTTCTTTATTTTGGCCTCATCTTTTTTGGCTTTCAAAATGTGTATTATTTTGCCGTCAGCAGGGCTGACTATATTCTCTCCCTTAGGTATTTTTCTTTCCGGGTCCCTGTAGAAGTTTATTAAGAACGCTACTACAAGAATAACTGCAATGGTTGATATCAGAAGCCACATCATAATTATTGCATTTTAGTGGATTAATATAAATGTTTTTCCTATTTTGATTTAGGTTCTTTGAAATTAAGAATGTGTGGGGTGTTAATCATAATATTTATAAAAAACATTATTCTCCTTCTAGACTTATGAAGAAAAAGAGAAAAGCTTTGTATGATAGAATAAAATTGTTGATTAGAAAATTTATTACTACCCCCCAAATATCAAAATAATATTATTCCTTTTATTAATTTTAATAATATATGTTGCAACCTCTTATTATATCGATGAGCACAAATTTGCGATTAAGGAAGATTGGGGAGATTGGTTTAGTTTTCAGGTTCAGAAAAGTAGGCTCAAACACAACTGTATAGAATACTTACCTATAACCCTAGGTATAAACTCTAAAGAAGGGGCGATATACACTCAAATCCCTCTCAAGGAAAAAGACAATTGTAAATTTTCTGAGGATTTTATTTATCTATCACTAGCAGGTTCCGAAATTAAAGATTTTTGTGTTGGTGATTCTGATTTGGAATTTTCTAATAAAAAGTGTAGTACAACAAAAGGAAGTTTTTATGAAATAAATAAAACTGGAGAAGGACAATTTAAGGTATGGATTAATGGAACAAAATTACATAAGCAATATGGAGGAATTTTGGATTTGAAGTTTGTTTATAATAAAGAATTTTTTAATTATTATAAGATACTAGCCGAAGATGGGTTAAGTTTAGATACGGTTAGATTTTCTTACGATGGAAGTTTATGGATTTTCTCTCGAGGATATAGTTGCTCTGAAAATTGTTTTATACTAGAAACAACCGAAGGCTCAGTTAATGAAAGTCCAATTCTTGATGGACCAAGTAGTCTAAAAATAAAAAGATATTTTGGTGGGGAGTATATTGTACTCAGATTTGGACCACAATATTCAAAGTATGTTTATGGAGGGAAAATAGCAGACGGTCTGTTTCTTGGTATAATTGCAGGTATATTTGTAGAATTATTCATCTTATTTTTAAAAAATAACAAAAAGAAATAATTTGAAATTCAATTTTTCTTTTTCCAAAAGAAAACAGCTTTTGCTTTCAGTCTTTCTTAACCAACAACCAATGATTTTCCAGAATGAAATTTTACTCTTTCTTCAGTTCTTTGAGGAATAATAAGCTCATAGTGGTGCAGGGGTAAAGTTAGGAATGTACGCTTAGAAAACTATAAAAACCTCTTTATATGCAAATATTCCATCACTTTTTAAAGGGTGGTCTAGCCTCATACTTACAGAACAGGAATATTTACCTTCTTAGAAATCCTACATTGGACATGAGAGCGAGCAATCCCCTAGCCTATGACTGGAGGTGTTGGATTTCTGTCGAAAAAAGAAAAGTTTATATATGTGTATTCACATCTATCCACACAAGGTGATAAATATGCCAAACGTAACATTAGCAATACCCAAAGATTTGCACGAAAAAATGAAAAGGCATACCGAAATAAGATGGAGCGAGGTAGTTAGAAAAACAATTTCAGAGAAGATAGAAGATTTAGATATGATGGACAAATTAACAAGAAAGA
The DNA here is from genome assembly GCA_019323655.1 of Candidatus Woesearchaeota archaeon. Taxonomy (GTDB): domain Archaea; phylum Nanobdellota; class Nanobdellia; order Woesearchaeales; family GW2011-AR4; genus JACPJP01. The sequence continues at coordinate 19,386 of JAHWGX010000006.1, read as the reverse complement.
GCAAACTCACACAAAAAGATGTTGATGAAATAGCAGAAAGAATAGATAGTGATGTTGCTAAAAAATTAGGTTTGAAATGATATTAATCATAGATACTAATATCTTGATTTCTGCTCTTATTAGAGATTCAACTACTAGGAAGATTATTATTGAGTCTGGTTGGGAATTTTACTATCCAGAAAACTCATTCCACGAGATTCGTAAATACAAGAATCTTGTATTGGAAAAATCTGGAATGACAAAACAAGAATATACAAAATTGCTTAATAACTTATTAAAGTATATCACACTAATTCCAGAAGAACTTGTGCAACCCAAATTAAAAGAGGCTAACGATTTATTAGGAAAAATTGATCCAGATGATGCTATCTTTTTGGCAAGTGCATTAAGTTTAGGGAATTCTAAGATTTGGTCAGATGACCCTCACCTTGAAAAACAAAGTAGGGTAAGAACCCTTAAGACAAAACATATTGTAAAACTGTTTTTTCCTGAAGAAAAATAAAAAAGCAGAAATCAATAAAAAACTTTTTAATAACCTGAAAATGCCCAAGTGCACATGGCATATGCAATCCTTGACTGCTATACTGACGAGCCGGCAGGGCTTGGCGTGCCTCCCTATTTGGGCACATATCCCAGGTACATAGCAGGCTATTTAAATGAAGATTTATATTACTTAACCATTGATGATTTAAGGCTATGGAAAAAATACATGCTCAAAAAACAAAGATTTTTGGCACCAGCTTCGTCGGATTCAAGGCCCATTCCAATAGAAAAATCCCAAAAAACAAATATAGCAATCTACAATTTGACAGTTAACTGCAAAAATATTAAAAAAATATTGGATAATACTGATACCTTAATTGTCATTCTTGGAGTTCATGTCCCAGGGAAATACCTTTCCGCAGTGCCAGGGACTTTAAGGGAATTGGCTCCCTTAATCAAAGATTTGAAATGCAAAAAAATACTTACCGGGCCTGCAGTTTATGGCACTCAGTTGCGCGGGGGAAGATTTTTTGAGAAATCAGGTTTAAATATTTTTGACAAAATTGACCATTCAATGTACAACCTTCCTTATGATGATGTCAGGAAATATGCTGTTGACGGAGCAAGAATAATAAAGCAGATTCCTGACTACAGGATAATAGAGATTGAAACAGGCCATGGGTGTGATATAGGAAAGTGCAGCTTTTGCACAGAGCCGGTAAAAAACAAGCTTGAGTTCAGGGAGAAAGATGATGCTCTAAAAGAAATTTCAGAGTTCTACAGGCTGGGCTGCAGGTTTTTTAGGCTGGGCAAGCAAAGCTGCTTCTATACAGTGCCTTATGCCGCAGAGATGCTTAAAGAAATAAGGAACAAATTTCCAGAAATAAAAGTCCTGCATATAGACAATGTAAACCCGGTTAAGGTTGTTGCAGACAAAAACCATGAAATAACAAAGGCAGTTGCCAAGTATTGTACTTCGGGCAATACAGCCGCTTTTGGGGTGGAGAGTTTTGATGGGGAAGTAATAAAGCAGAACAGATTAAACAGCTCTCCTAAAATAGCTTACGAAGCAATTAAAATTATCAATAAATACGGGGCAGAAAGGGGGGAAAATGGAATGCCCAGGTACCTGCCGGGCGTTAATCTTATTTTTGGCCTGAAAGGAGAAAGCAAAAAAACTCATGAGGAAAACATGAAGTGGCTAAATAAGGTTCACACTGATGGGCTGATGTTAAGAAGGATAAACATAAGGCAGGTTGCGATATTTGAAGGGGCAAGAATCTTTAAAGAATGTAAAAACAAGTTCTTAAAAAAGAATAAGAAACTGTATTGGAAATGGAGGAATGACATAAGGCAGAACATTGATTGGCCAATGCTTAAAAGAATCGCTCCTACGGGGATTGTTCTCAAGAGCTGCTATGCTGAAGTTTATGACGGCAATACTACTTTCTGCAGGCAATTTGGGGCTTATCCCTTAATTATTGGAGTTAAGAAAAGGCTTGAACTTAAAAAGTTCTATGATTTGGAAATAACCGGGCATATGCTGAGGAGCCTGACTGGAAAGGTTAGAGCGGAAAAGCAGTTTTAGAATTCAATCCAAGAGAAAAATTTTACTGATTCTCATAAACAAGCTTTTTAATCTTAGGTATGGCTTCTTCCGCAGCTATCTCCCCTGCGCGCATAATATCATCAGTCCTGTCGAACTCTGTCCACTTAACGCTTTCAAAAATCGGTTTGATAATAACATCCACATAAGGGTACTTCAGCTTTTCTTTTGCAAACTGGTTTCCGAGTATGTCCATAGACCTGATCCTGTACTTGATTATATTCGGCGCTTCTTTGCCAAAAATAACCCTTACTATTTTTTTTGGCTTCAAGAATTTCTTAACAAAGAGAGGGAGTTTTAACTTTTTCTTTTTCAGGAAATTCCTTAAGTATCCCAGCTCTGTAGAGATAAGCTTTTTTTCAAAGTATTCGGTAAAAGCGGATTCTTCCTTTTCAACTTCTGGTAAATTTATTTGTTTGATATCAATAGTTAAATCTATTGCCACAACAATATCAGCCCCCATCTCCTTTACTATGTCAACCGGAATAGGATCCACCAGACCCCCATCCAAAAGTACAGAGTCTTTATCTACAACAGGCTCAAAAACACCTGGCATAGAGATTGATGCCCTTATTGCTTTTATTAATTCTCCCTGATTAAACACGACCTTCTCTCCGCGGTTTATTTCCGTAGCAACTATTGAAAGTGGAATTTTTAAATCCTCAAATTTTTTGTTTCCAATAATGCCCTTAAGGTATTTCTCTATCCTTTTTCCAGCAATAAACCCTGTTTTAGGAATTGTAAAGTCAATCAGATTTTTCCATTTGGTTGTTTTTGCCATTACCTCCAGCTCATTTAATTTTACACCAGAAGCGTATAAAGCGCCTATTAAAGCGCCAATTGAAGTTCCGGCAATAATATCAATAGGTATACTATTCCTTTCCAGCGCCTTTAATATGCCTATGTGGGACATTCCCCTGACCGCGCCGCCGCTTAAAGCTATTCCTACTTTAAGCTTTTGTTTTCCTGCTTTTTTCCTCTTTTTTTGTTTTTTAGCCATTTTAAGCCTTTTATTATAGCCCTGCTGTACCCTCCTTTTATAAAATTTGTTTTAAATGCTTTGTTAGTTCTTAATTATTAATCTTTTGTTTTAGCCTGCTATAAAAAACCTTGAACCTACGCTTAAGGAAAAGCCAACAACCAAAAAATTTATATACTAGTTTTTACCATTCTTAATAAATATAAAAAGTTTAATAAATATCAAAAATTTAATAAATATTAAAAATTATAAAAATGGATGATTTGGAAAAAGACTTTTTGGAGCTGTTTCAGAAAGTTTTTAGGGCTTATGGTCTGAGGGGTTTGTGTGTAAAGGTTGTAGCATTATTGTACCTTGAGCCGGATGAAACTTCTATGGATGACATATGCAGCAGAACAGGCTATAGCCTTGCTTCTATATCCAACACCATGAAAATGCTTGAAAGCCTGGGAATGGTCAGGCGCATCACAAAGCCAAAAACAAAAAAAATATTTTTTTACATGGAAAAAAACCTCATCAAGCTTAATATAAGCAAGCTGAAGGCAATCCGCGATAATGCACTTAAGCCAATTGAAGAGCATACTTTGGGGATAATAGGGAAGTACCGGAAAAAAATCAAGGGTGAAAAAGACAAAAGGAAGCTTCAGGTTATTGAGGATTACCATAAGCAGGCAATTGCTTTTGAAAGCCTGTTAAACAACTGGATACAGGATTTGGATAAGATATCAGAAAAAAGCCAAAAATGAAAAATGATGTTATAATCAAGCTGGAGAATGTATGGAAAATCTACAAGATTGGAGAAGTAGAAGTCCCAGCCCTTCGCGGATTAAACTTAGAGGTAAAAAGAGGGGAATTTGTTGCCATACAAGGCGCTTCCGGCTCAGGAAAAAGCACCGCTTTAAACTCAATCGGGTGCCTGGATGTGCCTACAAAAGGCAGAATCTTTTTGGAAGGGAAGGATATCTCAAAACTGCACGAGTCTGAATTAGCCCAGATAAGGGGGAAAAAAATTGGATTTATCTTCCAGCAGTTTAACCTGATTAATACGCTGACAGCATTGGAAAATGTTACGCTGCCGATGATATTTCAGAATATACCCCGTGAAGAAAGAATAAAAAAAGCAAAAGATCTTCTTAATATGGTAGAATTAGGAGAAAGGGTGAATCATAGGCCGACTGAATTGTCGGGAGGCCAGCAGCAGAGGGTAGCTATAGCAAGGTCTTTGTCAAATGACCCCGAGGTGATTCTGGCAGACGAGCCTACCGGGAACCTTGACTCAAAGACAGGTGAAAATGTCATAGGCTTTCTTGAAAGATTGCATAAAGAAAAAAATACTACCATTATCATGGTCACGCATGATGCTGGTCTGGCTCAGCATGCTGACAGGATTGAATACCTCAAGGACGGGGCAATAATAAAAAGCAGGAAATTAAAATAAAATAAAAAAATGAAAGGTGATGTATGATGAAAAAAATAATTTTGTTTGGGCTGGTAATATTGGTTTTATTGGCAGGTTCTGTAAGTGCAGGAGTGATATCAAAGTTAACTGCATTGCCCATAGAAACCAGCCATGTAATGAAAGTAACAATGATTAGCCAGATCCCGGACCCTGCTGAGCCGGGCAAGTATGTTGACTTGAGGTTCAAGTTTGAAAATAACGGCAGCAAAGCTGCAGAGAATATGGAAGCGGAGATTCTGCCGGAATACCCTTTTTCATTAGACCCCGGAGCAGATGCAGTAAAAAGCCTGGGCTCGATTAATCCCCAGCAGAAAGGGGACAACGGAGTTATTGTCAAGTACAGGCTAAGAGTGGACAAGGATGCATTGGAGGGCCAAAGCAGTATAAAATTAAGGTACAGGGTGGACAAGAGTGCGTGGGTAACAATGCCTGAGTTCAATGTGAACATCCAGCCCTATGACGCAATTCTGCTGCTGGACAAAGTAGTGTCCAACCCCGAAATTATAGGGCCCGGGGAAGAAGCAACAATTGATATTACATTCAATAACTTAGCAGAAATATTGCTCAAAAAAATCAGGGTGATACTCAAATTGGGAGGCGTGCCTTTAGCTCCGATTGGCTCAACAAACGAAAAAGTAATAGAAAAAATTGACAAAAACGAGGAAGCTAGTGTAAGATTTGACTTAATAGGAGAGCCGGATGCCCAATCAGGAACTTACAAGGTGGAAGTAGAGTACATTTACTATGACAGCCTCGGAAACAGCTACAGCAGAAACAGCACAATTGGCCTGCTGATAGGCTCAGAGCCGGACTTGTCTGTAAATATTGATTCATCAGCAATCTACCAGCCTGAAAACTATGGGGATGTAACAATAAAAATAGTGAACAAGGATGTCAATGAAATAAAATTCCTGAATGTAAAGCTGGCAGAAAGCGAAGCCTATACAATGATTTCTCCAAGCGAGGTGTATGTAGGCAATATAGACTCTGATGACTACGAGACAGCGGACTTTACGCTGTTTGTGAAGAATACCGAAGAAAAGAAGGTAATGCTGCCTATTACCCTCGAGTACAGCGACGCAAACAATAACCAGTACCTCGATAAATTAAATCTTGAACTTCCTTTATACAGTGCATCAGAAGCCAAAAAGCTTGGTTTGGTCCAGGGAAACGGAAAAGTGGGCATCTTTGTTATGCTTGTGGTGGTTGTTGGAGGCCTGCTTATTTATAGAAGATGGAGAAAAGGCAAGAAGAAAAAAGCATAATTTTCTTTTTGCCCTGAAAAATGATTAAGGATTACTTTATTTTCTCTGTTAGGAACCTCAGGAACAGGAAGCTAAGGTCATGGCTGACTATGATAGGCATCTTCATAGGCATAGCAGCAGTTGTTTCTCTTATCGGGATAGGCCAAGGGTTGGAAGTGGCAATAAGCTCCCAGTTCGGTGAGATGGGGACAGACAAGCTCGCTGTAATGGCTTCCGGCGGATTGGGGCCGCCTGGTACTGGAGTTGTAAAGCCATTGACCAAGGATATTGTTAAAAAAATCGAGCAGGTAAACGGCGTCAAGGCTGTTGTTGGCAGGCTTGTGAGGTCAGGCAAACTTGTCTATAATAATCATGCTGCATTTGGGTATGCTGCAAGTATGGCTGAAGGAGAGGGCAGAAAACTCATTGAAGAGGCATTGGATCTTAAAGCAGAAAAAGGAAGGCTGCTAAGGGACGGCGACAGCAAAAAAACAGTTCTGGGCTTTAATCTTGGGGAAGAAAATGCAGGTTTTGGAAAACAGATAGTTGTAGGGTCAAAGGTCTTTATTCAGGATAAAGCATTTGAGGTTGTGGGCATACTTAAAAAAACAGGGGGGTTCCTTGTTGATAGCATTGTTCTTGTGGAAGACAATGATTTGAGGGAAATACTGGACATCCCGGACGATGAGTATGATGTTATTGCAGTGCAGGTGTATCCAAACGCTGATATGAAGGCTGTGCAGGAGGATATAGAAAAATTAATGAGGAAAGAAAGGGATGTTAAGAGAGGGGAAGAGGATTTTACTGTCCAGACGCCGCAGGCTGTTCTTGCCCAGGTTAATTCCACCTTGTTTGCTGTGCAGCTGTTTGTTTATATCATTGCAGCCATATCCATACTTGTTGGCGGGATAGGGATAATGAACACTATGTTTACCTCAGTTCTTGAGAGGACAAAAGAGATAGGCATAATGAAGTCAATTGGCGCAAGGAACAGCACAATTTTTTCATTGTTTTTTATCGAATCTGGGTTAATAGGCAGTGTCGGCGGAATAATAGGCGCTCTTATTGGAATAAGTGTGGCAATGGGTCTTGCTTTTATCGGAAGGCTTGTGCTTGGAAGCGAGCTCATACGGGCAGATATTAGCGTATGGCTCATAGTAGGCTCAATATTTGGCTCATTTTTCCTGGGGAGCATTTTCGGGGTAATTCCTGCAATCAATGCCTCAAAGCTTAATCCCGTGGACGCATTGCGTCATGCTAAATAGCCGGTGCAAGATGATAGGAGATTTAATTAAATACATCCTGAATAACGTAAGGTACAGGTTTACAAGAAGCTTTCTTACTATCCTTTCCATACTCATCGGCATAATGGCTATCTTTGTTTTAATCAGCTATGGTGAAGGGCTTAGGTATTACATGGATGACATGGCTGAGAAAATGGGAACAGATAAGCTTATGGCCATGCCAAAAGGCGCATCAGTTCCAGGCACTACAGGAACGTACCTTACACAGGATGACCTTGATTTCATCAAAAAACAGAAGGGCGTTTCAGAAGCAGCTGTTGCTATACTCAGGCAAAGTGAAGTAAAAATCGATGAGAACAAATTGGGAAAATGGGTTTTTATTATGGGAATGCCTACTGAGCCGGATGAACAAAGGCTTATGGAAGCGGCTTTTGCGGGTTTTGGAATTTTAGAAGGAAGGGAAATAAAAAAAGGGGATACCAATAAGGTTGCTCTGGGCTATAATTACAGGGTGGCAGATAAAATTTTTTCTAAACCGCTAAAAGTGGGAGATAACATTTTTATTAAAGGAAAATCATTTGATATTGTGGGGTTTTATGAGGAAATAGGCAATCCCAATGACGATGCAAATGTCTATATGACAAATGACGCTATGAAAGAGCTTTTTGATGTTGAAGACGAGTATGATTACATCTTTATCGGGGCAGAGAAAGGCGTAAATCCAACTGAGCTTGCAGAAAGGCTCGAAGAGAAGCTAAGGAAGAAAAAAGGGCAGAAAGAAGGAGAAGAGGATTTCTATGTGCAGTCTTTTGAGCAGCTTATGGAAACATTTGGAACAATACTTCTTGTGCTTAACACCATATTGGTGATTATTGCCGGAATATCCGTAGTTGTAGCTGCTGTTAATATCATGAACACCATGTACACTGCCGTCTTAGAGAGGACAAAAGAGATAGGCATAATGAAGTCAATTGGCGCAAGGAACAGCTATATTTTATTGATATTCTTTATAGAGTCTGGAATCTTGGGCCTGATTGGTGGAAGTGTTGGAATGCTGATTGGCTATGTTTTGGCAAAGCTTGGGGCTGTTGCCATTGCCGCTACAGGATACTCATTTTTAAAGCCTTACTTTCCATTGTGGCTTATAGTCGGCTGCCTTGTATTTTCATTTCTGGTCGGCGCAGGTTCTGGATTCTTCCCTGCCAGAGCAGCATCAAAACTAAAGCCTGTGGACGCATTGAGGTATGAGTAAATAATCTCGATTTTTTAGATACGCTCCTCTTTACACAAATATTTTTAAATCGAATTTAGTTTTCTTTTGTTTTAGGGGGGGTTAAAAAGGGATTTTTGCAAAAATGAACCTGATAATAAACGGCGAGCCAAAAAACATTGTATGCAAAAACATTTTAGAGTTGCTAAGCACGCTCAACTTGGAAAAAGATGCTGTGGCAGTAGAGCTTAATAAAAACATTGTTCACAGGGAAAATTTTGGCAGAACAGGATTAAAGAATAATGACAGGCTGGAAATAGTGAAAGCTGTCGGCGGTGGTTAAAATCGGGGATATTTTAAAAATCGGAGACTTTAAATTTAGGTCAAGACTGTTTATAGGAACCGGGAAGTATGAAAATTTTGAGATAATGAAAAAAGCCCACGAAGCTTCCGGTGCAGAGGTTGTTACTGTTGCAATCAGAAGGGTTAATTTTGATGATGATAAGGAAAATTTATTGAATTATATTGATAAAAAAAAGTTTACAATACTGCCAAATACCGCCGGATGTTATTCTGCTGAGGAATCCATAAGAACAGCAAGGCTTGCCAGAGAGCTGGGTATGCCTGGCTGGATTAAATTAGAGGTAATAGGTGATCAAAAAACATTAATGCCTGACAATGAGGAAACACTAAAAGCAACAAAAGTGCTGGTCAAGGAAGGCTTTACTGTCCTTGCTTACGCAAATGATGATATTGTTTATGCAAAAAAGCTTGAGGAAGCAGGCGCTAGTTCCGTAATGCCCCTTGGAAGCCCTATCGGCTCTGGCCAGGGAATTTTGAATCCGAACAATATCAGGCATATAATAGAAAATGCAAAAGTCCCGATAATTGTTGATGCCGGCGTGGGAACTGCCTCTGATGTGTCAGTTGCAATGGAGCTTGGCGCAGACGGAGTCTTGTTAAATACAGGGGTTGCTTTGGCAAAAGACCCTGCAAGAATGGCAAGGGCCATGAAGCTTGCGATAGAGGCAGGAAGAGATGCTTTCTTGGCAGGCAGGATTCCAAAAAAGCTTTATGCAAGCGCTTCTAGCCCAGTAGAAGGAATTATAAAGTAGTGCCATTAAACCTTATTTAAAAACAATAAAAATAGAATAAAAAGTGCAATACTCCCATAAAAAAATCAATAAATAAAATTTTTTCCATCAAAAAGATAAAATATTATTAATTATTAATAATAAAATTTATTTTCATTGCCCTATTGATATTAACCAAAAAATAAAAAACATATTCGCAAATAATTGTTAAACAAAGAAATAAAATAATAATGCAATGCTCAAAAATTAAAAGGCAATCTTAAAATGATAAACGAACTGTTATGGATATTATTGCTGGTTGCAACTTTCCTTGGCATACTTCTCGCTTACAGGCTGTTTGGCAAAATTGGCTTGTATGCATGGGTTGCCTTTTCCATTATAATCGCAAACATACAGGTTATGAAGACTGTGCAGATTTTTGGCTTTGTTACAGCCATGGGAAATATTATCTATGGCACGATTTTCCTCGCGACAGACATATTATGCGAAAACTATGGAAAGAAAGAAGCTCAAAAAGCCGTATGGCTCGGTTTTTTTGTATTAATATCTGCTGCAATTATAATGCAGATTACGCTTAAATTTATGCCGGATGAGTCTGATCTATTAAGCCCCGCTCTTCAGCAGATTTTTGGTTTCCTGCCGAGGATAGCGGTTGCATCGCTGACTGCTTATCTGATATCCCAGCTTCATGATGTGTGGGCATTCAATTTCTGGAAAAAGAAGACTAAGGGAAAGCACCTTTGGTTCAGGAATAATGCCTCTACAATAGTTTCCCAGTTGATTGACAATGTTATTTTTACATTTATAGCTTTTGTTGGCTTTTTTGGATTGTTTGGCTGGGAGCAGGTTTTTGAGTGGAATATAATCCTGCAGATATTTTTTGTCAGCTATGCTATGAAGCTTATAGTTGCAGTTGTTGACACCCCTTTTATGTACTGGGCAAGAAAATTAAAGGCTGAATCAGATAAAAATTAATTAAGGAAAATCCCAATAGCTGCCTTCTAATAGTTTATTTAATTCAAATATATTTACAAGAACTAAATTATAAGAACTAAAAACCGGTTTTGATTTTATCTGAGCCATTCCCTCTTCAGTTTCTCAAAATAACTATTATTGATAGAATCTCTTATCTCCTCCATCAGCCTCAGCATAAAACTGACATTATGCAATGAAGCTAGCCTGTAATAGGCAAGTTCTTGCGATTTGTAAAGATGGTTTAGGTAGGCCCTTGAGTAGTTTTTGCATGCCAAACAATTGCAGTCTTTGTCCACCGGCTTTTTGTCAAGCCTGTATTTTGAATTTTTAATGTTAATCCTGAATTTATTTTTTAAATTTCCCCCGGATTTTGGAGAGATAAACAAAGAACCTCTTCTTGCTGTTCTTGTCGGAGCAACACAGTCAAAAGTGTCTATTCCTTTTTCAACGCATTCAAAAACATCATCTATATTGCCTATTCCGAGCAAATGCCTTGGCTTATTTTTTGGCAGCAATGGAATAACCCAGCCAAGAATCTTGTGCATGTCTTTTTTTGACCTGCCTAAAGAGCCTCCTATAGCAATGCCGTCAAAATCCAGTGAGGAAATGAATTTTGCAGATTCTTCCCTTAAATCCTTATGCTCACCTCCCTGGACAATCCCGTAAATTGATTGTTTTGTTAATTTTGCCTTTCTCTTGTGGTTTTTTAATGACTGCAAAGCCCACTTATGCGTCCTTTCCATTGCTTTTCTTGTGTACTCGTAGCTTGACAAAGGCGATGTGCACTCGTCAAATGCAAGGATTATGTCTGCCCCTAAATTTTGCTGTATTTTTATTGATTTTTTGGGATTGATATGGACTGTCTTTCCTGATTTGGGATCCTTAAAGGTAACGCCTTCGTCATCAATTTTTGCCAAATTTTCTTTTTTTTCCAATGCTTTTTTATTTTCCGGAAAGATATTCCCTAATTTGTTTATGTTGTGCTCCATCCCGTAGCCAAGCGAAAATGCCTGAAAGCCACCTGAGTCAGTAAACAAAGGCATGTCCCAGTTCATGAATTTGTGCAGCCCCCCAAGCTTCTTTATTATTTTGTCCCCCGGCTTAAGGTGCAGGTGGTAGGTGTTTGCAAGAAGGACTTCCGCATTAATTGATTTCATATCTTCCTGGTTCAGGCCCCTGACTGTCGCAGCCGTGGCAACCGGAATAAAATATGGCGTATTTATGCTGCCATGAGGCGTTTTTATTATCCCTGTTCTTGCCCTGCTTTTTTCGGATTGTTTTTTTATTTTGAACTGCATGTTGTTTTGTTAAGGGGATGGTTTAATAAATATATCGTTGAAGAAAAAATATTAAAGGACAAATTTAATCATTAAGGCAGGGTTTTGTATAGGGTATGTACCAGAACCCATTCCACTGCTAGTAAAAATAGTGCTATTATCAGCAAAATCCAGGATATGTCCAAAGAAGTCTTTTTTTCTGTAGAGGACATAATCTCCCTAAAAGCATCTTCCAGGGCATTTTTGCTTCTTGCCCTGAAGTATCTGCCATTTGTCTGCGATGCAATCTCTTTTAGGGTTTCCTCATCTAATTTGGAGGTTACATTTAGCCCTAAGAATTTTCCACCTTCTTCTGTACCTATTCCTACAGTGTTGGCAACAACCCCTTTTGATTTTAAGTAGTCTATGGCTAAATCAATTGGTACTCCGATATTGCTTTGCCCGTCAGTAAGGAGAATTACAGATTTTGCTTTTTCTTTTGAGCCCATGCTTACCAGCAAGTTTGCAGAGGTGACTAATGTATCTCCAATATTGGTCCCCCCGCTTTCTTTTGTGTCTATGCTGTCAATTATCTTCTTTATTTCCTCCTTATTTGAAGTAAGCTCTTGATCAACAAAAACACTGCTTGCAAATGAGACTACCCCTATTTTAAATTCCCCTGCTAGAGACTCAGCAAAAACTCTTGCAGCCTCTTTCGCAGCTTCCAACCTTGTCACATTAAAATCGTCAGCAAGCATGCTGGTAGAAGTATCAATCGCCAAAACAAAATCCCTATCGCTTACTTTGCCGGTATACCACAAGGTTGTTCCTGTGACAGAAAGAACAAGCATAGTATAAACTACTAGCCTTAAAAACAACAGGAACATATTCTTATTCCGGAATAAGCCTCTATAGGGCTTGCCTAAGAACTCCCCTTTTGAAACTCTTTCAATTGCTTCAAAATTTGAAAATTTTAGGGCCGCAGTTCTTACGCGCTTCAATGTAAAAATATGAGTCAGAATAATAAATGGCACAAGCAATAAAGTCCATAAGTATACCGGATTTGTAAAAGTTAGTTCTATCATCTTCTTACCTTTTTGGCTCTGCTTACAAAGAGATTGGTTATTGGCTTTACAAATGACTCATTTGTTGTAAGCTCTAAGAAATTGGCTCCTGCATTCAAAAAGGAATTTTTTATTGCTCGTTCCTGATTGGCTGTGTAACTTTTATAGACAGATTCTAAAGCTGCCGGCCTGACTAAAACCTGTTTAGCAGAGAAAGGATCTTCTAGTATCACCTGGCCATCATAATTAGGCAGAATCTTATCTGCAGGGTCTTTTATCATGATGCCTATCAAATCGAATTTTTTCGAAGCGACTTTTATGTACCTTTCCCAGTCGTTTTTTAAACCAATGAAATCCGATATTATTATAACAATAGAGGCTTCTTTCAGGAAACTAAGTGTAAATCTTAATGCCTCTGTTAAATCGTATTTACCCCCGTAATAATCCGGATTAACAAGAGTGTTTATCAGGTTATGGTATTGCACAAAACCCATAGCAGGGAGCATATTTTTCACGATTTTATCGCTGAAAAGTGCAAATCCCACACTATCGCCCGCACTTATCACGACATAGCTTAATGCTGCTATCAGTTCTCCAGCATACTCCATTTTCAGCTTATCGATAGAACCATAAACCATGCTTGAACTGACATCAATGAGAAAAAATACATTTAAGTTGCGTTCTTCAGCAAACTCGCGGATAAGCAGCTGTTTACTCCTCACAGAAGCTTTCCAGTCTATCACAGATGAATCATCATCTGGTGTATACTGCCTGTAATCCTCAAACTCCATGCCTTTGCCCTTAAAGACACTTTTATATCCTCCAACGAATTGAGTGTTTACTATTTGGGAGGTCAATATTTTTAACCTTTTGATACCCTCTGATAACTCTAACTTCAATTCTTTTTTCATGGAATCGGCACCTTAGAAAGAATCTCACTAATTATAGAGTCTGTTTTAATGCCTTCTGCCTGGCCGGCATAATTAAGAATAATTCTGTGCCTTAGAACATCAAAAGCTACATCTTTCACATGCTGGGGCCCTATATAATTATCGCCTTTCATCAGGGCGTCCGCTTTTGCACCTATATACAAGCCAATGCATGCTCTCGGGGACGTTCCGAATTCAATGTATTTACCAGTTTTTATCTTATATTTTTCTGGATCCCTTGTCGAACCGACAATATCTACAATATACCTTTTAATCCTGTCACTGTGGACTATTTTTTTGGTTAAGCTTTGCAGCTCTAATATTCTTTTTAGTGACAGTATAGGCTTGATGTCATAATCTTCAAATTTCTGCAGGGTTATGTTCTGCTCTATTATCTTTTTTTCCTCTTCAGGTGTGGGGTAACCCATTACAGTCTTAAATAAAAATCTGTCAACTTGGGCTTCAGGCAGCGGATAAACCCCTAATGTTTCAAGAGGATTTTGTGTAGCCAAAACAAAAAATGGCAAACTTATCTTAAACCTTTCCTTGCCAATGGTGACCTGCTTTTCCTGCATTGCCTCAAGCAAAGCAGATTGCACTTTTGGAGGGGCTCTGTTGATTTCATCCGCTAAAACAAAATTACTGAATATAGGCCCCTTAATCACATAAAAGCCTTTATGCTCTTCATAGGATGTTAGTCCGATAATGTCTGTTGGCAGCATATCAGCGGTAAACTGGATTCTCTTAAACTGGCATCCGGTAGCAGTAGCTAGCGCCCTTATGCAAAGAGTCTTTGCAATCCCAGGAACCCCTTCAAGCAGGACATGCCCATTTGCAATCAAAGACTTTAGCAATGCGTCAACAATCTTTTCCTGTCCAACAACCACTTTTGCAATTTCAGCTTTAACCTTATCTAAATCCGCCTTGCACCTTTTAAGAAGACCTTTATCCGGCTCTTTCATTCTCCCCTTTTTTAAAAACCATTAAATTTATATTAATCCCTATTATTAACTCCTTATAACGTTTTAATATTTAAATATTTTCAAATGGGCGCAGAAAAAAAAGAGGAAATATACGAAAAAAATGAACTGCTTAGGAAACTCATTCTCACTAGACTGAAATCTGTTAGAAAAGAAAAATTTGGGGATAAGGCTATAGATAAATTAAGCTTGGTCTTTAGAGTCTTTCTTCTTAGACATTTAAATCTTAATTATGAGTTTACTTTGGAGGAGCTTATTGCAGAGCTAAACAAAAGAAGAATATCTAGTAAACTAAAGAAGAGGGTAATAGCAATCTTGAATTTGTTGACAGAGCTTATGTATGAGGATAAAAAGATATCGCAAGAAGAGTTTAAATCGATGCTGACTGAGGCAGAAAGCATTGTAAGTCTGGCTACCGGTCAAGATGGAGAAGAAAAGAAAACTGAAAAAAAAGAAAACAAGAAAACCAAGGAGAGCCTATTGTTTAATTTTGTGCATAGGATTGGTCTGGTAAAAGTAGGGGAAGCTGGGGAAGGGAAACTAGGGAAAAAAGAGATTAAAAAAAGAGAAAAAACAGTTGCGGATGAAAGGGGGAAAAGGAATCTGGAAGAGAAAAAACTGGAAAGATTAGCTCTAAAATGCAGAAGGCTTACTGAAACAGGAGGCAAGGCTTTGGCTAAAAACAATTTGAAGAAATCCTGCAGGATATACTCAAGGCTAATTGACATTTATACAAAACTGCCAAATGAAAGGAGGGCAGAACTTTTCGGGGAAATTAATTCTTTTTACAAGAGCATATCGGAGAAGAAGTGCCGGATAATGCAGGAAGGGAAACAAAAACTTAGGGGGAATGCGGGAAGGAAGATGAGAGAGATAAAAGGCGAAAGTAGGGAAAAAATTTCTAAGGCCGGGGCCGGAAAAGGCGAAGCGCCAAGATTTGAAAAAATGGCTGAATGCCACGGCCTAATAGAAAAATCACGTAGGTTGTTAGAATCTGGTAAGGAAGATGAGGCTAAAAGAGCATATTTAAACGCTAAAAAAATTTATTTACGCCAAATTTCCAGAAAAAAATTGTCAGGTTAAAACAATAAGTTACAGCCTTCCGCGCAACATTCTTCTTATCTCTTTCTCCTCACTTTCAAAACTTTTAAGTTCTTTTTTCGACGGTCCTATTCTGTGTTTGTGTTTCTTGTAGCTAAACTTCAAACTAAACTTCGGTTTGGTCAGCCTGATTTTTCCAGCTCCGTAGATTATCAGTGATATGACTATTATCAAAGCCAGAATTATTAGTGGAAGGGTTATTTTAAGTCCCACCTCCTTAAAAGGCATTGTTACAGGTCTTAGCTCTTCCTTGCCTATTAGCTGCCTGCAGGAGTTTATTGCGCTTTCTGTCAATGCAAGGGCTTTCTCGAATTCATTTTCTTCCGCGGCTTTTTCTGCCTGCGTTAACAGCTCCTTCAGCTCCAGGCATTCAGGGTTTTTCTCAAACAAGTCAAACATGAACTGGAGGTTTTGCTCTAATATGCTTCTATTGCCCTTATAAACATCAATTACATTAATTATTACGATGGCAGACTCTTCTAGTGCCGGGTTATGGACATTTGAAGTAATTGCTATTTCATTTTGGGTTAGGTTTTCTATTTGTGTTCTTATTATGGCGCTTGTTGAAACCGTTTCATTCCTGTCCAACCACTCAAAATAAGTATCGTTAATTTCTACTGTAATGCCTTCTGCCTTAACTTGTGAGGTTAAGTTGATGTTGTTTAGCTTAATTTCGCCTGAATTTTTTAGTGTAATGGGCATTTTTATGCTGTCATTGATGTGCATCGATATTGTAGACGGGACTATTAGGTCTAAGGCCGCTACTCTGGTTATGAGGCTTCCTCCTCCGCTTCCTCCTCCCCCTCCGCCTACAGAGGATATTGTTGTAGTTGTGGTTATGGTTTCCGTTTCAGTTACTGTTTTGATTGATTCCACAATATCAAATACGGAGAGGTTGCTCACACTAAATGAGATTGTATTGGCGTCTGTGTCTACTGTGGAGGCTATTTCCGACCATGTGCAGTTGCCTGTTGAGCTGCACTTATATACTTCAAGATTGCCTTCATCAGATATGCTTTCTGTCAAATTGGAATAGTTGTAAGTGAAATCTATATTGGCAAAGCCTATGCTTGAGTTGACCTCAAACTGGTCAAGATTTGTCCTATTGCCTGGCGCTGTTATTGTTTCCGGCAAATCACTGAACACTATGACTGTGCTTACGCTGTCGTTAATGCTGGAATTAAACAGAGTCATCTCTGTTTTGTTTGCTTTTGCAAAAATCTCATATTTTCCCGAAGGCAGGGTCGTTGTTATGGCAGTTCCGGATTCAATTGCCTCTTTGCTTATGGTATCTTTCAATGTCATATTGTTTAATCCTACCGCATTTATAGTTATAACCTGCTCATTTGTAGCATAGAAAGTAGCAGTTCTGTTTGAGTTGAAGGTGTTTTCATCCTCTATAGTAACTTCTACCAAATATGGACCTAAGGTCGCCGGGGAGTAATTATAGGTATGCCTGTAAGATTGGCCGCTTACAGTTGTGTTTATAGCTGTTAACGGCGTTGAATTCACAGTCAAGGTTATTGTGTCTAGCTGGAAGGAAATATTGAATGATACTGTTATGTTTATTGCGTCATTAATCTTTGTGTATGTTCTTGAGAAGTTTATATAGTTGATTGCAGGCCGGTCTAACTGCCCGGGTATTGTTCCTATAGCTGGCTCTGTCACCATAAATCTTGATAAGTTATTAAGGTCTAATGAGATTATATTTGTGGTTGTATTTAATGTCGTAGTTTGCTTTTCAAGAACGCAGTTGCTTATATTGGCGCATTTGTATATGTCCAATTGGTTTTCGTACATTAGCGTATACTCTAATGAGGAGTAATCATAAGATAATGTTGCATTGTTATAGGACATATTTGTGCCTAGGTCCCATAAGTGGATCCTTCTTTTAGCAGCTGGAGGAGCGGTTTCATTTGTTCTTGCTGTGTGGTTTAAAGTGTTGTTCCATTCGCCGGATAAAGAGATATTTTTGAAAGTAATGCTTATTGCTGATGTTACATCTGAATCTGCATCATAATAAGAGACATTAGGTATGGTTGCACTGTCTCCTGATATTAGGGCTTTCCCAGTGCAGACATCATTGAACACTAGGCTGGTAAGGCCTATTTTCGTAATATTTACGCTTCTGGTAGAGTTGCTTACTGTCAGTGAACTGTTTAGCGTAGCTGTCTGGTTTTCTATGTCTTTTACTGTTGCAGTTATTGTATATGTTCCTTTGAGGGTTGTTAAGTAGCTGCAATTAAAGCTCATGGCAAAGCTTGCATTTGTTGCGTTTGCTGACTGTATTGCCTGTTCTGTCTCCTGGTTCGGCATGATAATTGTTACATTATAGCTTTCCACCAGAGTATCAAGGCCTGATATTGTTTCTATCGTTATGTTCGTTGCGTTTAATGTATACGATTCATTTGGGCAGACATAGCTTATTGTTGGGGTTTGGGTTGTGCCTAGCCTTCCTATTCTGAGCTGTATTTGGGAAGTTACGTTTGTACCCGGCCCTATGTTGTTGTTAAAGCCGTATGCTGT
The DNA here is from genome assembly GCA_019323655.1 of Candidatus Woesearchaeota archaeon. Lineage (GTDB taxonomy): Archaea > Nanobdellota > Nanobdellia > Woesearchaeales > GW2011-AR4 > JACPJP01. The sequence continues at coordinate 1,236 of JAHWGX010000006.1, read as the reverse complement.
TGCATTGATATACCTTGGAGTTACATTAATTACCGTGTATGTGTAGTTGTATAGCAGATTTGATAAGTTCTCTGTATGGAAAGTTTCGTTGAATATAATCAATGTTATGTTGTTGATCCAGTCTTCTCCTGCCAGAACACTGACATTGAACCTGAATTTTTCAGATGGCCTTATTATTTCATCTTGTCCAGGTATTGTTATATTTATAATCCCTACTGTGTAGATTCTTTCTTCTGTTGTGTTTGAGTTGTTTGCAGTGTCAAAGCAGGTTACTTTAATTGAATGGTTGCCCCCTGTTAATATCAGCGTTGTGTTGGAATGGGAGCCATTCGGAGTTTGTAACGCAGTTTGAAGAACACTGTCTATTGCAGGATAGCATGTTATGTTCGGGCCGATATAATCAAAAGCAGTCCAGTTAAATACAACATTCTCATCTCCTATCGTGTTGTTTGAAGGCGTTGGGGATTTGAATGTTACGTTTGGCGCTGTTATGTCTAAAGTAAAGTTGACTGTTACGTTAGATGTTATTGCTGCACCATCCGAAACACTTACATTTAATATGTAATAGCCTTCGCTAATATTTAATGTTGTGTTGGTTAATGAAGTTTGGTTTAGTTCCCCATTGATGTAATAGCTTATATTCAAAACATCATTGTCCGCATCAGTAAAGGTTACATTTAAGTCCAATGGCTGTTCATTTGTATATTGATCTGGTCTTGGGTACACTATACTCAAATCAGCTGGGGGAGTGTTAGCAACAGTTATCATAGTATCATTAGTCTTGAAGTTATTAGCACTGTCATTAACTCTTGCTGTAAAATTAATCACCTCCCCTCTGGTTATATTTATTGTTATGTTCTGGCTGAAGGCTGCTGTAGCTGCGCCATCTAAAGAGAAGTTAAAGTACCTCTTAAATCCGCTGATATTTACTATTATCTGGCCAAAACTCAATTCATTTAAGTCAGTAGCATTTGCTGTAAGGTTTATCATATCATTAACAGTTATGTTTGTTAATGATTTGTTTAGGGAAGTGTTCACTACTGGCGCTGTTGTGTCTATTGTGAAGTTTACAGTCAGGTTTCTATATTCAACGCCGTCTGTAAGGCTGGCATTCAGGATGTAATGACCGTCAGAAGCATTGAATGTTGTATTGGTTGCTGTCGAGTCATTAAGCTCTCCGTTTATGTAGTAGCTCTCTATTACTGTTGTATCACCGTCAGGATCTTGTGTAACCGT
>JAHWGX010000084.1 GCA_019323655.1 Candidatus Woesearchaeota archaeon | reverse complement strand
TAATAGTTGCTTGAGAGAGTGATATGGACATATATGTAGCACGGCAGCCTATTTTTAAAAAAAATAAAATAATCTATGCCTACGAACTCCTTTTTCGAGACAGCATGGAAAATTTTATTCCTAATGGAATTGATGGTGATGTAGCAACCTCCAAAGTCCTCTCCGCCAGTTTTCTAACAATGGATATTGAAGCGATTACAGGGGGGAGGAGAGCCTTCATTAATTTTACACCGAACCTCCTGTTGAAAAGAATTCCAATGATGTTCCCAAATAAAAAAACTGTTATTGAAGTGCTTGAGAGCTTTGGGAATGAAACAATAATAGTTGATACATGCAAGGAAATGAGGGAAAATGGCTATATTATTGCACTTGACAATTTTAATTATTCTCATGAACAAGAACCGCTGATTTCAGTGGCTGATATCGTTAAAATCGATTTTGTTGCAAATTCTCTTGAAAAAATACAGGAATTTGTAAAAAACCTTCCATCCAATCTCAAACTTCTGGGTGAGAAGATTGAAACATATGAAGCATTTAGCGCGGCACAAGATATGGGATTTGATTATTTTCAAGGCTACTTCTTTTGCAAACCTGAAGTCCTTCATGTAAAAGAGCTGTCCAGCTTTCAAATGAATCTGCTACAAATCATGGCTGAAGCAAATAAACCAGAAATAGAATTATCAAAGATTGAGACGTTGATATCACGTGATATTACTATTTCTTATAAACTGATGCGTTATATTAATTCTGCGCATTTCATGAGAAGAAGAGAACTTTCTACAATTAAAGAAGCGATTATTTATTTGGGAGAAGCAGAATTTCGGCGCTTTATTTCCCTGATTGCAATGTCAAATTTGGCTTCTGATAAACCGAGTGAATTGATTATGATATCGTGCATCAGGGCGAAATTTTGTGAGCTAGCCGCAAGTGCTTCCAATTGTTCTTCAAATCCTTGGGAACTTTTTACGCTCGGATTGTTTTCGCTCATTGACGCAATACTTGATCAGCCTATGGAAATAATTATGAAAAAGCTTCCACTTACTGATAATATTATTAATGCTCTTGCAAATAGAACGGGAGATTTTTTCGACTATCTCAACCTTGTAGAAAATTATGATAAAGGCTGTTGGGATGAGATAATTAGAATAAATAAAAAACTTGCTATAGATAGTAAAAAGTTGCCTCTGATTTATGCTGAAGCATGTATATGGGCTAATGCTTTAATACAATAGCATTGCTCCTGTCTAAATGTTATATCGGCTATTTAATTTTCTTGAGCCCCAGATATTCAGCTATCTCTTTTGCTGATGGAGATAAAGCGATAGGCTGGTTTATATAGTCTTTCCGAACTGTAATATTATATTCATCCGGAAAGGAGGCATCAAAAAACATCTGCTGAAATCCGGAAAATTTTAATTGATGGGATGTAGAATCGACCACTACTTTGTCACCCTTTGAGATGAGTCCTTCCTTGACAGCTTTTTTAAGGCCTGCTACTGATTCTCCTCCCTGCGTGCAGACTACATGGCCTTCTCTATTGGTGAGAAGCATTGATTCCATTATCTCTTGTTCAGAGACTTGAACTGCGGCGAATTGCTCCCGGAAATAATTTTTGACTAACTGATTAATCCTGGGAAAGGATACCGGATCACCTATCATTGCTGCCTGGGCAACACTTGGTTTTACTTTTGTGGGAACATAATTACCCCTCTTATACCATTTATATACCGGATCCGCATGCATGCTCTGCACGCCAATTATCTTCGGCAAGGTTTCAATAATCCCGAGATGATAAAAATCCAAAAAACCTTGCATAATTGCAGTAATGTTACCGGCATTGCCAATAGGTACAACGAGTGCAAGATTATTTGTAGTATAATCAAATTGCTGAGCAATTTCATAAGAAAAGGTCTTTTGCCCCATTATGCGGAGACAGTTTTTTGAATTGCGCAAAAACAAGTCATAATGCTCTGAAAGCTCTTCCACGATTTTCATACAATCATCAAACACTCCAGGTATTTCAATAACCTTAGCGCCACTTCCCAAAGGTTGTGAAAGCTGTTGAGGAGTAACAT
>JAHWGX010000083.1 GCA_019323655.1 Candidatus Woesearchaeota archaeon | reverse complement strand
GACGGTAACGGTTTAGGTTTACATTTCCAGCAGGATTGATGCATAAGGGTTTTTTCTACATAATTGATATACTAATATCAGGATAATTATTGCCAAAAAAGTGTAAACTTAATTCGGTACTATACAATGATTTTGAGGTATGGCTGATTTAATTTTTTATGGAGAAAGAATTCTAAGATTAAACCAGCACAGCATTAACAACCCCGTCCTGCCCTGGCCTTGAGGTTATTCTTGCCTTGCCTTTTTCTGTCTCTATAATTGTGCCTTTGGTCATTATGTTTCTTCTTACGAAATGCCTGTTAGCGGGATTTTCAACAATGTTCTTGATTTTTATCTGCTCGTACTTTTTTGCCTTGGGGTCAAATAAATTTGCAGTGTCTGTGCTGAGAAGCCTTATCTTCCTGTGGTCACTGCGCGCCCTTACATACCTGGACCTTTTTTTCTCGAGTTTTGTCAGAGCAGGCTCTCTGCCGAGCTCATAAAATTTCTGCTTTCTTCCCTTCTGCTTATACTTTCCCCCGCTTGGCCTTCTTATTGACCTGCGTTGTGAAATTGCCATAAAAGGAGGATATTTGGCTAGTTTATAAAAATTTCTAAATTTTGCGGCAATTTAATTTCGGATAACATAACATTTATATACCAATGGGAATACACTATTATTTTTGCGGGGTGTATTAAATGACAGAAGTTTCAAGACCATTGGATGCTTTGAATAAAGCGAGGGACAAGAGAGTAATCGTTGAGCTGAAAAACAACAGGCAGTATGTTGGAAAGCTAAAGTCGTTTGACATACATGTCAATGTTGTGCTTGAGGATGCCGAAGAGCATGTTGACAACGAAGTAAAGAGGAAGCTTGGCGTGGTATTCATACGGGGAGATACAATAACAGTCATATCGCCAGAGTAAAGTCTTAAGTGATTTAAATGAAAGGAACACCTTCTATGGGCAGGAAATCCGGAAAGAAGAACATGATACACTGCAGAAGGTGCGGGGAGAGAACCTACCATATCAGGAAAAAGAAATGCAGCTCCTGCGGTTTTGGAAAAAGCGCCAGATTAAGAAGCTATAATTGGCAGAAGAAATAATAATATTTTTAAAGAAACTGGTTCTCATTCACATTATGCGGGGATGCCGGAGTGGCCAAATTCAGTGAATGAAGGCTATACGGGACAGGCTTAGGCATCTCAGGTATTATCAGGCTTCTCGCCTATGAGATGAAGATACCTGTTGGCTTAGTGCCTACGTGGGTTCGAAACGACAAAGTTCGTCGAAAGTCCTACTCCCCGCATTTTATTAAAATGATGTTCGCAATTGTTGCAATAATTTGCATCTTATTTGCAGTGTTTTTAATTTATACCTTTGTTAGCTATGCATCGTTAGTTCTTAACTTAATAATCCTCATAGCTTTATGCTTTTTAATAATCAAAGACCTAAAGGACAAGGACAACCACAAATACTATCTTATATCTTTGCTCCTGACTGCAATATTCCTGATTTCCAGCAACACAGCCTTGATAAAAAGCCTGCTGGCTCTGGCTGATAAAATCCTTCTTTCAATTGCAATAGTCTCGGTAATAGCAGTGTATTTGTTTGCTCATCTGGCTGCATTGGTTTATGAATCCTACCATTACCTAAAAGAAAAATACAGAAGATGAAAATAAGCCTGGCCAATAAATTCCTGTTCATAGGCGTTTTATTGTACACTCTGGCAGGAATTGCGGCTATAAGCAAAATCAATTACAGCATGGTCATTCTTTCTGCTGCAGTAATATTCCTTGCATTTGGCTTGTTTGCGAATATGATGTCCAAGTGTTCCAAACTGCCCAAAAAGAAAAGGTAAAACCTGACAAAAATATATCAGTATACGGTTATATATACGGGAAAACCAAAACTATAAATACCAGCGCTGCGATAAGAAGAGGGAGCGTGGGGGTGGCAATTTTTAATTCTTGGTATAAAAAATAAGATAATCTTTGTGAAATAGATGCGCCTTATGCGGCTCAGTTGCCAGGTTTTGTGTAAGGAAATCAAACGAATGCTACTGCAATGAATGTGGTGAGATGCAGTTCGGCAGCTTAAATATGCTTTTGCCTGTTAGGGAAGGTTTAACAAACAACGAAAGTTGGCAAGTTCCAATAAAAATGAATTTAAAGCCTCTTGCAATCATTCTGGCCATAGCAGCAGTGCTAAACCTGACACTGTTTGCTTTAAACATAGTAAATCCCTTCTTGTTCTGGATCATAACAGCAGTAATAGGGCTGATAGCATATAAGATAATGCCAAAATTAAAGTAAGCTGAACTGGAAGAAGTTACCTTAAGTCCTGATTGGGAAAATCAAAAAAGAAGAATAAGAAAATTAATGTTATTAAGCCTTTCCAAGAATTCTGAATACCTTGGTTCCGCATTTAGGGCATTCGCCTTTTAAGGCTTTCATCTTGTTCTTCATAGTAACTTCCTTGCCGTTCTTGATCTCAACCTGTTTTTTGCATTTCATGCATCTTCCTTCTGCCATTTTAAAACCACCTCAGGATTATTTTGTTTCCTTTATAAACAATATTTAGTGCAAATCCACAAATACTATATAAATGTTTTTAAATTTTGCAAATAAAAGTATTAAATTACTGCTTTTTAACAATATTAAGAATGGCCTTGATATCGCCAATCTCATAGTCCGCATAGGATTTTTTCACTTTGGGGTTTCCGTATCTTGCAAAGCAGGTCTTCATCCCGAGCTTTTTTGCGCCCTTGATGTCTCTTTCGGGCCAGTCTCCTACCATCAGGCATTCTGACGGCTTTAGCTTTAATTTCCTCAATGCAGATTCAAAAGGCAGCCTGGAGGGCTTCAGCTTCTTAGTGTCCTCAAATGTAACGACAGCATCAAAATAGTTGCTTAATTTCATTGAGGCAAGCCTTATCCACGCCTTAAGCTTTGGGGCATCTGTTATTATGCCAAGCTTAATCCCCTGGCTTTTCAGCTTCAATAAGACATAATCCACATTAGGGTAAGGCTCTAAAAACCCTGATCTTACCCTTCTGTAAGCGACTATGCCGTTTGCTAGTACCCTGTAGTCTACTTTTCCTGTAAGCCTCTTTAAAAACTTCTGGAATATTGTTTTCTCCTCTAAGCCATACTTGTCATAAAGCTCAAAAAGAGCCTTAACGGCCTTGTCGTGCTTTACATTCAGGCCCGCGCCTATCATAGCGTCAATTGCAGCGCTGCAGCTGATTTTCTTCATCTTCATGAAATCAATCAACGTATTGTCCAGGTCAAACAAAACTGCCTTTATCATACAACAAAAGACTATCTTGGATTTTATATATTTTTCTTAAATAGCTTACCTAATCCTAAACAAAGGCGCCATAATCCATTCTGATTTGCATCTTGGGCACCTGCCTGGCTTTTTTATTTTGCTTCTCTCCTCAAAGGCAAATCCGCATTTCCTGCATTTCGCCGGTAATGCCATTAGTTTTCTTGGCTTTATGGAATGCTTTATATGCCCTAAATCCTCCAGAATTTCAAACAGCTGGGCCTGAAGCTCATTTGCCAGCTGCTGCGCTGATTTTTCCTCTTTGCTTAGGATTTCAATTATTTTTTCTCTTCTGGTCATTTTAAATTGTTTCAGGAAGTTGGCAGCGGGCTATAAAACCTTTTCTAATCCAAAAGCTTTAAAATATCCAAAAAAATTTGGATGCATATGGAAACGGTTGAGTCTTTAAACTGGCTGAAGGGGAACAGTTTATATGATTCATCAGAAAAGATTGCCCTTCAGATAAAGAAAGTGCTTGTTCCCTGCCTTGGGGTCAAAGACGAAAAGATTCTTGTTGTCGGGGACACAGGTTCTGAAAGCAGGAATTCAGCAGCAGTAATGTCCGGGGCTTATTACCTCGCGGCCCAGCAGTTAAACCTTGATGCAAAGCTGGTTCTTCAGAACGTCAAAAGCAGAGGCGATTTGGCTGATAATGATGTTATTGGCTCTTTGTCAGAGCTGCCAAGCTCCAATGTGATAATAATCAATATGTCCGACAAGCTCGGAAACATAAAGGAGCTCGGAAAAAGCTTTAGAAGGTGGGTAAAGAAAAAAAACCACAGGTTTGTTTCCGCAATGAGCCTGGGCGACCTAAAAACAAGCCAGATCCAGTCTATTGTAGATGCAATGGATATTAACTACAAGCCTTTCCAGGCAAGCCATGAAAAGCTAAGAAAAATTTTTGATGGTGCAGAAGAAATAAGAGTGGCAACAGATGCAGGGACTGATTTGTATTACAACATAAAAGGCATAAGAGGGATAGTTGCTGACGGAAACTATACAGAACCCGGCTCCGGGGGCAATTTGCCTGCAGGAGAGGTGTATGCGCCTCCAAACGGAAAGAGGATAGAAGGCAAGATAGTGATTGACGGAAGCTCAAGGGTTCAGAACGGGACTATGCTAATAAAAGAGCCGATAACGCTTAAAATCAGCGACGGCAATATAACAGAGATAAGCGGCGGAAAAGAGGCGAAAGAGCTTGAGAACACATTAAACTGGGCTGCTTCCATAGCAAAGCACCCCGGCAGCGTAAGAAGAATCTGCGAGTTGGGTATTGGGCTTAACCCAAAAGCAAAGCTCATAGGAGCAACAATTATTGATGACAAGGTTTTAGGTACTGCTCATGTCGGCATAGGAAGCAATTACTGGTTTGGCGGAAACATCTATGCAATAATACACCTTGACCAGGTCTTTAAGAATCCTAAGGTTTATTTTGACGGGAAATTGGTGGAGAGGTTTGGGTAACTTTGTTATATCCAACCATAGTTTAAAATTCAAAACGCATTGAAGCTAACGACATATTTAAATAGAATATCAATCTAAACTGGAATAATTATGAGTAATCCAATTAAAGAGTTTTTGAAGCCTAATTGGAAGAAAGATCTTTTAACCATCGCTTTTTTAGCTTTAGCCGGGGTTTTGCTATTTAGGTTCTTTCTTGGTTTACTGTCACCTAAGGGCCTAACAATCCTAAAAATACTTGGACTTCCCTTTAATTTTATCTCACTGCCTAGCTCACCATTACCTTTAATAACTTTACTAATTTTGTGTTTGGTTGCATAACTATTTCATAAGTTCCCCCCTTGTTGATAATTACGCTTCAGCAAACCCCATCATCCTTTCATACAGCACAAATTTTCTTCGCGCCTCTTCAATCATATTGTTTTTCTTTG
>JAHWGX010000005.1 GCA_019323655.1 Candidatus Woesearchaeota archaeon | reverse complement strand
TGTTTACAGAAGTGATTATTTTTATAAAGCGCTCCTGCATCTGCTCAGGAGAAAGCTTCAGCTCGCGAATCAGCCTGTCAACCTTGTTTATGAACAAAGTGGGCTTTACAAGTTCCCTTAAAGCCTGCCTTAATACTGTTTCTGTCTGGGGCATTACGCTTTCAACAGCATCCACAAGCACTATTGCGCCGTCTGCCGCTCTCATAGCCCTAGTCACATCTCCGCCAAAATCAACATGGCCCGGAGTATCGAGCAGATTGATTAAGTATTCATTGCCTTCAAAATTATGAACCATGCTGACAGCGGCTGTGTCAATTGTAATTCCGCGCTCCTGCTCATCTGCATGAAAATCCAGCTTTAGGGCTTTGCCAGCGTCTTCCTTAGACATCATGCCTGCGCCAGCTAACAAGTTGTCAGAAAAAGTTGTTTTGCCATGAACTCGGAGCTAAGCTCTGCTTAAGCTCTATCGATATGGGCGCAAATAGCAATATTTCTGATGTTTTCGGGCTTTTTCATAATTCTCGTAACCCTATTGACCATCTTTTCAGCCATTATTTATCTCCCTCCAAATTATTTTTTAAAAGTGCTGCTTATTTTTTCCAAAAAAATTCGAGCTTCTTAACTTCCTTTGATTCTGTAGGATAAACGGTATAAACAAGCTCTTCCGGCCTGAACCACAGTTTTATTTCCCTCTCAGCCTCTTTTTCGTTTTCAGAAGCGTGAACAACATTTTCAAAAACACCCTCACTTGTAACTCTCCCGTATTTTCCCCTTATTGTCGTAGGCTTTGCCTTTTCAGGATTGGTTTCCCCAACAACATTCCTTACTTTCTCAATTGCGTTTCCCCCCTGATAGACCAAAGCCAGTACTCTCTTAGTGTGAAAATCCCCCATTATGTATTTTATCAGCTCGTCAAAGAATTTTTCTTCTCTTAAGTGCTGGTAATGCTCTTCTGCAAGCTCCCTAGTTACCTGCACTATTTTAGCGCCTGCGATAACCAAGCCTACATTGGACAGCTCTGTGATTACATTGCCTGTCAAGGACTTTACCAGCCCATCCGGTTTTATTAAGACTAATGTTTGCTGCTCTTTCATTTTTTATTTCTTAATTTTATCGTATCTTCTGCTCCACCTGGTTGTTATCGGCTTTCTTCTGAGCTTCAGCATGTTTTTCTCGCATTTTGAGGAGCAAAAATACAATATTTTTGCGTCTTTCTGCACAAAAATCTTCCCTGTTCCCTTGGGCATTACAATACCGCAAAAAGTGCACTTTGGCATTTTCTTAACCTAAACCTCTGCCGCTCTTTTTTAATCTTCTTGCTTCTATCTCTGTTTCCCTTAGCATTAAAATATCCCCTATCTGAACAGGGCCGCGGACATTTCTCCTGAGGATCTTGTTTTTGTCACGGCCTTCTAAAACCCTGCACCTGACCTGTGTTGCCTCCCCCCTTGTACCGGTTCTTTCTATGATTTCCTCAACTTTGGCAGGAGTCGCAACTGAAAAGCTGACAGCTCCCTTTTTTTCCTCGGCTGCAGGCCTTCTTTCCCTGCCGGGTCTTGTTTTATTTTCCATCTTATTGTTTTATCTGCGTTAAAGCCTGCTTTATTAAATTCTTCGCTTCTCCTTCCTCAAGCACAGCAACGCTTCCTGTGCCTACCTGAATCCCAGCAGCTGCTCCCAGCTCTTCCTTGCTGGGCACTGTGAAGCACGGAACATTTTTTTCTTCTGAAATCAGCGGTATGTGCATTGTTATTTCCGGCGGGCTTACATCCTTGGCTATTACAACAAGCTTTGCCTTGCCGCGCTCAATCGCTTTTGTGGCTTCGTTTGTGCCTTTTGCCACTTTTCCTGTTTTTTTAGCGACCTCTACAATCTCATAACTCTTATCCGCTTGCTCTTTTGGAACATCTACAGACGCCATATTAATCTTCCTCCTTGGGTTTAATTATTTGAGGTATTAAAAGAATTTAAACCTCACTCAGGCATTAAGCCCTCATCATTCATTGGTATTCAAAAGAATAAGTATGCTGTTTAAAAATATTTTGGTTTTTTATGCGGCGGGTTTATTATTTTAAACTTAAATTCAAATTTCAAAAATTTTTAAGGCCCTTAATATTCTAAATTTTATGATATGATTTAAATATTGCATAGTAATTCCTGTATGCATGAAAACAGTTTTTATCCATGCAAAATACAAAGGGAAAATTGAACTGGAAAAAATCCAAGCAGGAATGTTGCCAAAAAAAATAGGGTTGGTCGCGACAATCCAGTTTCTTGAGAGGATGGAAGAGATAAAAACATATCTGGAAAGCAAAGGCAAAGAGGTATTTATAGGCAAAGGCAAACAGGAACCGGGCCAGATTCTTGGATGCGACACAGGGGCCGCTGAAGAAATACAAGACCAAGTTGAAGCTTTTCTTTACATCGGCTCAGGCAGCTTCCATCCATTGGGGGTTGCTATAAGCACTGGGAAAAATGTTTTCTGCTTTAACCCTTCTACCAGCCAGTTTTCAAAGCTGGGCAAAGAAGAGATTGAAAGATACAAAAAGAGAAAAAAAGCAAAATACATTAAATTTCTTCACGCAGACAATATAGGAATCCTTGTTTCATTAAAGCCAGGGCAGTGCAGCTATAAAAAAGCTGAGGGAATAAAGAAAAATCTGGAAAGCAAGGGAAAAAAATGCTTTATCTTTGTTTTTGACACATTAAACGCAGGAGAAATGGAAAACTTTCCTTTTGTGGATTTCTGGATAAACACTGCATGCCCGAGGATAGCAAATGACAAAGACAAAAGCAATGTCATTGATATGGGTGACTTGAGATTAGAAGATTAAACTACCTTTCTATAACCTCAACTTTATCTGTTAAATCAATAATCCTGCTGGGCCTTCCTTTTTTCTGCCCCTCATACACAATAAAATCAACCCTGCTTTTTATTTCTGAATCCAGGTCTTCCAGAGAGGTCATGAAATCCTCGCTGCTTTTATTGACAGATGTTGTTATAAGGGGAATGCCGGCTTCATTGACAAACCTGCTGAACCAGTGATCAGGAATTCTCACTCCCAATGTTTCCATGCCGGGAGCGACATTCTCGGCAACGCATATTTTTTTCGTGTTCAGTATCAGGGTATAGGGCCCGGGCAGCCTTTTTATCCACTCTCTTGCATTTTCATTTACAAAGCAGTTATCATCAATCCATTTTTTTGAGGGCGCGATTACGGAAAAAGGGCTTTCCTTTCTCTGCTTTATGTCCCTTATCCTGCCTACAGCTTCCCTGCTCAATGCGCTGCAGCTCAAACCGTAAATTGTGTCAGTCGGGCAGATAAAAACCGGATTGTTTTCAATCAAGCTTGTCCTCATCCTGTCCTTTTCTTTTTCAAACTCCTCTTTTGTAAGAATTCTCATAAAAAAATGGAAATTGGCAGTGTATTTATATTTTATGTTTATGCTGCTCTGTTGCGTAATTAATCCTACTTTCTGACAATCACGTACACTTTCTTCCCAATATATTTCTTGGCTGACATAATCATTGCGCCATTTCCAATCGGCTTTACTGCTTCTTCATACACTTCTGCC
>JAHWGX010000082.1 GCA_019323655.1 Candidatus Woesearchaeota archaeon | reverse complement strand
TCCGAGAGTTTTATTTCTTGCTGCATATTTCTTCACAAAATATGCTAGGGGATTGACACTATAAGTGTTTTTCCCCTATTTTCTTAGAATTCTTATCGTCGAGATGGGATTTTAGTGTTTTCTACTGCTTAATAAACAACCTGTTTCTTTATTGTTTTTATGGATGAGACACTAATATACAACATAATAAAATGGATTCTGATAGTTTTTGCAGCAGGCTTTGTGGGGTATTTTGGGAAGTATCTGAGCAAGAGCATAATAGCAAAGTTCAGGAAAAAAGAGGAAGCGGAAAAAAAGCAAATAATTATCCATAAACATGAATCTGCTGATAAGTACCGGGCTAAAATAGAGAAGCAGAGGCTAAAGCTGGAGAAAAAGAAGCTGAAGCTGATGAAGAAAAATTATGGGAAGAAAAAGTACAAAAAATAAATTGTAAAATCAATTTTTCTTATTTCCACATTTTTCAAAATCCACAGAAACATTTATACAAAAGAAAATGCTTTTTGGCATTTTCTGAGTATAAATACCCAAAAAATCTTTTTTGATTTTTCGATACATTTATATATTTTGGTATAGAAAAGTATACAAAAGAGTATATTAAAAAGAGGTTTTTGATAGCTATGGTTACAACTGCTGACTTAAAGAAATTTGGTTTTAATGAAGAAGAGATAGCAGAGCAGACAAGAACACAGTATGTCAAAACAGGATTTCCAAAGCCCGCAAGAAGATATAGGCTGCATTACGAAGGCTACAATATTTCCATAGAAGAGCCGTATTTCTATATTCTGCATTATTTAAGGTACTACTCCGGTTTTCCAAACATAGACAAGATAACAGATGTTTTTGCTGCTGCTGAGAACAGCGCTTTTTTCGGCGCATCCCAGCAAAGGCTTGGCCTGCAGCAGGACAAAGTAAGCCAGTTTTTAGCGACAATAGGAAAAATGGTGAGGGAGCTTTTCCAGCTAGTAAGGGAATTAAGGATTCTTGACGAAAGGCTGAGCTATTATTATGACAGCTTTACAACAAGCAAAAGCTCTGAAAGCGCTGAAATCACATTAAAAGGCATATGGGTTGATTTGGTTGAGCAGGGAGCAAAAAATCCTGCATCTGTTTACGGCATGGCTCGCGAAGTGCAATTTACAACCCTGCCTGACTTATTTTTCTCAACGCATCCTAAAAAGCAGGAAGATGTTGACGATGTTGTGGAAAGGGAAAAAGGTGCGTTTAACAGAAAGGTAAGGGAAGTCCTCAAAAGAAAATTAAGGACATTTTTAGCCTGGAAAGAGCACACATTTGATGAGCTAAAAAACAGGAGAAAATTCACATTAAAGTTCCTGAGGCAGCATTATGAAGTTATTAAAATGTACATGCATTGGGTAAGGCCTTATTTAAGGAACATTCAGAGGCTGCAGCTGGACCAAAGCAAGACAGAAACTCCTGACTTATTGGTCGCTTTTGAAAGCTCAATGATAGAAGTTGAGCTGTTGGCAAGAAAACCCGGAAAAGGCTCTTACAACCAGTGCCTCCTTATACATTATTTATTCAGGACAAGGCCGGAAATGTCTTACAGCCAGGAATACCAAAGAGGGCCGTTGCATTTAGGCAGAGTAGAAATTGACCTGAGGATGTACGGCTGGACTGACGAAAACATTAATAATTACAAGAAGATGAGAGACCAGGAGGATTTTCAGCTTCTGGGCATTATAGACACATCTGTCAAGGCTGCAATGGAATCCTTGGGAGATGAATTGATGAGGTACCTTGAAGAGGCTGGAGAGGATTTTGGGAAAAATGCCGAGAAAAAAATTGAGAGAAGCTCCGCTTTCAGCCCATATACATCAGTTTTCAGGGGCTTTGCCGAGCTTTTTGGAGCCGGACAAAAAGCAAAAAAAGAGGCAAAGCCAAAAAAGCAAACCGCAACAGACAGGATGAGAATGTCCATGGCAAAAACAGATGCGGAGAATGCTGCAAAAGCCGCTGCATGGCCGCTTTACCATCACTTTAAAAAGCACCACATGATGTTGAACTGGTAAAATGAACTTCGGAGACCTTAATTACACGCACCACCCCATGGTTGATTATTTTAATGCCATGGAGCCTGAGGCTTATGGCATGGAGCCGGCAAACAAGCCGGATGTAAATCTGGGAGTGCAGGATATAGGAATGAGCGTGCCTATGGGAATCTCTGCTGCAAATGTTGCCGGGATTTATTCAAAAATAAGGATGGGCGCTGGCAAGCTGGAAATCCAGTTTCCGGGCTACAGAATGGGGAACAGGAACCAGCAGACACCTGAAATGTTAGGAGAGGACCAAAGGCAGGCTATAAGGGAAATGCAGCTTGCCAATGAAGTGAGGTTTACAACTCACGCGAGCTTTGGAGTTATGGGAATGATGGGCCGTGATGAAAGGGGAAATTTTTCTGTGCCAGGAGCTTACCAGGATTTGTTTGAGCTGAAGAGGGCAATTGACTTCCAGGCAGATACAGGGAGCGGAGGCAGCGTTGTGGTTCATTCAGGAGAATTTGAAAGGCCGATGACCGATATGCACCTGGATGATGAAACTCATAGGATGAATTTAGCAAGAGACCAATCCGGAAGGCTGTTGGTGAAGCAGGCGCACCCCCAGGAATTTGACGCAAAATTTGATTTGCTTGATGCAAGAACAAGCCAGAAAATGGAAACTGTTGAGAAGGACAGGCTTGTTTCTTATCCGGTCTGGAAAACAGCAAAAGAAGATTGTTCTTATCTCGCAGAGGCGAATGATCCGTCTGGAAAGCCCGAAGGAACCAGAGTCTATGTTAAAAAAGGCGATTACGTCGATTACCAAAACAGGAAAATAGGAAAACCTTATGATCCATTGAAAGGCAGGGTTCCGGAATTTGATGAAAAAAAAGGGAGGTTCCTGACAGAGCTTAAGCACTTTGACTATTTCAAAAAAGAGGCAGAGAAATATAACAAATCCAAAAGGGAAGAACTAGGGAGAGAGCTGAACTTTTATGAAAAGATTTATCCGGAAGAAATGTTTTTAAGGGCAACTTTAGAAACACAGGAAGGCCATGCGCGAGGTTGGGCATTAAGTTTTGCTGAAAGGACTGATTTGTATCTTGAAATAGTAAAAAAGTTAAAAAAAGCCAAAGAGTTCTATGATAAGCTTGATAAGAGCATCCCTGAAGAAGAAAAATGGAAGATAATGAAGCAGGACCAAACAATTTATGGGCATACTGCCGGCCTAGTGCCCCCCGACACAAAGCATCCTTTGGAGATGATTAATAAATTGATAGCAGACAACGAAAAGGGGCTGGAATTTTCAAGACAGGCTTCAGCAGCCCAGGAACAGCAAGCGCAGGACACTGCTGAGACAAAAGAAAATCTTATAACACCAATAAAAAGGCTTGAGCAGCATGGCGTGAGGATGTATGCTGAAGCAGGAGTGCATGCAATGCGCAGGACAAAAGATGCAAATAATCCTGTTGTTGTCGCTGTCGAAAATTTATTCCCCGAAAGGTTTGGAGGAAACTTGGAAGAGCTAAAGTGGATCATAAAAAAATCTAGGGAGAAGATGGTTGAGCTGCTTACAGAGCCTAAAATACAGCTTGGTATCAGCAGAAAACCTACTGAAATGGACAAAGATAAATTAGAGGAAGCAATGGTCCCTGGAAAGAAGGGTATGCTACAGGAAAATCCGTTTTATGCAGGGGTAAGCCAAGAGGAAGCGGAAAAAATTGCTGAGAGGCATATTAAAGCGACATTGGACACTGGCCATTTAAACATGTGGAAAAAATACTGGCAGGAGGACCCAAAACTTACAAGGGAGCAAAATGACAACAAAGTTAAGGACTGGTACCTAAAGCAGGTTGAGAGCCTGGCAAAAGACAATATGATTGGAAACGTCCATCTGGCTGACAATTTTGGCTATCAGGATGAGCATTTAAGCCCTGGACAGGGAAATGCCCCGATAAAAGAGGTAGTTTCAATACTAAAAAAATACGGTTACGACAGGGCTATTACTGTTGAGCCTGGCGCAGATGCAACAACTGACTTAAGCGATTTTCATGGGCTGATGAAAACGTGGAGATTATTCGGAAGCCATGTGTACGGCATGGGAGCTGGAGGCCCGCAGGTTCCCCAAAGATGGTCGGATGTGCAGTACTCATATTTCGGGCAAAACAGGCCTCCCTATTTTGTATTCGGGCCTTATGCTCCAAGCAATGACTGGACTTTGTGGAGCGCAGTTCCTATGGAATAAAACGCCCAAAAATCATTTTAAATCCCATAAACCATCAAAAAAATTAACAAAGTTTAAAAATAAGAAGCATATTTGAGTGCTCAAAAAGGGGTGAAATGCAGTGGATGCTGTGAGAAAAATTGTGGATTCTTATGAGCTAAACGTAAATGATATAGTAATGAGCATTGTTATCTATTCTGATGAAAATGAGCCTGTTCCTATCTACAGCATATCAATAACAAATATAAGCGAAACTACAAGGATAATTCTTGAAAAGATCAGGGAAGAGTTTGTTTCCCAGGAGATAGAAAACATCAAAGAGGACGAATCGCTTGAATCCTCCAACATACAAACCCAGTTTAAGAGAAGCATACTGATACTGCTGCATAAATATTTTCCCACTGCAAACAAAAAAACCATGGATATGCTCATAAATTATATTCTGCAGCAGAATATAGGGCTGGGAAATATTGAAGTTCTGCTTAAAGACGAGAGCCTTGAGGAGATTGTAGTCAACAATGCGGAAGAGCCGCTGTGGGTTTATCACAGGAAATATGGCTGGCTTAAGACCAACCTGAAGATTCCTACTGAAAACAGGATAAGGTACTACTCAACAATTGTGGGTAGGGATGTCGGCAAGGAAATAACCACATTAAACCCTTTGATGGATGCCCACCTAAAGACCGGAGACAGGGTAAATGCCACCTTAAGCCCTATTTCTTCCAAAGGCAACACAATAACAATAAGAAAATTTGCTGTAAAGCCCTGGACAATAACTGATTTTCTCAAAGAAAACACTATATCTTATGAAGCTGCTGCTTTAGTGTGGATGGCTGTTCAAAACGAGCTTTCCATAATTATTACCGGAGGCACAGCTTCCGGAAAAACCTCTATGCTTAATGTAGTTGCAAATTTCTTCCCACCAAACCAAAGAATAATATCCATGGAAGATACGCGGGAATTAACCCTCCCAAACATTATCCACTGGGTTCCCATGGAAACAAGGCTGCCGAATCCTGAAGGAAAAGGTGGGATAGACATGATTGACCTGGTGGTAAACTCGCTGAGAATGAGGCCTGACAGGATTCTAGTCGGTGAAATTAGGAGGAGAAAAGAGGCAGAAGTCCTTTTTGAGGCGATGCATACCGGCCACAGCGTCTACGGAACATTGCACGCAAACAATTTAAGGGAAACTATCAACAGGCTGACACAGCCTCCTATAGAGCTCCCGAAGCAGATTCTTTCAGCCCTGTCATTGATAATAGTCCAGCACATAAACAGGAGAAACGGAAAAAGAAGAACATTGCAGATAGGAGAAATAACGCAAAGCGGGGATGTAAATGCAATCATGCAGTTCAATGCAGTGAGAGACAACCTTGAAAAAGTTAATGAGCCTTCTACAATTCTTGAAACATTAAACCTCTACACAGGACTTTCAAAGGAAGACATAGAAAAAGACATTAAAGAAAAGATGGATATCCTGAAGTGGCTGGTGAAGGGCAATATAAATGACGTTAACAAAATAGGAATGATTATGTCCCGGTATTACATGAAAAAAAAGTTTAAAAGTACTGCTTAAAGATGAAAGCGTCCATAACCAAGCTTGTGCAGTGGATAAATTCGTTCTTTCCTGACCTAAAGAAGAAGTTTAGGATGGCGCATATAAGAAAAGCCCCTCAGGAATTTATCTACGAAAATTTGAAGTCATCATTGCTTTTTTCCTTGGCATTGACAGTCATTTTTTTTTTCATAGGAAGCAAGGCAGGGGTACCATTAATTTTTATTCTGGCTGCTTTTATTCCTTTCTTTGCGCTGGTTTTCGGCTTTATGTTCCTGAAGGTTAAAGCAAGGATATACCAAAGGCAAAAAGAAATTGACCGTGAGGTTTTGTTTGCAGGGCAATACCTCCTCATAAAGCTTTATTCCGGAAGGCCGCTGCTCAACGCCTTAATAGACACTACCAAGAGCTATGGCGTGGCCTCAAAATACATGAAAGAGATAGTCAATGACATTAACACTGGCAGTTCCTTGGAAATGGCATTGGAAAATGCCATGAATTACTCCCCTTCTGAAAAATTCAGGAGGATACTGTTCCACGTTAAGAATGCATTGGAACTGGGAATAGACGTTACAAAACCTTTAAGCTCTGTGCTCGATGAGATAAGGAAGGAGCAGAGCCTTGAAATCCAGAAATACGGGAAAAAGCTGAACACTATTGTCATTTTTTATATGCTTGGCGCAGTAGTCATGCCTTCAATTGGCATGACCCTGTTCATCGTTTTTTCAAGCTTTATTAACTTCACCATAACCTTAAGCCACTTTGCGGTTATGATATTTTTCATGGTTATAATCCAGTTCTTGTTTATGTCTATATTCAAAACTATAAGGCCTGTTGTAAATGTGTGATGGATGCAAGCAAGCAAAGAGTTAAAAATCTAAAATGGAATTTAAAATTATTTATCTGGAAGAATTCGGCAAGGCTTTTGTGCCTGAAAGGGCCATACCACACTTAAGGCTCTTCCTGCTCAAAGCCGGAATATATGAGGTTCCCTACAAATTCTTTGGGGCTTTGTTCTATTTAACTGCGCTCATAACAGCAGTTACTTACCTGATTTTGGTGTACCCCTTTCTTACAGAACATTCCCCCTTGTTTCTGCTGATTGCGTCAGCCCTAATATGGTTTATAGTCCAGATTTCATTGGCAACACTCTTCATTCTGCTGGTCTATTTTTATGTGGATTTGCAGATATACAAAAGAACAAGGAAAATGGAGGATGTTTTTCCGGACTTTCTGCAGATGGTTTCATCCAACCTGAGAGGGGGGATGTCATTCGAGAGAGCTTTGCTGGGCGCAATAAAGCCAAGATTCACAATTTTGGCAAGTGAAATGGCTGAGGTGTCAAAGAAAATAATGACTGGCCACGATGTTGGCGAAGCCCTGCATGAATTAGGGGAAAAATACAACAGCCCAATGCTGAGAAGGTCAATGGACTTAATCATAACTGAACTTGGAAGCGGCGGGCAGATAGCAGGCCTTATAGACAAGCTGGTAGAAGACATCAAGGAAACAAAAAGCCTGAAAGAGGAAATATCCGCTTCTGCCATTGCTTACATAATTTTTATATCTGCAATAGTAATCTTCATTGCTCCGCTGCTTTTTTCCCTGTCGTACCATCTTTTAAAGGTCATCCTAAACTTTGTGTCTACAATGTCAGTTGGAAAGAGTGCAACAGCTGCCCTGTCCATCAGCATTACTGAGGGAACTGTAAACCCGGACCACTTCAGATATTTTTCGCTGGCAGGACTGTCTATAATCTCCTTTTTTTCTTCCCTGATTGTCTCTATTGTAGAAAAGGGAAATATCAAAAGCGGATTAAAGTACATACCTATCTTCCTGATAGGATCTTTGCTGATGTATCTTCTCTTCATGAAAATTCTGTCTACGGCTTTCGGAGGCCTTCTAGTTTAGGGATAAATTTGATGCCAACCAAAAAAAGAATCCCCACCCCCCGGATTTGAACCAGGAACCTTTTATATTCCAGTAAATCTTTCCAGTCTTTCTTGTTTCCTCTTTAAATTAAATCCAATTTTGGCGTGAAACGATTTTAAATCATTAATTATTAAAGCATAAACATTTTTCCTTTGCCCAAATCCGGGTTTAATCCTAGAATCAATTTCAAATTCATTAAGCATATTTTTTATTTGATTAAGCCCATTTTTATTTATAGAATAAAGGTAAATTTCATATCTGCTTCTTACACTCCCCTCATCGTCAAATAATGCTTTTAAGAATTCTCTCTTAATTTCTTTAGGAGCCTTGGTTAATAAAGGCTTTAATTCCCAGTCTTTTGAAAAATAAGTTGCGTACTTTGCTAAATCTTCAAAAGCCAATTTTGCTCTCAACCTGACAAATTTAATAGGTTCTCCAGTTATTCCAGAAGTATTCCATTCCCAAGAAGGTTTAAGCCCGTATACTTGGATAATATCATCATTAAACTGCTTAAGGGATTCCTCATCCCTGACTTCATATTTTAACACATAATCATGTTTTGTCTTGTAGTGAGCACCATCTCCAATTAAATGAGCGATTATTCTGGCTTTCTCTTTTGTTAATTTTCCAAAACCAAACTTTAATTTTTTAATTCTCATAAAATTGACTTATTTTTGGAGAATAAAAATTAATGGTTTTTAAGAAATAAAAAGGAACCATGAATGTTCATGGCTCCCCTTTGAATCCCCACCGCCGGATTTGAATTTGCCAAGACTTTTTTAGTCTCTCCAGCAACCTCACGGTCACGACTGACTCTAAGTCATTCCTAGCCATTTGCATTGGGTCGTAGAGCACAACTTTAGCTCCATAAAGGCACAGCCGTGCGCTCTAGCCGTTGAGCTAGGTGGGGTTATGCCAAGAAAGTCCTCTTTTATTTAAAAACCTTGCGGGTGCAAATAAAAATAAGGTCTTTTTCCCCGTCAAATATCTTTCTGACAGTAAAGGTTTTTTTTATAAGTTTTTCAACAGCAGGGAATTTACTGCTTTTTTTCAGAATGCTGAAGGCAAAATCTTTCTTTCCCACCCGGTTTATCTCTTTTATCCCTTTTTCTATATCCTCAAAATTATGGGCAGAGGTAACTGAAATGACTTTGTCAAAAACACAGCCCTTAAAAGGCAGGTTTTCAGCTCTTGCCATTATTTTACTTTTTAGTTTGCCTGTTTTGGCTTTATTGTTTTTCTTCAGCAGCTCTATTGAGGGGTCTATGCCAACAACTTTGCAGTTAAAATCAGCCATACATGTTCCACAGCCTACATCAAGCAGAATGTCTGTGTTTTTTATGCCCATGTTTTCTTTGATGATTCGATATTTTATCTTCTGCTCTTCTCCATAAAGCTCATCGTAGCCTTTTGCTATCGAATTGTAAAAGTCCATGGGCTAAGGCAGTATTGGAAAGTATATAATTTTTTTGATGCTTTCGAAAAAAATAAATATAAGCTGTTTGAATGCCTTAGGCTCACGGTAGCAGTTGTAATCCTAAAAGGTGGAAAAATGGACAAACTAAAGATCTTTTTTGCTGTATTGGTTTTAATGATTTTATGCGGATGTGCAACCAGCCCAAAGGCTATGACATTTGAAGAGGGTGTTAATAGAATAAATGAAATTGATGAAAGATTCGGCTCCGGAATGAAAACACCTCCAAACTCAACTGAAGAAATTGACGAGCTTATGGTTCAGCTTACCGGATTCAGCGCAGTAAATGAAAATATGCCAAAATCCCTTGAATATCTCATTGACTTTAGGATAAAAAGCCTTGAAGCTGAGAAGCTGCATATCGAAGGGTGGCAATGGGGAAAAGCCAGCACAACTGACTATGGGTTTGGGTGCATCAAAGGCTCTGCAAGAATAATTGAATCCGCAAGGTTGAGGAACAGCTCTGCGCAAAAAGGCTATGAGGCAGTAAGCGCACTTCAAATGCTTGTAAATGAGTTCCCAGAAGAAGCAGAAAGTGTGAATTTGACGCAAAAGGGCATTGTTTTTCTTAATGCGGCATACTACCAAATTGAGGAAAAGGCAAGAAAGGATGCAAGTATCATTAGAAATCTTTGTTTTAAAAATGAGTCTGCAAGCGCAACAGAAGAAGGTGGTTAAATGCTAAAAAAGCCTGAAAGCATGGAAGAATGCGTATATTTTACAAGCCGTTCAATAGGAGATGGCTTTGCGACAGCGTGGGTTTACAGGAAAAATTGCCCTAAATGCAAAAAGCCGACACTGGGCAAGCCTATAAAAAAGAACGGAAAAGTTGACAAGAAAGCAGATTATTATGAATGCAAAACCTGCAAATATCAGGAAAGCAATGAGGATATTGAAAAGGATCTTAAATTAGAAGTGCAGTATAAATGCCCTTACTGCGGCAATGAAGGGGAAACAACAACAGCTTACAAAAGAGCAGTATTTGAGGGCGTGCCTTCGTATGTTTTTGCATGCGGGAAATGCGGCAAGAAAATTGGGCTGACAAAGAAGCTAAAGGAGAGCAAGAAGAAAAAAGAAACAGACTTATAGGCTTACTTTCCTATTAGGTTTTTAATTAAAGCAATTAATTTGCCAAATTCTTTTTTATTTTTATCATAAAATTCAAAATCTATTTTTTCACCATAATAATTAAGCCTGTTCCTTAAACGCGACATTTGAGATATAAGATTTGCTTCAAATTCATAATCAGGGAATTCTTTATAGAAATATGAAATCAGGCACTGGTGGTTACTGGATTTAATGCCATTTTTCAGTAACAACGCAACAAGAAGTTCCTTGACGATCTCATAATAGTTTTCTACAATAAAAGAGACGTTCTCATTAGTCACCTTATTTGATTTTATAAATTCCAGTCTTTTATCTGCAGTTTCAACTATTGAGATTATTTGTTCTTCATCAACTTCAACATTCCTTATAAATTTAGATGCACATAGTCCCCAACTCATTATATTGATCATTTTACCTTGAATGAACCCTCAAGTTTAATGCCGTTTACTATATTGTTGAACAAGTTATCTGGAAGATTACCCATATCAGCCTCCTTAAAAATTTGCACTTTATGCTTTAATTTTTGCTCAAATTTTTTAAGGTCTACTTCATCTTTTTTTGTGGTTGCTAAGAATATGTCAATATCGCTAGTGTTTACAGAATCGCCTTTTCTAAAGCTGCCAAATAGTATGATGCATGACGGCATATAAACCTTGTTTAAGTGATCAATCATCCCGGAAGCATATATTTTTTCAATAAAGTAATGGATTTTTTTGATTTTAAAAAATCTTGTATTAGAAGCTTGATTATCTTTTGTAACTAAACCTGCAGATTTTAATTTTGTAAGATAATTTTGTACTGTTGATTTGGGTATTTTTGCTTTTTTTGCAATGCCCCTTATTGTAAACTTTTCGTTTGGAAACTCAAAAAATAACTCCAGTATTTTGTCCAGATTTTTGTCCATTTGTCCCATTTTTTGTCCTTAAGTCCCTAATTACGGACAATTGGTATATAAATTTTTCTATTTCTTTAAGGGTCTTTCCTAGGCTTTTCTATGGTTGGGTCGTATTAGGATATTGGACTGACAAAAAAGCTAAAGAGCACAAAAAAGATTTCAAGGTAGATTTATAAACATCTTTATCTTCTTAATGTTAGGGGGTGTTAAAATGCTGCATGAAGACAGGTCTAAATTATCCGGCAAAACTCTGGATATGAAAATGGCTATCGAGTCCCTGGAAGAGGAAATTGAGGCTGTTAATGCGTATGGGCAAAGGGCAGACGCATGCGCAGACGAAAACTTGAGGAAAATTTTAGTGCACAACTCAAATGAGGAAAAGGAGCATGCTGCTATGCTGATAGAGTGGCTAAGGCAGCACGACAAGGGATTTGAAAAAGAGCTTAAGGACTACCTTTTCTCTGAAAAAGAAAACATAGCTGGTGTGGAAGAAAAGAAGCATTGATTTTTTTGTTTTGTTTTTAACAACATTTTTAAACCCAAACTTTTTCTTAAGTGCAATAATTTAATAAACCAAGAGACAATTAAATTAATAAAAAATTTGTATGGAAAGCGACTAAGAGTGTAATGGGTGGTAAAATTCAAAGAGCGAAAAATAATTGTAACAAGCGCGCTGCCGTATGCAAACGGGCCGATACACATCGGGCACTTAGTGGAATATGTACAAACAGACATATTTGTAAGGTTCTTGAGGCTCACAGGCAAAGATGTGGTTTACTGCTGCGCTGATGACACTCATGGAGCCCCAATAGAAATAAAGGCTTCCGAGCTGGGGATAAAGCCAGAGCAATTAATAGAAAAATTCTTTAAGGAGCATAAGGAAGATTTTAGCAATTTCCATATAAAATTTGACAGCTATTACACAACAAACAGCAGGGAAAACAAATATTTTTCCGACCTTTTTTTTGACAGGCTGAAGAAAAAAGGGCTTATATACCAAAAAGAAATAGAGGTTACTTACTGCAATACCTGCAAAAGAACCCTGCCTGACCGGTATGTAAAGGGAAAATGCCCCAAGTGCAATGCTGCTGACCAGTACGGCGATGTCTGCGAGAGCTGCAATGCAGCATACAAAACAGTGGACCTTGTAGAGCCTTACTGCATTACATGCAAAAACATGCCTGTAAGGAAGAAATCAGAGCACTATTTTTTCAAGCTGAGCTCCTACTCAAAAAAGCTGGAAAAATGGATTAAGGAAAACAAAAATCTGCAGAGCGAAATAAAGAATTTTGTCCTTAACTGGATTAAGGAAGGCCTGGAGGACTGGAACATAAGCAGGGACGGGCCTTATTTTGGATTTAAGATTCCTGGGGAAGAAAACAAGTACTACTATGTCTGGCTTGATGCGCCAATCGGCTATATTTCCAGCTTTTCAAACTGCCTAAAAAAAGATGCCAAAAAAGCTGAAGAGGCGTGGAACAAAAGCAAAATAATTCATTTCATCGGCAAAGACATAATATATTTTCATTTCCTTTTCTGGCCGGCTATGCTGCACGCAGCAGGCTTCAGTCTTCCGGAAAGCATAATTGTCCATGGTTTTCTGACTGTGAACAATGAAAAAATGTCAAAGTCAAGAGGGACTTTTTTTACTGCAAAGGAATTCCTGCAGAAATATGAACCAGAGCACTTAAGGTACTATTATGCAAATGTATTGTCAAAAAAACTTGCGGATATAGACCTCAATTTTGTTGAATTCAGGAAAAGGATAAATAATGAACTGGTCGGCAATCTTGGAAATTTCTGCTACAGGATAATAAGCTTTGTAAATAAGAATTTTGATGGGAAAACAAAAGGCATTGAAAACAACAAAGAAATAATTAAGGAAATAAACAAAAAAACAGGCAAAATAAGGGAGTATTATGAAGACTGCAATTTTAATTTTGCAGTCAACGAAACCCTGCTGATTTCAGATATCGGCAACAGGCATTTCCAGAAAAAGGAGCCATGGAGCCTGATTAAGACGGACAAAGAGCAGGTTCAGGAAATCTGCGGCTTGTGCATAAATATTGCAAAGAACCTGAGCATATTGATACAGCCTGTTTTGCCAAAGTTTTCTGAAGAGCTGCAAAAGCAGTTAAACTTAAAGAATTTGAGCTGGAAAGATATTAATTTTAATCTGAAAAACCATAAAATAGGAAAAGAGAAGCTGCTTGTAAAAAAAATTGAGGGGACTGAGGAGGAGCTTTTTCCATTAAACCTAAAAGTCGCTGAAATTATTGAAGTCAAGGAACACCCCAATGCTGACAAGCTTTATGTTTTGCAGGCAAGCCTCGGCAAGGAAAAAAGGCAGCTTGTTGCCGGATTAAGGGAATTTTACAATAAGGATGAATTAAAAGGCAGGAAGATAATTGTTGTAACAAACCTTAAGCACGCAAATCTCAGGGGAGTTAAAAGCGAAGGTATGCTTTTAGCGGCAGATGACGGGAAAAATGTTGGAATCCTTACTGTCAGTAAATCAGAACCGGGAGAAGAAGTCAAATTCGGCAATCTAAAAAATTCCAGTGAAGAAATAAGCTTTGAGAATTTCCAAAAGATAAAAATCACAGCAAAGAAAGGAAAAGTGTATTTCAATAATTTAGAATTAAAAACAGGCAAGGAAGCTGTTTCTGTTGAGAAGGTTAAGGAAGGAAAGGTCAGGTAGATTTAAGTTGTTTTGACCTATTTAGCTGTACACCATCAATTCAGTTCTGAAAGTAACTCAAGAAATCCAAGCGTGTTGTGAACTTGTTCTTAATGCGGTGTTTCAAAATAAATGCGGCGCTCCATTGGCGCCGCCTAAAATTTATTTGGGAAAATAGTTGGGATAACAATTATTTTAGGTCCCTATCGGAATATGCTGCTGGGAAACAAAAACTTTAAATAACAACTAAGCACTTACAGATTTCTATGGCATTTATGCAGGGCATATGGAATGATTTTGCAGAAAAATCTGCTGCTTATGCGCCAAAGTTGGTAACAGCGGCTATAATTCTGGTCATAGGGTATGCAATAATCAAGATTCTGGTAAAAATTACGGAAAAATTCTTTGACAGGGTCAAAATTGACAGAAGCGTAGAGACTTTCCTTGAAAATATTGCCAAGGTGCTTTTATGGGTTATTCTTTTGACAGTTATACTTGCCAACCTGGGTGTGAATGTTTCCGGGCTAATTGCCGGGCTGGGCATTGCTGGCTTTGTTATTGGATTTGCGTTGAAAGACACCCTAGGAAACCTTGCCTCAGGGGTTTTTATTTTATTCCATAAGCCGTTTAAGGTCGGAGACTGGATAAACGTGGGAGGTGTTGTAGGCGGTGTTGAAAGGATGGGGATTGCCGCCTGCGTGCTAAAAAGCCCTGATAACATTAAGATAACTATACCGAACAGCAAGATATGGGGGGATGTTATACAAAACTACACAGGCAATCCTATGAGAAAGATCTTTAACCTGGAGGTTGGAATAAGCTATGATTCAAACATAGACAAGGCTATAAGGGCTATAAACGAAATCCTGAAAAAGGACAGCAGGGTTTTAAAAGACCCTCAGCCCCAGGTTGTTGTAAAAAGCTTAGGCGACAATTCTGTAAATATTGCTGTGAGGCCTGCGGTTAAAAAAGACGACTACTGGCCGCTTTATTTTGATCTTGTCAAAAAAATCAAGGAGGAGTTTGACAGGAAAGGGATAGCGGTACCATTCCCCCAGAGGGATGTCTGGATTAAGGAAATGCCCAAAGGCAGGAAGAAAGTAAGAAAGTAAGTTACAATTTAATATAAAGCATAGGCAATAAATTAGTTAGAAATCACAAATTGATTAACATCAATAAGTACACATAAAATAAAACAATTAAAAATTAATAGGAAATAAGTAATAAAATTAAATAAATCAATTAAATAACTAAAAACAAATAAAAATAATCTAATCAAATAATAAAAAATCGGGGTGGTGCAGATGGTTTTTGGGATAGGTTTGGCATGGTTTGGAATTTTTTGGCTTATAGTTTTGTTCTTTGCAAGCCTGAAGATTGTAAAGCAGTATGAAAGAGGCGTGCTATTCACTTTGGGAAAATTTTCCGGTGTTATGCAGCCTGGGCTGAGGATTGTAGTTCCTGTGATACAGGCATGGGAAAGAATTGACATGAGGGTAAAGACAGTGGACATACCAAGCCAGGAATGCGTGAGCAAGGACAATGTAAGCCTGAAAGTCAATGCAGTCTTGTACTATAAAGTTGATTATGCTGATAAGGCAGTTTTGGAAGTGGAGACCTTTAACTATGCTGTAAGCCAGCTTGCCCAGACGACAATGAGGAACATTGTAGGGGAGTTTGAGCTTGATGAAATTTTGCAGCAAAGGGAAAAATTGTCAAGCAATATACAGCAGATAGTTGACAAGGACACTGACCCATGGGGCATTAAGGTTACTAAAATAGAGATTAAAGATATTGAGCTTCCGGAGATGATGAAAAGGGCGATGGCGCACCAGGCAGAGGCTGAAAGAGACAGAAGGGCAAGAGTTACCTTGGCTTTGGGAGAGCAGCAGGCAGCGCAAAAGCTTTCAGAAGCCGGCAAAATTATCGGAAAAGAGCCGGCTACACTGCAGCTAAGGCTTTTCCAGACAATGTCGGATGTTGCATCAGAAAAAAACAGCACATTAATACTGCCGGTGCCTGTAGAGCTGCTGGAGTATTTTAAGAAGATGGGGAAGAAGTAAATCAAGATCTAGTTTTTATCTCCTGCAAAAGTTCCGGCATATACAGGTATTTGTAAATTTTTCTTGCCTTGTAATAACTATAAGTTCCGATTAACAGAGGATATGCCCTCTTCAGCTCTTCCATAAAAGAGTAAAACTCGTCAGGATTTTTTACTTCCAGATCAAATTCGACATCAGAACCGCCAATAGTAATGTCCTCATAAACTACATTCGGATGCATCTGCAGATAGCTTCTGAGTGCTCTACGCTTTGTTATATCCGCTATGTTAACATCAACCTTGTAGTACTCGTAACCAAGCTTCCCGAAATCAATCATAGCCCTGTAGCCCAATATTATTTCTTTCTTTTCAAGTTTCTTTATTTTATAGATGACTGATGAAGCGTTTAGATTTAATGTCCGTGAAAGTTTGACCACTGGAATCCTGGCATTGGAGGAAATACAACTTAACAACAAAATATCTTTATTATCTAAATCCTCCTTTGCAGAATTGCCGGTAATTTTAGCAGTATAGTCCTGGGCAGATTTTTCCACCAAATAATTCCTGTAATAGTGGGTATACTCAAAAAGTATTGACATGTTCCTATCAAAAATATATTTTTTGTATTTGAGCTCAACCTGCTCCCACGCTTTATAAAACTCATCAAAATTTTGGATAATAAATCCCATTGCAATGTCCCATTCCCCTTCAGTCTTGTAAACTGTAAATATGCTCTGGTTTTTTACAAGGTCAATTATAAATTTCTCTTCCAGTTCAGGAGTCATATGCTGCAGCTTTAGGTACACCCTGACAATAAAATACCCCAGCTTGGAAAAATCAATCAGGGTGTAATAGCCGCATATTACTTTTTCTTTCTCAAGCCTTTTAGCCCTGTACATAACAACGTCCTTGCTTACCCGGAGTTTTTTTGCAATCTGCTGGTAGCTTTGCCTGGCATTCCTGTCAAGCTCAAAAAGCAGCTTTTTATCGACCTTGTCTAGTTTTATACTCATAAATTACATCAAAATTTGAATTAATATATAAATATTTTGATAAATAATGGAAAATTTGATGAAAAAATTCATATAGTTAATAGTATATTACTTGATAGTGATTAAAATTAAAGATACCCGCACAAGGTGGAAAACTGGAACATTAATCCAAACTCCGGAACAATCAATAAAAAAGTTAGAAGAACTGTTAGATACTATTAAGGAGATGTATGATGGTAAATTAGAAGTTATTGATGGAACAGTTGACATCACTGGATGTTTCTACAAAAAATCAAAAAAAAGGTGGAGCGCGCCTAAATCTTGGGATATCGGCAAAAATCCAAAAAGAGTTGTTCTAGGTTATGCTGTAAAAGGCAGTGAAAAAATTACCCCTTTATTCAAAAAATATGACTTGACATCTACTAAGAGTGGCCTTGTGCACTATTGGACTTCTTTTGATGCAACATTGCATTTGGGAGCTATTCTTTGCATCCAAGGCATGGAAAATACATCCCTTTTTGAGGTTTATGATCCAATAAAAAGAGAGCCTTTTAATGTTCCAGTTGTACAGGGGTTCACAAGTGGGGTAATAGACAACATAGTAAGTAAGCTCCAAAAAGAGTACGGCTCCTTTAATCCTTCAGTAGACAGTTTTTTTATGTTCTACAATAATAAAGAAAGTGCAACGATAGAAGTAAACCTAAATAAATTATGGTTATCGCAAATACTTGAATACGGCTCTCAAGCTACTTATACGATGGATGATTCTGAAGCAGACTTGTTTGAGAGCTTCATTGGGAAGGAAAAATTGGAGTCAATGCTCAAGGACTTTAGAATTCATAATATTGCTTCTCAACTCCCAGAATATGTAAGCACACATGGCAAAAAAGCACATAGATCATCTTATGCGCAGACCTTTGCATACAACAAGACTGTTGCTTATATTAAAAACAGAGGAATAACGCCTACAATTTACGTTCCTAAAGGCAATTATGCAGGTGAACCTGTTAAAGAAGGCAAATATGTTAAATTGGAAACGAGTGAAGTAGGAATATTAATAAGCCGCAGAACGATTACAAAAGAAATAGCTTCCAGACCAGCAGTAAACCCATTCTCTTTTCTATAAGCTTATATCTTATTCACCCTCCTCAACCACAAAGCTCTTTGCTGTTTCCTTTGTTTTTTCAAAGATATTTTTCGTGGCATCCTTGACAAAGGACAGAGGGATGAACTTCACAGTCTTAAACAATGCAGTTTCAGGGTAAATCACAATATTTCCTTTCTTAAACTCTGAAAAGAAGAACAAGGGGTTTCTTGAGCTTAAAATGCTGCTTGTCAGTATATCGCCAAAAAGCTCTGCTTTTTCATTTGCATCTGCATCAGACTTTAAAGCGGATATTGCCTGCTCTTTTGTAATTATTTCGTCATCAAGCTCTATTTCCTCGTCTAAACTTGAGATTATCCCCAAATCAAACACCATAAGCTTATAGCTGTCTCCCAAAATCTCCTCATAGTCTTTACTTTCCAAGTAAGAGGAAAATTTTTCCAAGTCCTCACTTGCCAGAAGATTAACATCGCCATCAAGCAAAAATCCTGTAATGACCTTGTTGTTGTCCACCAGCATTACCTTTTTTGTTGAAACATCAAAGTTTTCCCTTAAATCCGCAGCATCCCTGTAAACAAAAAATATGTTTGCGGCAAGCAGCAAGAAGATTATCAGGCTGGCATAGAACAGCAGCCTAAACACTCTCCTAAGGATAGCCCATAAAAAAAAGAGAATGAGCGCGATAATTACAATTATTGCTACAGTTTCCAGTGCCATAATTATCTTTTGTTTTCAATTGTTATTTAAAGTTGTTGTTTTATTTGTTTATTTTTAATAAATTTTAATTATTGTTTTTTGCCGTTTTCCGCTTGCTATTTAAAATTATTAATCTTGGGATTATAGGCCTCCCCATTGCGGTCGGCAGCATTTTTTATATGCTGCATTAAGGGCATGTTCGCATTTCGCGTGTTTATTAATTTTGTTTAAGAACTATTGCTGTAATGATTGCAAATGCTCTTTATTGGGCATTCATTGCACAAAGGCTTTTTCCTGCAGGCCTTTTTTCCTAATTCCACTAATAATGCATGGTAGTTGTTGAATAATTTTTCATTTAAATCCAGATTTTCCATAAACATGCTCTGCAACCCCTCATAACTATCCTCCTCAAAGCCTAACCTTCCCATTATTCTTTTGGTGTATGCATCAATGACAAATATTGGCTTTTTTGCAGCGTAAAGAATTATAGAGTCTGCAGTCTCAGGGCCAATCCCGTTAACAGACAACAACTCAATTCTCAGTTCTTCAATATTATTGCTAAAAAATTTATCCGGCTTTGAATTGTAATTTTTTGATAAAAAAGAGCAGAAGTTTTTCAGTTTCTTTGCCTTCTGGTTGTGGTAGCCGGAGGATTTGATTATACTGGCCAGTTTTTTGTTATTTATTTTTATTATTTTATTTATGTTTATTAACTGGTTCTTATTTAATTGTATTATTGCTTTCTCAACATTCTTCCAGCTGGTGTTTTGCGTCAATATCGCTCCAAAGCATATCTCCAGTTTTTGCTTTTCATTTAAATTAATGCTCTTATGGTATTTTGGAGCGGTTTCGCCATCTTTGGTAACAGGCCACCAGTTTTGATTTCCATAACTTCCAAATAAGGTTTGGTAAATTTTAATTATTTTGTTCATTAGATTAAAACCAAAGAGAAGTAGTATATAAAGGATTGCGCAATTCAAACTCGTTGACTAAGCGTTTTATTGGCCTAGCTTTATTTTTCACTATCATATTATTCCTTAAGCATACATCGGTCTTAAAATAAAATTCTTTATTGGCTCTTTAGGGCCATACATATCTTCATATTTCAATTTTTCTTCTTTTATCCGTTGATTGATTAAAATCTCTACCTGCCACTCTGTAAGCCTTTCCCTTTTTCTTGTTCTTCCAATTTGGGTTTCTATTGCAACATTATACCTCAGCCTATCGGTAAATTCTACAAGAGTCCTGGTTGGCAATGGACTCATGTTATTTGGGCTTTTGTTTGGGCTTAATCCTCCCTGTCTTTGTAACTCAAGTACAACAGCCCCTGCATGCGCGTCAAGAGTCTGCATAATACGGGATGTCCTTCCTCTTTTTACTTCAAAATTTCTAAGATTAAGAGCATGCTCGCAGTCACATATTGTTACGGTGTTCATCCACCCCAAAATGTCTTTTTTTGTATTTTTAAAGTCAGGGAGATAATGGATTTCAACTTTATTCTCATACCATTCCTTTTTAGGTATTCTTTTTGGAACATAGAACACCCTCTCAGGGTATCCATTCTTTTCAGGTTGTACTCTTCTGTTGTAAGCCTTTTCTATTATTTCTTTACCTCTCCCCAGTATGTAACGAAGCATCTCAGCAGATTCTATAAAATCAAGCTGATGCTGTATTAATTCATTGCCATTCCTGTTTTTTATGACTAAAGAAGAAATGTTCCTGTTTGCATATTCTGGTGTTTTCAGGACTTTTATTGCTGTCTTTAAAGCCTCCTTGTATGTAAACCTATGCTTTTCAAGTAGCTTGTAGACTTCTTCTGTTAATTTTCTGTATTTTAAGAAATTTTTAGGCAGCTCAAATCCTTTGTCCTTGGCAAACTGGATAGTTACATCAGGGCCATTTAAAACTAACTTATTTCTCCAGTGAATGTGCTTTACATAATCTGCCTTGCCCCATTGAGGGGTTTGGTAAAAAACAACTCTGTTTTCCTCAGTTTCAGAAACTTTTTTCACTAAGCCTGATAAATCTCCGGAATATTCAACAATTACTCCCTGCTGCTTAAGACGCTTGTAATCCAGATTATTCCAGTTCTTGCTGTCATAAGCAACTTTTAAAATTAAAACGTCAAGAGATTTTTTTTCGCTTTCTTTAAGTTGTTCTTTTCCCATTAAGCTAAAGAGCGTATCAATTTTGCCTACATCAACTTTGGAATATAATTTTACCAAATCCCTATATTTTTCTCTCCCAGTATATTCAGGCCTCATTCCCCTGACTAAAGCAGCCCTTACCATCTGGTGCGGCTCTAAAGGCGTAAATGCGGCTTTTTGGTCCTTAGGGTCTTTGTATAGCATTTTACCTAATTATATACACACCCTCTATTCTTGACGCCCAACTTAAAGGCAATAGAGGGAAACTCGATATTTTTCCGGCTATATTTTTAGCTAATTCAACAACTTGATCGCTTGTAGAATCAAATCCCATGCTCATAATTCCTTCATTACCGCCCCTTTCTTTTACCAGTTGAGAATATTGGTCTTCAAAGACATGTGTAAGAACAGGTTTCTGTAAACTTTTTTTTAGTTCTTCCACTGCCTGTGGATTATCCTTCTCAAGCCTTGCAAGCCTTGCTTCTAATCCCACCTCCTTAAATTCAAAAGGGTTTAGTCGACGGTACAAATCTTCAAATTCTGCTGATATTTCTGTATTAAACAAGTCCCTGCTAACTCCACAAACTGCATCGAAATGTGCATAAAGGCTAGTACAAGACAAATATTCAGCTGTAAAACCCTCTAAATCGTGCTCCCTTAATTTCCAAGATGATGATGCATAAGTAAGTGTATCAATCAGGTCTAGATAAGGGTTAAAATGTTTTAGTGGTGGGGTTTCAACTAATCCATAATGGATATACCTCAATAAATTTAAATTTCTGTTAGTTAATTCCAGTATGAGTTTTATTGTAGGTCTTGGTCCTTCTATTCCCTCAGCTAATAAGATTCCACGCTCTGCACTAAAGGACCCATCTCCTACATCAATAACCATATACACCCACACAGAACTACCAATTTATAAACCTTTCTATATTTAATCACTTAAAAGTAATAAAGAAATAAATTTATTTTTCCCAAACTTTTTTCAAAAGGTTCTCTATAATCATCCTCCAAGAGGAGTTAAGATGCTTTCAGGGTTAAACTGGATGCCCACTACAAAATACTCCTTGTGCCTTACGCCATGGCAGAATCATTTTCACTTCTTGCAGAGACCTCTAAACTACATGGAATATCCGCATTCAACCAAAAACTTTCCTCAGAATATCCAGCCCAATCTCTCTTTTTTTTGGGAATGCTGCTATGCTTGCTTCTATATGAAAGCAGTCTCCGGAACCGGTAAGCTTCAATTTATTGTTTTTCAGGTACTCGTTTTTGTCAAAGCGCAGGAAAAAATCAAGATTATTGTCCAGCCTGCTTTCCAATTGCGAAAGTATAAGTTTTTTCTGCCCATCATCAAGGCTTTCCGCTAAATTCTCCAGAAATTTGTTGGTATGCTTTTCTTTTGTCAGGGTGGCTTCAAAAACCATTATCTTCTTTTCATTAAAGCCTTTTGCCTCGCTCTTGCCAATTAGTATTTTCTCAGTCTCGATATCAAACGGCAAAAGCTGCAGCAGCTTATTGAGAATTAAGGATTCATTATCATTATTCTTCTCGTAAGAAAAAACCTTTATCCTGACTTGGTGTGCTATTCTCATTTAATTAGGCCAGTATTTTCTCCAGCTCGCTTATAATGTTCCATATTTGAGTTCTTGTATAAGGCTGCAAATTTGTATCATCGGCAATCTCCTCAAGCTCATTAAGGATTTTACTCACCTGGATATGCCTTTCTATTTTCTCATTAAGCAGCCCCAGTATTTTTTCAATCTTCAGCCTCACATTCTTAGGCACTGTACCATCGTCCTTTAGTTCGCTTAAGGTTGCTTCTACTCTTTCAAGTTTATCAAATTTCATTTTCAGTTCAATCTTGACCCATCTCCTTAAGAACTTCGCTCTGCAGCTTGGTTGCCTTTTCTCTAAGCTGGTTTTCCTGCTTTTCCATTGTTTTTATCCTCAGGGCTGTAACATCCTTCTTAGAAATTAAATCTGCCTTAAGGCTGTCTTTTTTTGAGAGCACCATTATGTTCCCTACAATCTTGTATGCCTCATCAACTTTTTCCAGTTCTTTTAATGCAGACTCTATTTCCACCTGCTGAAGCTGAAACTGCTGCTTTTGGATTAAGAGATTCTGCAGGCTTTGCTCTATCAGCTGCAGCTGGTTAATCTTCCCCTCCGCTTCCTTAAAGACTTCTGCCATTTTACCTGGCTTTTACCTTTGTAGAAACACTTCTCGGCTTAAAAAGTATCTTGCTGCCGCAGTAAGGGCACCTGATTTTTTTTCTCAAATAGTCCTGAGCAACTTTTTTATTGCATTGAAAGCATTTGTATTCCACCATTCTAAACAGCCTCTTCATCAGCTTTATCTGAAATCTCTTGATTTTTGTTGGAACTTTCCTCTTCTTCAGTCTCTCCTAAATCACTCTTCTCCTCAGAAGTAGACAACTCTTCCAGAGCGGTATTCTGCGGCATTTCCAAGGTTGTTTTATCTATGCCAGAATGTCCCTTGACAGCTATTGATGCCTCAATAGAGTACGCTTTTCCAGTAAACTTGGAATTGCATTTTTTGCATTGCCATATTCCAAAAGCAACTCTTTTCACTTTAAAATTATGGCAGTACGGGCACTTATGCCTTTTTCTCTGCTCCTTCTCTATTTTAGCGAACTCATGTTTAGGCTTGCTGCCATACCTTGCTCCAAACCTTTTTGCAGAACCTAATTTTTCTACTTTTACCATTTTGAGTTGAATGGGGCTGCCCGGACTTTCGCAGCCCTAGTAGCATAATGCTTCTGAAAAGGGCTATTTGAACCGGGGTCGTCTGGTCCCAAACCAGAAAGGCTAGCCAAGTTACCCCACAGCCCCGAATTTTTGCTGTCAATCGGTTATTTAAGCCTATTTTTAAATGTTTCGTATCAAATTCCCGGGCATTGTTACAATTCAAAATATATGCCAGAGCATATTAAAAGACAGCAACCTTTTTAAATCAAAATTCGAATGAAAAAACTCCCTTCAGAGGTGATGGTCATGAGTTATGAAGAGAATAAAGTTGACAAAGCTTTGAACTTTTTAGGAATGTATTCAAGTTTTGAGGAAATAAAAGATAATCTCGAGCTTGATGAAAAAGAGTACGATGAGCTGAAAGAAAGGGCAAAGCAAAGGTATGGCAAGGAAGTGTTCAACAACTAGGTACTTTTCTGGGAAAAAACTGGAATATGGTTTATAGTAAATAATCAGCCTATTTTCCAAACAACCCCTTAAAGAAATCAATAATAGCACTAAAAAATCCTTTCTTTTTAGGTTCTATTTTAGGGATTTCAGACTCCTCTTCTGGAGGCATACAGTCTTCCTGGCAGTCTTCATAATTTTCTTCTGAAGTTTCACAAATATTATTTCCACAGGCCGTTTCTTTTTCTTCCAATCCCTCATTTTCGATTTTACCCAGACCTTCACATAGTTCTTCTTTTTGAATCCAATTGCACCCTGGATGAGCATAACATGATTCCCTATTGCCGTCAAACTGTGCGCAAAAGCTATCTTTAACATCTGTTTCGTCGTCGTCAGGTTCGTCCATTTCAAAATCATCGTCAGTGCATCCAGCTGGCGGGCAGCAATCTTGAGGGCAATTTTCATAACTCTCTGAAGGGCTTTCACAAAGATTGTTGCCGCAAAAAGATTCTGTGTCCTGATTTCCGGGCCCTGTACTTATAATCCCCATACTTCTGCCTAAATAATTCATTAAAGGCTCCGGCTGTATGATTTCTTTGCATTGAACCTCAGTTGGAGGGACGCTGTTGCCTTCAAAGAAATATTCTCTCGGCCCTGTTCCAGCCACAATATGCTCACCGTTAAAATCAATCTTTGTTACCCAGGTATTTGCTTCGTATTCCCATAGCGGTTTATTGCTGGCTTTTGAAAACAGATAAACCTTTTTTGTGGTTGCTCCTGCTGCCAATAAGCTGCCGTCAAGATTTAATTTTATATCGCCAAATTGAGAGAAGTATGCTGTTGCTGAGTATTTCCATTTTGGCTTATTGCTGTCTTTAGAAAATAAATAAAGGTGACCGGCAGAAGTGCCTGCAGCAATATAATTTCCGTCGCCGGATATTGAAACTGCTCTTGCCGTTGAATCTTCATTTGAGGAAAAGCTCCATAATTTATTGCCTTTATTATTGAATAAAAAAACAATTTCTTTCCCCTGCATATGGTCTGCTGAATAAGCCATCAAGCTGCCGTCATCGGATATTGTAGACTTATGCACAGGGGAATCATAGGTTAGCTGCTCACTTCTGAAAATCAGATCTCCTTTCCCGGAGAATAAGTAGGCCCTCCTGTCAGGACAACCTGTTGAGACAGCTGTATATTTTCCATCGGGCGTAACATCGGGCTGGTAGAAGTTTCCGGTTTGTACGTACTCAGGATGAGATGCCTTGTATTCGCCTAATTTTTCCCCTTCTTTATTGAATATGAAAATTTTATCACCATTTTCTCCTGCATTAGCAACTCCAACTGCGATAACCTTAGCATCATCAGACATGTCTACTCCAATGCTGCCAGACTCTATATCTGACGACCACAAAGGATTATTGCTTTCTTTGCTAAAGAAGTAAAGTTTTCCCTGCAATGTTGCTGCAATATGACTTCCGTCTTGGGATATTGCA
This sequence comes from Candidatus Woesearchaeota archaeon, assembly GCA_019323655.1. Lineage (GTDB taxonomy): Archaea > Nanobdellota > Nanobdellia > Woesearchaeales > GW2011-AR4 > JACPJP01. The sequence goes on along the minus strand of JAHWGX010000082.1, from coordinate 13,879 downwards.
ACCCCTTCCATATTGCCCCCATATTGCGGATTTGGCGGATTACAATTAGTGCAGAAGCTCCACAAGGGCTTATTATCAGCCTTAGAAAAAAGGTAAATATGAAATCCGGTAATGGCAGCAATGTAATCGCTGTCTTTGGATATAGCTACTCCTTCAACCCATTCTTTTCCTGTCTGGTAGCTCCAGATTTCTTTTCCCTCTTTATCTAACAGTACAATTTCATTATTGTCTAATTTTTCAGAGAAAAGGACAGGCCCGTTATCAGGGCTGTCTATTATAGAGGCTCTTGCCTTGCCAACTCCGTTGCTCGCTTCATAATAATAAAAATTGCCTTTTCCTGAAGCTGGAACATAGTTATAAGTGTAAACTGCTCCTGTTTTAGGGTTTCCTTCAAGAAGAGCCATATCATGCCAATTGCCATTATGCCAAACCCGGATATATGCTGGTTCTCTGCCTTTCTCATCTTGATATTGCGCATAGTATGTAAAATTTGTGCAGGGAACTCCCATCGGAGGATAAACACCGCCGCTTAAGATTGGAGCGTCTCTCATCTCTTCTGCGCTTAGTTTGGGTACAATGCCTATGGTTGATTTTTCTTCTGCTAGAACAAGGCAAGATAAACAGATTAATATTAACATTAAGATTATTTTCTTCACAAAAACACCTCTTTTAAGAACTCTTTAACTTAAAACTATAAAAATTTAACTTAAAAATAAAATTTGCCTTTTCATTCGGGAGTTTTTTTACAGGCCTGCTTCCTTTTTTAGCGTCTCAGCAACATCTGTCCTTTCCCATGTAAAGCAGGGATAAGCCGAAAAGCCTCTCGACTATGATTTCCTGATTTCTGATGCTTTTATACTTTTCGGGGTAAAAGTCAGGAAGGGCGGAGTTTTGTTTTGATACTTAAATTAAATTAAAGATGTATCCTGTCAGGATTATTGCCAATGTCACTACCCCGAAAAAAATGGCAATTAATCTTATTTTCATAGCTCTTCTTAGTATGACTGCTTCTGGAAAGCTTAGTGCTGCTATTGCCATTAGGAAGGCTAGTGCTGTTCCAATTGGAACACCTTTCTGGAATAATACTGCCGCAATAGGAACAATAGCTGCACAACTTCCATACATAGGTATCCCTAATAATACTGCAAGAGGAACTGAAAACATCCCCCCTTTACTGACTACTTCCTGGACTGCTTCAGAAGGGATATAATTATGGATTATTGCTCCAACTCCCACTCCAACCAGAACCCATAACCATAATTTTTTTATTATTGAATTTGCTTCATTCAGGCCGAAATGAACTCTTTTTTTGATGCTATCATATTTAATTTCTTTTACCTTATTATTTACGGTTATTAAGTCTTTGACCAGGTATTTTTCAAGCTTCATCTTTCCAAGAATCAGTCCAGATACAACTCCAATAAGTATCCCGCTAATCACATAAGCAACTGCAATCTTCCATCCAAAAAAACCAAGCATTAATACCACTAAATACTCATTAACCAAAGGAGATGTAATTAGAAAAGAGAACGTTACACCCAATGGTATGCCTGCCTCCAAAAAACCCAGAAATATTGGGATTGAAGAACATGAACAAAAGGGAGTTATTGCACCAAATAAAGATGCGATTAGATTACTTGAACCATACCTTTTGCCACTCACCCATTTTTTAACCTTGTACTGTGGCAGATATGTTCTTAAAAATCCCATAATCGAAATCATCACAAATAGTAACAGGAGGATTTTTATAGAATCATAGATAAAAAAATTTAAGGATTCTACCCATTTAATTGCAGGGTTTAGTCCACAAACTGAATACAAAATCCAGTCTACAACCTCTTCTAACATTCTTTATCCTTAGAATCTTCACAACAGCAGCATTTTTTATTTTTGGATTTCTTTTCAAGCTTCTTATCAAGATTGTCCAGCAGTTTTCCTAAAAGCCCTTTTTTCTTTTCAGCCATTTTCTTCCCTCAACAATTTTTTGATTTTAGTTTTATCTTTAATACAACACAGTAGGTATTTTGCTTCTTTATTTGTATCCAATATATCAGCTTCCTTTAGTATTTGTATGTGCCTGGAGATTACAGATTGGTCTCTTTTCAATAATTTACTGAGTTCACAAATACAAGTACATTGTTCTTTTTTTATAAGATGCCCAATAATCTTTAACCTTATAGGTTCGCCTAATGCCTTGTAAAATCTTGATTTTTCTTCTAAGTTCTTCATTTGCACATATGTGCATATGTGCAAGTATATAAAGGTTACCCTATTATAAGAGTTATTAGAGGTAATTCAGTTGTTTTATGGCCCTTTTGTGACTACATTTTCGCTTTAATTACAAAAGAAGTCTAAACTATAACCCAGAAAAATATCAAAAAAATAAAATAAAAAATGGGTTCAACGACGGAATTATTTTCATAATCCCGCTTCTTTTTTAGTGTTTCAGCGACATCTGTTCTCTCCCATGTAAAGCAGGGATAAGCCGAAAAGCCTCTCGACTATGATTTCATAATTTTTGATGCTTTTATACTTTTCTGGGTAAAAGTCAGGAAGGCCGGAGTTTATCTCAGTATGTATGCTTAGCACAAATATTTCAAATTGCAATAGATTTATAAGGCAGAACAAATAATAATGGAAAGAACATTTTAGGAAAATTCAAGAAGACCTACAATGATTAACATCTTAAAAACAATTTATGACAAAAAAGGGGGATATTAGTTAAATAAGCGTGATTATATGATGAAACCAACAAAAAAATACTTACTGCTTTTGCTCCTATGCGGGATTCTATCTACAATTCTCTATATAACCTCTGATGCTATTTGTGCTTTATTATACCCAGGTTATAGTTATACTGACCAAGCAATCAGTGAACTATCTGCTATTGGGTCCCCAACAGGGCCTTTATGGGTCTATTTGACTTTGCCCTTTAGCCCCTTAGTTATTGCATTTGGTATCGGAGTATTCTTGTCAAATAAAAAAAGGTTGCTGAAAGTTTCAGGGATTCTGTTGTCATTATTTGGAATCTCGGGATATGCATGGTGGTTTTTCCCAATGAATATGCGAGGCAATATTGGTTCAGCAACAGATGCAGGCCATTTAGTTCTCTCAGCCATAACTGTTCTTTTATTGGCATTGATTCTTGCATTTGGCTCTGGTGCCGCAGGGAAGAAATTTCGAATTTATTCGATTTCAACAATATTAATCATGCTGTTTTTTGGGTCTTTAGTCGGTATGATGGCGCCGCAAGTCGCAGCTCAAGAACCGACTCCTTGGATGGGAATATACGAAAGAATCAGCGTATTTTCTCCAATGATTTGGATGTCTGTTCTTGCAATTATCCTTCTAAGAAAAAAGAAGAAATGATTTCTCTATCTTGAAAAAATAATAAAAAATTGGGTTTACGACGGAACTATTTGTCCAACCCAGCGGCTTTTTTCAATTCTTCCGCTTTGTCAACACGCTCCCATGTAAAGTCAGGATCATCCCTGCCAAAATGCCCGTAAGAAGCTGCTTTTTTGTATATCGGCCTTAACAAGTCAAGTTTTTGAACAATCCATCTTGGTGTCAACGGGAAATTCTTTTTCACCAGCTCAATAATTTTTTCCTCAGGAATATTATTTGTGCCGAATGTATCCACATTGACGGAAGTTGGCTCTGCAACGCCGATTGCATAGCTGAGCTGGACTTCGCATTTATCTGCCAATCCCGCAGCTACAATATTTTTTGCAACATACCTTGCTGCATAAGCTGCAGACCTGTCAACCTTGCTCGGGTCCTTTCCTGAAAAGCACCCTCCGCCATGCCTGCCGATGCCCCCGTAAGTGTCCACTATGATTTTTCTTCCTGTCACCCCTGTATCTCCTTCAGGGCCTCCGACAACAAATTTTCCGGTGGCGTTTATGTGTATTCTTGTGTTTTCATCCAAAAAGTTTCCGCAAATGGGCCTTATGACATGCTCGTTTATCTGCTCTTTTAATTCACTCTCCGATATGCTATCTATATGTTGCTGGGCTATTACAACTGCATTCAGCCTCTTGGGCTTGCCGTCATGGTATTCCACGCTTACCTGGCTTTTTCCGTCAGGCCCAAGCCCCTTGATAATTCCCTCTTTCCTTACATAGGCAAGCCTTTTTGTCAGTTTATGCGCCATAACAATAGGGAAAGGCATAAGCTCAGGAGTTTCATTAACAGCAAAGCCGTACATCATTCCCTGGTCCCCGGCGCCCTGCTCCTTGGCTTCTCCCTTGCCTTCGTTAACCCCCTGCGCAATGTCCGGGCTCTGGCCGTGGATGCTCACCCAGACACCAGCGTCCTCGCAGTCAATTCCAAACTCCGGGTTGGTATAGCCAATTTCCTTTAAGGTTCTCCTCACAATCTTCTGCACATTGGCCCACCCTTTTGTAGTTACCTCGCCAGCAACATGAACTGTTCCGGTAGTCGTCAGGCACTCAATTGCAACTCTTGATTTGGGATCCTGCCTGATTAAATCATCCAGAATAGCATCGCTGATCTGGTCGCATATTTTATCCGGATGCCCTTCTGTCACGCTTTCAGATGCATAATATTCTATTTTTACCATTTTTCACCACCTTGTTTTTATTAAAAATTTTATAGAAAACGCCTTATTCCGAAAAGCATCAGCTTTGGGCGCTCTGGCAGGCTGTCTTTAGGTCATTATAAAAACATTATTGAAAAAAATATTCCGAAAGGAATAAATAGTATTAACAAATCCTTTGGTGCATGCCATACGATTTAAGTGAAATTAAAAGAATCAGGAAGAATCTTGGCCTGACGCAGTCAGAGCTGGCAAAAAGGGCAAATGTAAGCCAAAGCCTGATTGCAAAAATAGAATCCGGAAAAATAGACCCCACATTCTCAAAAACAAAAAAAATCTTCCAGACTCTGAATGATCTGGAAAATAAGGAGGAAATTAAGGCAGAAGAGGTTATGAACAAGAAGATTATCAGCGTCTCAACAGGCAACAGCATAAGGGAGTCTGTAAGCAAAATGAAAAAATTTGGCATTTCCCAGATGCCTGTAATGGAAAAAAGCAAGGTAGTGGGCCTTGTGTCAGAATCAACCCTGCTGGACGCATTAATGGGAGAAAAAGAAAAAAATATATCAGAGATAATGGATGAAGCCCCCCCTATAGTCTCAAAAACAGCATCAATAAGAATAATCTCCAGCCTTCTGCATCATTATCCTATTGTTCTTGTATCCGAAAGCGGAAAGCTAACAGGCTTGATAACAAAGTCTGACTTAATTGGCAGGCTGTATAAGTAATTCTTTAGTTATTTTGGAGTAGTTACTGATGGAAAAGTTTATAAATGAAGGGCTCGTCCTCGGTAATGATTGGCAAAATGAGAGAAGAATTATGGAAGGCCTATGTGGCGACTTTTGGCACTGTTCAACATGGAATTATTGATGAAGCCAAAGTTATTGAAGCAGTAAAAAGGCACGTTCATGATGGGAAATTTAAATTATCATTACGTCCTGATCAAGAAAAATTAGGAAGGGCAAGAGATCTTGTTGACAGGCTAGTGCTGTACTTTGAAGAAGACGGCATAGAAGAATATATATTCCAAAAACATGGTTTGATTCATTGCCTTACTCCAAAAGAAGATATTGACGAGGCTGAAAAAGGAGTAGTTGTTATTTATGACACAAAACCTTTTTCAGAAATTAAACTGCAACAATCAAGGAAGGATAAGAGACAACCAACAAGAGCATGGGCAAAATATCTTATGAAACGGGGGTATGTAGATCTAATTATTTCGTTTGGAAAGCAGGAGTGTCCTACTACAAGAAAGGGTTACCTATCACATCCTCAATATAAAGGCGTAAATTTAGAAGTTAGCAGTTTAGAAGGAGTGTTGTTTAGCATAACAAAATCAGGAAAGGAAAAGGATGTTTGCCAACCATATAACTTTGGAATTATACCGCTTTATTATTCTCCTACGAAGTAAATGACATTCTTTAAATTGCAATCATAAACCTTATCACTCTCACAATCCCTTTAATTTCCCAAACCTATACAATTTATCCCCCACAATAACCACATCAAAGTTACCTAAACTGCCTTTTAAAAACGGGCTTAATAATTCTTCCTTTAAAACATCAGTTCCTTCTGTTACTAGATTAAATGACGGCTGCACAATAAGGTTTTTTCCTTTCCATTTTCCTATCAGATAGGCTTTGAACAGCTCTGACCTTGAGCCTTCCCTTACAGAAACAGCGGGATGCTCATGGCCGATAATAATTGTGGAAGCACCCTTCAGCAGCTTTTTATCAGGGATTTCATCTCCATGCACTACAAGAATTTTGCTTTTCAAATTTTTGTTATTGCCAATTATTTTTATTTTTTCCAGTGTTTTCCCAATTTTATTGTTAATGCCTTTTATATTTATTTTTTTAAATTTTTTATTTATTGGAATTTTATTGTTAATTATAGTTGTTATTGTAATTTTCCCAATGGGTTTTCCATTATTAAGTTTTATTGTTTTCAATGCTTTATTACTCATTGTAACTTTTTTAATTGGGCTTTTATCATTTATCTTATTTTTTAATTGGCTTTCATTGATCATTGCTTTTTTATCTTTTAAGGTGCTATAAATAACCGGCTCAACAAAATAATGCTCCACAACCTTAACATTTCTTTTCTTTGCTATTGGCCCTAATATAGTGTCATGGTTGCCCTTGACCAAAATAATCTCTTTGCAATGCTGCCTAAAGCAATCAAGCAGCCTCAGTGTATGCCTCCACTCCTGCTCAGAAATCGTTCCAAATTCGTGCTTCAGGTCCCCATTAACAACAATCCTGTCGATTTCCCTGTTTTTTAGTTTTAAGAATATATTTGAAAGTCTTTTAATGATGTCATCAAACTGGAGTCTTGGAACTAACAAGCCCTTCTTGTTCAAGGCTTCCTCATAGCCGATATGAAAATCTCCAACTATTAAAGTCTTATCAGAATAAATTGCAAGATCTATCAACTCTATATTGCCAAAAATCTTCATAAGAGAAAGTATTTTTTAGGGGTATAAATAATTTGTTCAAGAAAAAAGAAAAAAAAGAAAAAAAGTTTATTGGTTCTGTCCTAAGGCCCATACGTCCTTTAAGCCAACAATTATTGTTGCTGGAACTACAAAGGACAGGATGTTATGGAATATGCCTTGTAGGTACAGTCCTATAATTTGTACTCCGCCAAGAGTTCCTTCTGCGCCAGCCATGCCTGCAGCTATGATTAGAACAACAGCCACTAGCATAAACTCTTTGGTTTCTTTGCCGCTAACATTCAGGAACCCTACTATCAGACCAAGTACAACTAACAAAGATGTTAGCCAACCTATAGTAGCATCTCCTAATGTCGCTTCTGGCACAAGGCCCAGTACAACTGCAATTATCACTCCACCGATAAAGGAATAATGGCCGATTTTTTTCTCCATTTTGTTTTCACCTCCATGCTTTTGTACTTATCATTACGCCTGATTATAGGCATTGATAATCAATAATGTCATAGCTAGTATTTAAATTTTTCGTTTATGGATAATCAATAATAGTAATCTTTATATATAACCAACACATGTACGTTCTTTATACCCATATAGGGCTACATCAAAATGTTTAATCTGGAAATTGAAAATAAAATTATCGATTTTATCAAGAAAAGCCCTTTAGGAGTCTCATCTTCAGATATAGCCAGCTATGTTGGCCTTAATAGAATGACCATAACCAAGTATCTGGCTATTATTAAAGAAAAAGCTTTAATCGACTTTAAACAGTTTGGAATGGCCAAATTGTGGTATATTCCTGTTAATATAACCAAAGAAAGCTTTTTAAGCAAAATAATGGCTAATATTTCCCTTATCATCCCAAAAGAAGATTTCAAAAACCTTTCTGAAAAGGTTGGAATAAGCCTTGGAGAAGAGATTAATCAAATGTATTTGAATTTCTATGGTACTGGTAAGCTGAGCTTTGACCAGATTTTAGATGCTTATGCAGACATCGGAAAAAAGCTGGGCGGGAATTTCAAAACGAAATTAACAAATGAAAAGATTTCTGTTGAGATTGCGCAGCTGCCCTTTGAAAAAAAAATCTCTGAAGCAATCATCAAGATTTTGAGCGCGCTTTTTGCAAAGATAGCATCCATTAATTTTGGTTATGCGAGGGCTGTTGTTTTGGAACAGAAAGAAGGCGAAAACATTGTTATAGGTATTTATTTGAAAAAAGAGGAGAAATAAAAGGCTAAAAAACCGGATATAAGAAGCTAAAATTAGAAAAGTTTATTAAGGATTAAGTTCAGAACATTCTGTTTAAACAGTTTAAGAGATTCAAAATGGTAAAAAAGGGGGATATGAAAACAGGACTTCTATTGGCATTTATTTTTTTAGCAGCTTTGTCAGGGCTCGGCCTAGCGAGAGGCGCATTATTAAATTGCGGTGTTGAAGAAGCAGCAAGTTGTGATAGTGAAGGCAAAACAACAATTTTTAAGCTTTCAGGTACAACTAATGCTCATGCTGAAATCCCAAGTTTGACTAACTACCCTTACAGCTTATGCTGCGAAAGCTCTGGACTTGAAATAAGCAATTCTTGTGAAACGGGTATAAGCATTCTAAAGCTCTCTGATGTAACAGATGCCCATGTCCAAAAACCAAGTGAAGACACTTATCCATTTGATGTATGCCTCTATGTTGACGGGATGGAATTATCATGCCAGTACCAGGCCACTTGTGATGAAGGCTATATGTGTGTGGCTTCCATATACTCAGATACTAACGCCCATGTCACTGGCTGCACAGATCCTTACCCAATAAAAGTATGCTGCAACTGCAATGGCCCTGTTTCAGGGAATGTAAAAAACACAGAAGATGAAATTGTTGTTGGCGCTAAAATAGATATAATGCAGGGTTCCACCTTAAAGTACAGTGCTTCCACTAACTCTGACGGAGACTATGAAATAAATGATGTTTCATGCGGAACATATAATATGGTAGCCTCTGCCGAAGGTTATTTATCTTCAACAAAAACAGATATAGTTTTGCCTCAGGAGCCAGTAGACTTTGTATTGACCTCTGCAACAGAGTGCGAAGATGACTGCACTTATGCCGGAGATGATATAATACATGAGGATTGCAACGGAATTAATGGATGCGAATTCTGTCCTCCTGAATGTGAGTTTTGTGACATAGAAAAAGTTGTGGATAGTTGTATTAAGAATCCTGCACAGCCGGGTTGGGTAAGGAACTATGATGATTCGGAAAACTGCCCAGATGGTTGTGTAATAGAATGCGCTGGAGGGTGCCCTAAAGAAAAAGGGCCTTCAACACCAAGTGATGTTAAATGTGAAGGAGAGGAAAATTTAATCAGATTAACAAAGCTTGTCAACTACAAGGGCAAGCTTACAAAAGTTGTTGTTGTTGTATGCGGCTGAATCTATTGCAAAAAACATAAAATTATTATATACTGACTGTTAAGACAGCATCATGAAAAAGAGGTGCTTAAACAGAAGAGGCTATTTTTTTCTTATTGACTCTGTAATTGCCCTTGGTGTGCTTGCAATCGGCGTATTCTTAATATTCTCAGTTTACACCAAAAGCCCGGAAAAAGAAGAAGTGGTTATTTTGTCAGACAGCGTGATGGAATTTTTTGCAAACAACAAGATAAAGGATGTTGATAACGCATACGCCGGATTGGGAGGCACATTATGGAACGGGGGCGAGATAACAAACGCAGAAAACACTTTACTGCAGCAAATAGCAGAATTTCATAAAAAAGGGGAGGGGGGTGATGATACAGCCAAAGCATTTATAGAAGCATTAATACAGGATGTTTTGCCATCGCAATATTCCATGGAGTTTTGGATGGATAACCATTTGTTATATCCGCTATATTCCCCGGAGGAAGCAGAAGAAGCAGAACTATCAAAAGGCTCTACAGAGGTATTAATACCCTCAAAAAGGATAGTTTATGGAATTTCAAATAAGGAAACTGGGGAAATGGTTGGGCCGTATAGCGCAGAGGTTCTTGTATGGAAATAAAGCACTTAGGGAAAAAAGGAATGTTCCTGACATTCATCTCAATATCTATGATAACGATATTCCTAATAATGTTCAAGCCTTTTGAGACAACAACAGAAAATAAGGCAGAGGTTATTAAAACCAGAGTCTTAAATGTGAATAGCCACGTATTGGATCTGGAAGATGTTTATCTTGAGAGGACATTGCAGTCAAGCAGCATAAAGGCAATAACTGCTTTAATACTTTACCTAAATACTACAGAAACTTTTCTTACAGACTTTGAAGCCATTTTTAAAGAAGTCTTATCAAACGGCAGTATAGGCCAGATACTCATTGACGAAACTACTGGCAAAAGTATAATGGAGAACAACACATACAGGAACTGGACAAACAAAATAATCAATATATCAAAATACACCTATAATATAGACGCAAATTTTACCCTCCATGGCATCGATGTATACCAAACAGGCCCTTGGTATGTTAATGTTGATGCTAATGTCTCGCTTAAGGTCTTGTCTGAAACCGCATCATGGAAAAAAAATGTTTTAATAAAAACAAGAGTGGATATCGCGGGTTTTTATGACCCTTATTATTTGATAAGCGTGAGAAAAGAGCAAGATCCTGAAACTAAACTAGTTTACATGAACCTAATAAACAAGTCAACTGTAATACCTGACAAATGGGAGGTTCAAAATGTGACCGAGCATATAGAACATGGGACATATACCTACAATCCCGCTGCTCCAAGCTTTTTGCAAAGATTTACCGGTGACGTGTCTGCATCAGATTGCTGCGGCATTCAGGGCATAGTCAATCCGGATGAATTAGATGCCCTGGGTTTTGAATCTGACGTCAATGTAGACTATGTTGATTATAAATTTTTTGAATCGGGGGAAATTACACCTCTTTGTGATGATGTTCCGGAATCAGAGCCTATCTACACAATTACAGGTTTAGATTTAGACAAGCCAAAGTATGAAAACTATGGCAAGGTTAAACTGGATTTTGAGGATATAACCTTATACCAGCGTACAGGAGAAGCAGTCCAAGAATGCCCTGAATCAGAACCATGATACTACTCCGAAAAAATAAACAAAGTTTTTATAGCACGGAAATTAATTTTGTTTAAATTAGCTAAATTCATAAGATTCGCATTAAAATGGAAGACATAGTTCTAAAAACAAATGCCGATGATCTGTATGAATTGGTAAAGTCAAGGAAAAAACTGGCTGTGGAAGATGCTGCAAAAATACTGAAAGTGCCCCAGCATATTGTGCAGTCCTTGGTTGATTTTCTTGTAGAGGAAAAGATCCTCGGTATAGAGTACAAGTTCACTACGCCTTACATTTATCTGGGCAAGGAGGAGGTAAAGCAATCAGACCTGCAGAGCAGGCTATTAAAAAAGCTGCTGACAAAGGAGCAGTTTTTCCAAAGGGCAAGAAAGTCCAATGTATCCCTTGAAAAAGCAAAGCACCTATGGAAAAAATACATTCAAAAAAACCACAACCTTATCAAGGAAGTCTTTTACATAAAGGCGCATTCAAGGGACCTTCCAGAAGAAAAAATAGAAAGCTTGTGGGAAAAGTACTGGTCTATTATACAATAAAATGGATATTGACGAATTTTTGGACAGGGAAATAGGGGCTGAAAAAGAGGATATAAGCGACACAGAAGAAGTTGTTGCCGTCAAGGCTATCAGGGAAGGGGAGAAAATTGTCAACCGCTATTTTGAGCTTTGGGGCAAAGTTTCAGAGGCAAAATTAGAATGGAATGACAAACTTTATGCAGAACTCAATAACGCTGCTAATATGGCAAAAACTGCGCTAGGCAGCTTAGTGCCAACAACAGAAAAAGAAAAAAACATAATAAGCCGGCTTTTGAATAAAGCTCTGGATGACCTGGAAAACAGGAAGTATGACAGCGCAACTAAGCTGTACTCTGAAATAAGCGATATGCGAAACAATATTCCTGAATTTCTCCTTGAGCAGAGAAGAGACATCAACAAGGAAATTTTCCATCTTTACGAAAAGCTCCACGATAGGATAGACTCCAAGTTCATAAACGATTTCAAGGGTTGGATTGGCAAAGTGGAGATGCTTATCAACAGCTCTTTCTCAAATCTGCAAACAGGGAGAATAGAAGATGCTATAAGGTATTATGAAAACGCACTGGGCATATATAAAAGCCTTCCAAACGGGTTTTTAGCCAAAAAATTAGAGCTGGGCAATGTATTGCTTCTCCTCTATAAGGAGCTGAGCATAGAAATGCAGATTAGAAAACTCCAGCAGCATAGGGCCCGGAAATCATCAGCAGCTTTACAACCAGAAGCAGTAAACGACAGCCTGAAAGCTCTCGAAGAAAAAATAAAAAAGAGGATAAAGGCGTCTGAAGAATCCCCCTCGTTCTCATACTTAATTCCTCCCTCAGCCCAAAAAGGGCGTCATACTTGATTCTGTTGAAGGGCAAAATGTTTAAATTCTCCGAGGTTTATGCAGTTTAAGATGCCGGAAAACGAAGATATTGAGGAATTAAAAAAAGAATTGAGAAAGCTGAGGCCAGAGGAGAGGCTAAAAAAGCTGAAGAACCTGGAAGATAAAAGAAAAGCGGAAATAGTTGACATTGAAAAGCTCATAAAAGATTCAGAAAAAGAATTAAAGACAGAGGAATTTGCAGAAGAGGTTACACCTCCCCAGGATGAGGTAAATATTGCCAGGCTTTTTGAGGAAGAGTTGGCAGAGCTCGAAAGCACTGTAAAAAAAGAGGCTCCTGAACCAGAGGAGGAAAATCAGCGGTATGTATCCTTTAAACAGGCTTACAGCGATTATTCTGAACTGCAGGGCATTGCGTATGCAAGCATGATGGGCCCTTTAACGCCTGCACAAATGGACGCTGTAGATGTGATAGGTGAAAGGCTTGACAGGAGCAAATACGTGTCTGCAAGCAATGAAGTTGCAAACCTGCTCGTAGCAAGCAGGGCCGCCCTCTACAAGATAAGGAAATATGCCGGTTTAGAGTAATTGCAGCATAAAATTAGGCAGAGGCCATCTTTAATTTTAAGAACGGCTGGTAAATTGACATCTGGGTCATAAGCCTGTATTTTTCCCATTCCTTTGAGTCTATTCCAGAGCCAACCGGAGGGACAAAACCAATATCCCCCATTACGTCTCCCACCACAAAATACTTAAAGTGTTTTGCCGCTTTGTCTATTGTCTCTAGGCTTATCATTTCTCTGGAGCTTTCCCCATTTTTAATCGCTGCAGAGTTTGAGCTTTCCAAACCTTCGTATGCATTATATGTTCTAAAGCTTCCAAGATGGCTCCATATACTGCTGTAATCAGAATATTTTACACCTGGAGAGATTCCATAATGTTTGCTTATTGCCCCATAGCCTCCGTTTATTATTCCCCTATTATTTTTGGATTCTTCTTCAGTTGTTTCCTCCAAAACCTCCTTTTTCGATAGGGTTTCTTTACTTTTGCCCTTAACTTCTTTTAATGCAGAATTTATTAAAACAGCAGAAATAGAAAATTCACCAGCTATATTTTTTCTCAAATAATTTTTTCTGTTTTTGCTTTTTAACCTACTTTTTTTGTTTATTTCGATAAAATTTTTTGCAATTAAGTCTATTAATGTATTTTTAATCTTGCTCAAAATATCACCTTATTGGATATAATATCCAACGAAATATAAATACTTTTCTATTGTCAGTGGCTATCTAAAATAGGGGATCTTGGACGGTGTACCTCATAAACACAAAATATTTAAACATAACACCAAATATTAATAAAAAAAGGTGATAGCGTGGAGAAATCATTCTTAATAACAGTTGTTGTTTTAATAATTATAGCAGTTGCTGC
>JAHWGX010000004.1 GCA_019323655.1 Candidatus Woesearchaeota archaeon | reverse complement strand
CACTATTGTAAAAGCATCATGTATTTCCGCAAAATCAATGTCCTTTGGCGTTATCTTAGCCTGCCTGTAAGCGTCTTCTGCAGCCTTTTTTGTTGCATTCCACGTTACCATATCCGGCCTTTCAAAAGGCGATAATGAGTCTGTGTAGAGGCTGGAGGCAATAATTTTAATGTTGCTTTTATCCCTGCTTATTACACATGCAGCGCCGCCATCAACACTAATGCTGCAGTCAAAAAGCCTTAAGGGGCTTGCAACAATATGGCTTGACTTTATTGTTTCCAGCGTAACCTTCTTGCCGTAAAACATAGCTTGGGGGTTCATGAATGCGTTTTCATGGTTCTTTAATGCAATCAGAGCAAGGTCATCAGAGTTGCTGCCGTACCTGAGAAAATGCTGCTGGGCTACCAAGGCATTTTGGGCCGGGAAGATTACACCTTCCGGCTGCTCAAAAACCTGGTCAGCAGCCATCATCAACTCATCTGTTAGTACAGGAGTAGGAATTACAGACAATTTCTCGACGCCTATAACCAGGACATTGTTTATGCTTGGGTCATTTTTGGCTATCTTATTTGCCAGCCACAAAGCTGTTCCTCCTGATGAACACGCAGTAGGAGTTCTGACTATGGGCAAATTTTTTTTGAAAAGGGAACTCAGCATTGTGACAATATGCCTTTGCCTCTCCCCATTTGTTTCTATATCAAGGTTCCCAAAAACAACAGCATCAATGTCTTTAATGCTGATCCCGGAATTTTCTATTGCCTCATAGGCGGCATCATAAGCTATTAAGTGTGTGGGCTTGTCTATTCTGCCAAATTTTGTCATGCCTATGCCTTTAACATACATATTAATCACATCATTAGCTTTGAGCCCAGGGCAGGCCTTAGCTCGCGGGCAGTTGCCATAAGTTCGTTTCCAACAATCTGAATTTTTTCAATGTTACTTTCTCCTAAACCAAGCTTATTTGCAATTTCCAGATACTTGGCTTTTCTTACAAACAATCCCAGCTCATTAAAGACAGCGTCATGAGAGACAGGATTTTTTGAAGCCAGGATATAATTCAAAAAAGCGGGTGTTCCGTTCATAGGGCCGTTTCCTTCCTGCCCTATTAGGCCATCACTTAAGGTTACATACTTTGGCAATAATGTATGCAGTTTTGCTATTGCCTCATTTAAGTCTATTTTCCTTTCCTTTGCCAGATGCTCCATATTTAACAAGTCATCAGGAGAGATTAATCTGGACATATTCTCAAATGCCCCAGATATGCCAAATAATAAGTGCGTTTTTAAAACAGGGACATTGATTATTACATCTCTGTCAAAGATTTCTTTGGCTACCTTGAATTTTATTCCATCAGCTTCTTTTTCAACGAATTCTGATTTTGCCAGGTCAATAAAACTTATTTTTGATACTTTGCTTAAAAATTCAAAACCTGACTTTTTCATAGCACTTTCAAAGGGGGCGTGTAAGCTTT
Organism: Candidatus Woesearchaeota archaeon; assembly: GCA_019323655.1. Taxonomy (GTDB): domain Archaea; phylum Nanobdellota; class Nanobdellia; order Woesearchaeales; family GW2011-AR4; genus JACPJP01. The sequence continues at coordinate 915 of JAHWGX010000004.1, read as the reverse complement.
GCTCAGCCAAAACTATGTTTTCCTTTTTTGCGCCTTTCTTGAGAAGGTATTTTATGATTGCTGCAACTACCCGGGGATTTGTTGTTACACCAAGATAAGGGTATGTTGCAGCCATCATATTGGGCTTGATCAATATTCTTGAGGAACTAGTGACCTCGATATCATTTATCAAATAGAATGCATCTTCCACTGCTTTGTCCAAGTCATATTTTATCTTGACAATTGAAACTGCGGGTTCTTTTGTTGCACGTTTTTCCTCATAATAATCCCCTATGTTGTAGTCTTTAACAGTCTTTTTAGGTATCCTGTTTCCTTCTTCATCTTCCAGAAGGAGTATGTTATAAGGGGTTACAGGATGGAGAAGGCTTGGAACAGTTACTTTGGTAAAGCCAACCACTTTCAGCTTTTTGCTTACCCTTTCTTCAACATCTTTTTTACAATAAATACATTTTTCTATAGGATAAATCCATTTTCTACCACACTGTTTACAAACCCACCTTATTATCATTTTGATTACCTCGCTTATTTTAGATCAGCATTTTTTAAATATATGGACAGTTACAGTGCCTCCAACACCCCCAATATTCTGGGCTAAAGCTATGTTAGTGTTTTTAACCTGCCTTTCTTTGCTTTCCCCCCTCATTTGCTCAACTATTTCAACAACCTGCGCAATTCCTGTAGGGCTTATTGGATGGCCCTTTGCCTTCAATCCTCCGCACGGGTTGACCGGGAGTTTTCCGTCTAGCTTTACAGTACCCTTTCTTATCATCTCCTGGCCTTTGCCTTTCTCCGCAAAACCAAGGTCCTCATATGAAATCAGCTCCACTATTGTAAAAGCATCATGTATTTCCGCAAAATCAATGTCCTTTGGCGTTATCTTAGCCTGCCTGTAAGCGTCTTCTGCAGCCTTTTTTG
>JAHWGX010000081.1 GCA_019323655.1 Candidatus Woesearchaeota archaeon | reverse complement strand
GTAGATATCTGAAGGCAGAGTGCTACACCACTATGCTTCAGAAAGCAAAGCATGTTGACAAAAAGTATATTGAAGAGTTTGCTAAGGAATTAGCTTATGCTATGTAGAAAACACGAAACTTCAGTATTAAGAAATGCAAAGTTCACAAATTCTCAAGCGAGCTTATCTTATAGATATCCTCATTTATCTTGCAGAAGTATTTGTCAACTTCATCTTTAGGCACGTCTTCCTTCACTTTTTCAATGACTTCCTTTTTGAGCTCTTCTATCCAGTTTTCCGGCATCTTTTTTGTTTTTTCCAGGCCTTCCAAAACCCGGTTGTATTCTGTAATCTTTGCCATAAACGTATCAAGAATCTGCTTTGACATTATTACCAAATCTTCCACAGGCTTTGCATCATGCCCTTTCGCGCCCTCAAAATCCACTTCAAGGGTTTTATAGCCTTTCATTGTAACATCAATTGTCAATGCGGTTTCTATTCCCCAGTCATCCGGAACCTCGATGTCATAGAGTATTTTTTTCTTTAGTGCAAACTCCCCTGCCAGAGGATTGTTAAACTTGACCTCTGGAAAAAACATTTTCAGCAGCGGCTTTACAACAAGCTCTGTAACGCGGCCTTTCCTTTCCAGAAAATTCGCAATGGTATAATCATAATCATTGTCAAGAATAGGCTTGACAAGCTTTTCAAGCATCCACGCCTCAAAATTCTTAACATCAGCGTCAAAGAAAACCAGAACATCTCCCTGGGCTTCGTCCCTTGCTGTCTTAATGGCTATCCCTTTTCCGGGATATTTCTTTTTGTACTGGCAAACCACTTTTGCCCCTGCTTTTTTCGCTTCGTCAACAGTATTATCAGTGCTGTAGCCGTCTACTACCAGTATTTCGTCCACTAGCTTGGATTCCTTAGCCTTTCTTACTACCTGCCCTATTGTTTTGCCTTCATTGTAAGCAGGAAATACTGCAGTCACTTTCATAATAAACACCCCAAATATATTGCTAATCATAAATTCTTTTTAAAAGTTGCTGGTATATTGCATAGTTATAGTTAGCTTTCTGTTATAAAATTCATAAAACTTTATAAATAATGATTTTTTAACTGCAGTTATGACTAACGTATTGATAGTGCCAGAAAGAAACGAGAAATTAAAGCCCTTGAATGTTGTTGAGAGGGGCCTTAAGTCTGGCAATGTAGACGAGATTTATATTGTTGACGGATGGTCCACTGACGGAACTGCGCCATTGTTGAAGAGAAAGATACCCCGGCTGCAGAAAAAGTACAATAAAAAAATCAAGATTTTTTATTCTGAGTTGAGGGACACCGGCAAGGGCGGAGCTATAGTCACCGGAATGAAACGGGCATTAAAAGACAATCACTCAAAAATACTTTTTCTTGGCTCTGACATCACATCAACAACTCCTGAATGGTGCGATGTGCTGGCTGAGGGAATCGACAAAAACCGGGTGGACATGTGCAGGGGGTATTTTGACATGGCCCCTTTTGATGCGCAGATAGAGAGGCATACTGTAAGGCCTTTGATCAATATGTTTTTTCCCGAAGGAAAAGGAATCAACCAGCCTCTTGGAGGCGAGCTGTGTATGACTAAAGAGCTTGCAGAATACATCCTCAAAAACATTATAGCCCCCCCGCACACATGGGGCATTGATGTTTTTTTGACCGTCATAACGCTAAAAGGCAAATTCAAAGTTGCTGAGCAGTATCTTGCTCAAAAAGGATGCAACAAAAAAAGCAGTGTCTGGATGAGGCCAATATCAATAGAATGCTTTGACGAAATGTCCAAGCTTATCTATTACAAAAGGAGATACCTTAAGATACCCAAATTCAAGAAGTCGTTTGTAAAGCAGCTGCCGCACTCACCGAAAATAAAGAGAATCGGCCCTGATATAAGGAAGGTGGCCTATAACAATCCGGACTACGAGATTGAAATGCTGCTGGGTTATGTAAAAAATCTTATAGCAAACGGCCAGATAACTCCTACCAGGATAAACAATGTTTCGCTCTCAAAATTTGAAGACAGCACATTAATTCTTGATTTGCTGAGGGCAAAGTCCACAGAGGAATTCAAGGAAAAAAGCAGATTCCTGACAAGGAAAGAATGGATAAGAATCATCAACACTCTTGTAAGGAAGTTTATACACTTTAACTTTGCAAAAATGTATTATGAGCTTTATTACCTGCTGTGGGAGTTAAGGTCATTGTCTTTTTGCCTGAATGAGGCAAGAACATTCAACGAAGCAGAGGAGAACACAAGAAAGCAGGATGAGCTTGCTTTTGCATTCGGGCAGAGCAAGGATATTGTATTGTAGAATTATTTTCACAAAAATTATTTAAAGGTTTAATTTTAGGTATGGTCAATGCTGAATTCAGAAAAAACCAAAAAAAAGAGTGATAAGCTTTATCTGATTTTTACTGATTTAGACGGTACGCTTCTTGACAGCAGGTATAGGTTCAAAGAAGCGCTTCCTGTGCTTAGGAAGCTTAAGCAAAAACAAATACCGGTCATTTTCTGCTCTGCAAAAACAATTGGCGAGCAAAAGATTTTCCAGAACAAGATGGGATTAAGGCACCCCCTTATTGCAGAGGACGGCTCTGCTGTCTATATTCCAAAAGGATATTTCAAAAAAAGAAAAGGCGAGCTCAGCGGCAATTATGATGTAATCACTTTAGGCATCGAATACAAAAAAATCAAAAAAGAGCTAAAAAGATTAAGCAGGAGGCATTATATAAAAGGCTATTTCAACATGAGCCAAAAGGAAATTGCAAAGGAGATGGGCTTGGACTTAAAAGGCGCAAAGCTTGCCAAAAAAAGGCAGTACAGCGAGACATTGCTTGATGCAGATAAAAAAGCCCTGCAAAAGCTAAAAAAAAGATTCAATGTTGTATGCGGGGGAAAAGGAATTCATGTTTTCGGAAAAAAGAGCCACAAGGGGAAAGCAGTTAAAATATTAACTAACCTCTACAAGAAAAATGCCAGTGTAGTTTCCATTGGCATAGGAAACTCTTATACTGATGAGGCAATGCTTAAATATGTGGACATACCGGTGCTTGTAAAAAATCCAGACAGGAGATGGGCTCGGATTAAAATAAAAAGCCTTTACAAGGCCAGGGGTATAGGGCCTAAAGGCTGGGCAGAGGCTGTAAAAAAATTTGTTTTGGGTGAATAAAAATGAAAAAGAAGGATACAATTTATCTTGTGCCGCATACACACTACGACGCAATATGGGTTTTCACCAAAGAGGATTATTTCTACATCAACATAGACCTTATACTTAAGAAAGCAGTTGATATGCTTGGAACAACAAAAGAATACAAATTCCTTGTAGAGCAGGCTTATCTGCTGGAGGAGGTTGAAAAAAGGCGCATAGAGCTTTTCAAAAAAATAAAAAAATATGTCAAGCAGCGCAGAATAGAAATTGCCGACGGCGAGTACCTTATGGCAGACACAATGCTTCCCCAGGAAGAAACTTTGATTAGGGAGATAATGTTCGGGAAGCAGTATACCAAAGAGAAGTTTGGCGTGGATGTGAAGGTGATGTGGCAGGCAGACAGCTTTGGCTTAAACGCCCAGCTCCCGCAGATATACAGGAAGAGCGGATATAAATACCTTGCTTTCAGGCGAGGAAGCCCTGAAAAAAAGCCCTCAGAATTTTTATGGGAAGCTTTGGACGGAACAAGGATTATTTCCCATTTTATGCCCCTTGGCTACAGGGCAGGCCTGGACATGAGAAAACTTGACAAGAGCTATGAAGCGCTCAAGGATTCGGCTGTGACAAGCCATGTTCTTATGCCATGCGGCAGCGGAGTCACAATGCCCCAGGAGGAGACTATAGATGCAGTCAAAAACTGGAACAAAACCCATAAGTCAAGAATGAAGATTTCAACACCCTACAAATTCTTTAAGGAGCTGGAACAGTCAAAGAGGCTGCCCATCCGGACCGGGGAAATGTATTCCGGAAGATATTCAGAGGTTTTTCCGGATGTGGCATCAAGCAGGATATGGATTAAGCAAAGCCTGAGAAAATATGAAAACCTGCTGCTATGCTTTGAGAGGTTTTCTGCGCTTTTATCCATTTTAGGAGGCACTTACTCCGAAGAGCTGAGAAACTGCTGGGAAAAAATATTGTTTTTGGCATTTCATGACGTCATCCCCGGAACAGGAATGGATTCTGTATATGAGGAAGTCAAGCAGCACAGGTGGTTTTTGAACTCGCAGCTTAACTACCTGTTGCCTCGCGTGCTTAACTCTATACTTAAGCATGACGCAAAAAACGGCAGGAATGGCGATGTTATGGTATTTAATCCCCTGTCGTGGGATGTTTCAAACTGGGTGGAGGCAGAGCTGAATTTTGAAAAAGGCCAGGTTTACAGGATAGAGGGGCTGAAGAGCGGTGATGAAGAAGTAGAGGTAGAAGTTACAAGATTCTCAAGATATGATGACGACTCTTTCAGGAGCGTAAGGATAGCTTTTGTCGCAAATGTTCCTGCGCTTGGATATAGAATATACAGGACTATTCCAAAGAACCCGGAAAACTCAAAGGGACAGTTTTTAAGGATAAGGGGGAACAGCATCGAAAACAAATTTTTCAGGGTGAAGTTTTCTCCGGCAACAGGCATTATAGAAGTTTTCAAGAATGGCAAAAGCATATGCAGGGGAAATGAGCTGGTAATTGAGGAAGAAATTGGGGACCTTTATTACCACAGGGAATCTTTTGGCACTCCTATCAAGACAGAAAGCGGAAAGGGGATAAAATACGGCCTCTTCCTTGTAAACAATTTCTGGATTGACAAGTCTCCCTTAAGGAGGGTCATTAACATAGAAGGCGAATATTACTCGCTAAGGTGGCCTTACAGGCTGACAGACAAGCTAAGCCCGATATTGTGGAGGCACAAATTCATAAAGTTCAAAAAGAAAATAATTATCTATAAAGATATCCCAAGAATTGATTTTTTGACCATAGTTGAGAACAAGCACCCAAGGATAAGGCTGAGGGCAGTTTTCAACACAGACATTAAAAGCTCAAAATACACGTGCGAGAGCCAGTTTGGCGCTGTGGACAGGAAGACCAACCAGTACTATACCGAGCCAAAAGGATGGGTTGAAAAGCCCTGCGGAGTTTTTCCTTCGCTAAGATGGATTGACTATAGCGACGGGAAAAAAGGGCTGACAGTGATTAACAAGGGAAACCCGGAAAATGAAATAAGGGACGGCAATGTCTACTTAACGCTGCTGAGGTCTGTTGATATGCTTTCTTCTGACGGAAGGATGGGGCCTGCAATTCCTGTCCCTGACGCAACCGAGTTCAAGAAATACGAGTTTGAGTATGCAATTTATCCCCATGAAAAAGACTGGAAAAATGCAAAATCCTACAAAAAGGGCTACGAATTTAATTATGAGCTGAGTGCAATACAGGTTTCAAGAGAAAAAAAATACAGGGCAAGAAGGTCATTCCTAAGGGCAGAGCCAGGCAACATTATTGTAAGCGCCATAAAAAAAGCAGAAAACAAAAAGGGCATAATAGTCAGGTTTTACGAAGCAAAAGGAAAGGAAACCAATGCCTCCCTGACTTTCTTCAAGAACCCAAAAAGCGCAAAGGCAGTAAACCTGATGGAAGACTACAGCAGGGAGTTCAGCAAGAAAATTGAGCTTAAAGATGAAAGAATAAGGCTGAAGGTAAAGCCTTTTGAGATTGTTACGCTGAGAGTGGGGCTATAAAGTTATTTAGTTACAATATTTTCAGCGCATCCGGCAGATCTGTTTTTTCAAATTCAAGAACATCCTTTTTTGTGTTTAGGGTTTTCCAGAAGCCCTCATGCTTGAATAATCTTAATTTGACCTTGGGAAAAACATCGTACTCAAGCATGCCTTTGTCCGGGAGTATTTCAAGCATCTGTTTTTTGTTGAAAAGGTACCAGCCGCAGCTCACCCAGTCCTCAAGCATTGGCTTTTCCTCAAATACCGCATAGCCGTCTTTTTCCTTAATCCTTCCGAACTGCAGCCGTGGATGTGCTATGCAGATTGTGTTTTCTTTACGCTCCCCCAATTTTGATATAGGCATATCAGTAATGTCGTCGCAGTTTAAAACCACCACATACTCTGACTCTGTTTTTTGCAGTGCCAGCTTAAGCCCTCCTGCAGTTCCTAGCAGCTCTTTTTCAACCGTATAATCAATTTTCGCATTCGGATAATTTGACTTTACATACCTAACCACTTCTTCAGCCTTGTAGCCCAATGCCAGAACTATTTTTTTAATTCCTGATTTTAACAGGTAATTAATCTGGTAGGATAAAATTGGCTTTCCCTTAGCAACTACCAGAGCTTTTGGAAGGTAGCCTTCCATCCTGTTCCCTTTTCCTCCTGCAATTATAACCGCGTCCATGTTAAAAGTTTGTATTGTTAAAGTTATTTAAATCTTTTTAGTTTGTGTAAGGTGAACCTTAAGATTGTACGCAAGGGGCTGTGCCTGATTTAGGGGAGGCGGGCGGGCAGAATAATAAAATGATATTAACCAAAATGGTGCGTGTTGTTAATGCAGCATCTTAGCAGAGTGTTATCATGGTAGCCCATTTTTGCTTCAGTTCCGCTCCGGCACAGCCCCTTAGATGTTTGCTTAGAAAACTTAATTTACAGTTTGTCTGCAACACCTGCGACAAGCAGCGGGAATATTAGTGTCGCGTCTGCAACAACCTTGACGCGCTGCGCATTCGGCTTTATCTTTGCCCAGCTTATTGCTTCCTCCTGATTGCCTCCGGAGTCAGAGCCGTCAAATTCATTTGCAGTTGTTATGTAAATGCTGTATTCAAAGCCATCCCTGAATATAGCCGAGTTCAGCAAAAAGTGCTTTGCAATTCCCCCTCCCAAAATTATGCATCCTGCTTTTGGGGTGTTTTGCAGTATTTTTGTAAGCATTAAGTTGTCTTTTGTAACATCTATTGCAAACTTTGGATGCTTGCGCTTAAAGAATGTTGTTAAGTCTCCCATTGCTCCGTCAGTAATGCCCGGGCAGAAAACAGGAATATTGTTCTTCGCAGCCCAGCAAACAAAAGACTGCTCATGGTTTTTCTTTGTCAGCTTGTGCTCCTTAACATATTTGCCCATCTCATGCACGACTTCATAAGTGCACGGGATTCCCTTAAACTCTTCCATAAGCTTTTTGAAAAAATCGTTAAAGAACCTTTCAAAATACAGATACCTGTCCATCGGCACAAGAATGTTTCCTATCCTGCCTATAGATTCGTCAAGAAGAAACTTTCCCTGTATGTCAAAAGTTCCCAGATGGAAAGGCTTTATGCACTTGATAATATCCTCTTCCAGGGATGCTGCAGTTGTTGTTATCCCGTCAATGAGCTTGTTTTTTGCCAGGTATGCTATTATTTCCCTGTTCCCCGAGCTTACCATATTTCCTGTAAAGGAAAGCCATATGCTTAGTTTTCCTTTGCTTTTTTCCTCAAGCATATTTGACAGTATTTTAAATGCTGCACCCAGGTTTGAGCCCTGGAACCCCATGTTCTGGTAGCTCCCGACAAACTTATTGAAGTCAAAATCCCCTTCAAAATCATACCCTTTAATCTCGGGAAATCTGTCCATGGGCATGTAATTCTTCAGCTGCCCCTTCCATTTTTTATTTATAACATAGACTGACATTTTTAACACCTTAATGTATTTTTGATTATATTATTTTCAATTATTAGCTAATGAAAAAGAATATTGAAATTAAAATTATTGGGCTAATGAAAACAGAATTACTTATGCTCCTGACTTTCTGACACTGTCCATAGCTAAAACTAATGCAACAAGCTTTATAAACATTATTGTTTTAACCTGAAAAATGCTGATAGACATACACTGCCATCTTGACCCTAATTATTTTAATGACTTGGACAAAGTCATTGGCAATGCAGAAAAAGCAGGCTTAAAGGCAATTCTTACCGCAGGGCTTAACCCCGAGACAAACAGGAAAGCATTGGAATTGGCTAAAAGATATGACATTGTAAAAGCATCTATCGGAATTTATCCTGTCCAGACCCTGCAAAAAGAGATAGAATCCGGGAGCCTTCCGTTAAGAAAAAACAAATTTGACATTGAAGAAGAAATAGGTTTTATAATAAAGAATAAAAAAAATATTGCCGCTGTAGGAGAAATAGGCCTGGACTATTCAATGCATCTGGACGACGCCAAAGAGCAGAAAATTATTTTTGGAAAGGTGATATCAATGGCTGAAAAAATAAACAAGCCTGTAATTGTCCATTCGAGAAAGGCCGAGCAGGACTGTGTCGAGATGCTTGAAAGCTCCAAGCTAAAAAAAGTTGTGATGCACTGCTTTTCCGGAAAAAAGCCGCTGGTAAAAAAAATAATTGACAACAGCTGGCTCTTAACAGCCCCTACAAATATTGTAAGAAGCAGACAGTTCCAGGATAATGTTAAACTGGCCCCGATAACGCAGCTCTTTTGCGAGACGGATGCCCCTTACTTAAGCCCGTTTAAAGGCAGGATGAATGAGCCTGCTTTTGTCCTCGAGGCTTATAAAAAAGTTGCAGAGATAAAGGGCATGGAGCTGAAAGAGGTTGTCAATAACATCTGGATGAACTGGCAGAGAGTGTTTTGTTAATGTAACTACTTTCTTGTGGTTAAAAACCGAAAGGTTTAAATAATAGTGCCTTATGCTGTTTTGAGGTGAAACTAAAAATGAAAATGCCTTATAATGTTCAAGTTTTTGAAGGACCTAATTATCCAGCAGCAAAGGAAATGTTAAACGGAAATTTACATCTAACAACAGATCCAAATGAATTATATGTTCCAACTTCAACTCCAGAAATGTTTGTATTAAAAGCACTCTGTAGAGGTAATAGAGCAACAATACAAAACCTTAATGATTATGATAATTCTACGGCAAGCGCTATTGGTGTATTTAATGGGGAGGTTGGAGTACTGCACAATGCCCCACAACTAACCCATATACTCCAAGAAAACTTAAAGGGATCAAAGGGAGTTATAACTTTAAGTGAAAATGGTTGGGATAGATTAAAGAGGGGCACGTATTTTTTTAATTCAATTAAAGAGTCTCCAGAAGGATTAGAAGCGGAGTTTCGATGGATAAAAATGGATACCTTTCCTGTTGAGGAAGTGGGGATGCTTTTACAGGGATTAAGAGTCAAAGATGTACCAGAAAACAAGTTTTACCAATCTTTAGGAGGCTCTGAATACATATTACGGGAGTGTTTTAAGGGTTATAATCCTGACGCTGTAGTAATGCCTATTAAGCTGCCTCAGGAAAATGATGTTCCTGTAATCCGTCCTGTTGTTTTGGGAACTGCTCCAACACTGGAAGTTTATACTGCGTCTCTCTATAAAGGAGCTCGCCTGATTGGATTGCATGCAGATTTAAGTAAAGAAATGAGCGAGATAGAACAGGATGAGCTAGAAACAAAACTTGTAGAGGCTTTAGATAATTCCAGATTAACAGTGGGTTCAGGAGGGGTGTTTAGGACATTAGTTCTCGAGTCTCTACAAAAGGGAGATGGTGGCACTTTGTTGGAAGATTATCTCAGTGCTATCGTAAATCCGGGGTCAGTAAATGCTAATTATGTAAGTCTGCCTTCCTCACAGACCGCAAAGATTTTAACACATACTCCTACAAATAAGGGGGCTTTTTTATCTAAGGTGTGGTAGATCCCCAATTTTTAAAATAAAAAACTCACCCAACAACAACCTTATCGTTAACAACAGTAATAAACCCTTCTTCAGTGTCGCTTAATGTTAATCTTATGTTTTTCTTTAAATCGAGGTTTCTGAAGGTTTTTGGTACAAGGTCAATGCTGCCTGTGTGCTTTTTGCCCGGATTAATCCCAATATCATATGCATACTCTCCCCTGCTCTTGGTTTCCCAGCTCTCATCCATTTCAGAGTCATAGGCATAAACACTAACAACAGGGGTTAAAACCTTGTCCTTGCCGTTGCCAATAGTAAAAACAACCCTTTCTATGCATCCTAAATCATCTTCTTCATCAATTATTTCTGTGTAAACCTTGTCTATTGTCAGTTCTATTATTCCTGAGAGGGTTTCTTCTGTTTCCGCTAAAGCATCTTCTGCTGAATCTTCCTCCTCAACTGCATTTTCCTGCTCATCAATTTCCTCTTCAACATCAGCCTCATCAGTTTTATCCTCTTCCTCAAAACCGGATTCACTAACAGCCGCTGCTGTAATGCTTTGCTCTTTTTCCGCCCCAAAATTGTCTCCCAGATGGTTAAATGCAAAATCATTTATAATGTAAAGGGACAGGACAAGAATTACAACCATATACGCTATTTTCTCTTTGTTTGGAAGCGCTTTAGAAGGCGCTTTGCGCTCCAGCACTCTCTCTTCTTTCTTTTCTTCAAACGCTTCCCTTTCCTTTCTGCGCTTTTCCTCCAGAACCTGCTCTGCCTGCTGGTATTTTCTCTTCAGCTCTTCTTCGCTGATTTCTCCTGCAGTATGCGCCTCTCCTTTATCCTCAACTTTCTGCTCAAAATCCTTGAAAATATCGTCAACGTTTAGCTCTTCCATCTTTTATATTAACCTTGGGCAGATTATATTTAAACATATCGGATTTGCAGCAGCATTTGCCAAGCGCTTGTATGTAAGGCAAGGTTATAAAGTAAACCCTTTCAAAAAAGCCTGACAAATAAAAATAATTCCGTTGCCTTCGGCAACAAAAAATAGTCTCGGCAAAAATTGCCTGGGAGGAAAGCGAGCGAGAGCATCTGCTTAAGCGAGCTCTCGCAATTCACAAATTTTTGCCTCGGATTTATTGCAATCAGTAGGCGATGCCGAGCGTTATGGCAGGAAAGCGAGGCATCGCACTAAAATCGCGGAGCAGATTAAAGAATAGTTGAATGTAACCTTGGGAACTATATTTAACATTATACTGAAGTTTCGTGTTTTCTACATAGCATAAGCTAATTCCTTAGCAAACTCTTCAATATACTTTTTGTCAACATGCTTTGCTTTCTGAAGCATAGTGGTGTAGCACTCTGCCTTCAGATATCT
>JAHWGX010000080.1 GCA_019323655.1 Candidatus Woesearchaeota archaeon | reverse complement strand
TCATAGTTTTTATCTGCAGAAGTCTCACAGGAGGCATGGGTGAGTGCTTCCTGAAGAAGAGAAATGTCTTTAAAAGAATAGCCGATTAACGCCTGAAGATCAGCAATATCATTTCCGGGCACAAAAGTATTCCTATGTCACTGACATAATTCCTTTATTTTAGCGGATATAAAGGAAAAATCAATTTTTTTTTTAAAAAAAACAAAATATTTTATTTTACTTCTATTATGCAAATGATACAATTAGCCGCTTTTTAAAGCGATTCATTATACTTTCGTATGTTATAGCAGGAACAGACCATGAGCACATACAAGATCGGTTTTATCGGATGCGGAGGAATGGCGCGATGGGCGCATCTCCCTGGATTTGCCTCTCTTAAAAATGCTGAAGTAAAAGCGATTGCAGAACCTTCGAAGGAATCAGTAAAGCTCCTTAAAGAAAAATGCGCAGAATGCGGGATTGACGTTCCGCACCTTTACTCGGATTACAGGGAAATGTTTGACAGGGAAGACCTTGATATTGCCGGTATTTTTACCCCGCACACGCAGCACTTTTCCCAGGCTTGTGATGCGCTGGACAGAGGATGCCATGTGCTTGTTGAAAAACCTATGGTGACCGATCCCAAAGAAGCACGAACCCTTAAGAGAAAAGCTGACAAGGCAGGCAGGGTCCTTTCAATTGCATACCCGGGAGCCTTCTCTGTCTATCATCAGGCTGCGCGGAAATTCATTGAATCAGGCAAAGCCGGAAGGATAACCATGGTGCTTGCCCATGTCATGCAGGGAGGATGGAAAAACGGAACAAAAGGAAAGTGGCGCCAGGATCCCAGGTTTTCAGGCGGCGGCCAGTTCTATGACACAGGAAGCCATCTCATCAACTCCCTCATCTGGATCCTGAACGATGCAGTAAAAGAAGTGACAGGTTTTATAAGCAGAGAAAAAACAAAGGTTGATGTAAACGGGGCAGTTTCAATCTTTTTCAAAAGCGGCGTAATCGCATCAGTCCTTATAGGAGGCCACAGTTCAACAAGCTGTGTGGAAAATATTGTTTTCTACGGTGAAAAGGCAACTTTTTCAACCGGTATCTGGGGAAGCCGGTTTGAAGCTGTAGACAACAAAGGCAATCCTGTCGGCAAGACAAAACGTCCGGGAGATTCCCTTCAGAAAACATTTATAAATGTAGTTGCCGGGAAAAAAGAGAATCCTGCTCCTCCTGAATTCGGTATCTATCTGGCCGACTTCATGAACAAGCTCTATACCAACGTAAAAATAGTTTAAGGTCGAAAGTCTAAAGTCGCAAGTCGAAAATAACACAGCGAGGCTGAGTAGTGAAAGGGTGAAAAAGCAGAAAAGTGAAAAAGAGATACAACGACCCCGGACAATCCAGTTTTACTTATATTATCTTTTTCCTTTTACTTCTAAAATCAAAAATCGTTAATCGGTGTTCGATATTCTTTTCTTCCCCTTCTACCCTTTTACCCTTCCACCCTTTTACTTTTTAACTGCACAGTTCTGCTGTGCCTATAAAGCTTTCCAGCTTCCCGAGATATCTTTCCAAAAAATTACCAGAAGAACAAACATAACCCAGAGAGAGAGGTTGAAAAGAAAAGCGCGTGCTGAACGCCAGGGACTCTGGGCATATTCCTTTTTTTCAAGAATGAACCAGAACGGCATCATTCCAAGGCATATTGAAATAACAAAAAGCACTTTCTGAAATTTTCCCAGCTGATATTTGTATCCCAGATCCTTCATTGCCTCAGGGTTCAGGCCGAGCTTGATATTCAGCTTCTTTTTCCGTTTTTTCAGGTACTGCTCGCTCTGCGGCCCTTTGGGAGGGATCTTGATATCATGTTTTTTTTTCTTCTTCTGTGCCATTTTGCCCTATAATAATGACATTTTCCATTTTGTCAAGAAAAAATTAGGGAGGAGTATTTGAGAAGCTGCTTGATTAGTTTCGCGACGGACCCGGACTGAACGCTGAGCGGCTGCGAGGATAGAGTGAGGGAGGATAAGAGAGCACAGAGGAAATTAATTTTTGATTTTTGATTTGTTTTTTTGAATTTGAGATTTGGTGCGCTGCGTCGCAGAGCTCCTTG